>JALHRW010000120.1 GCA_022841245.1 Planctomycetota bacterium
GGCGCTGGCGCTGGCCGCCCGAGAGGTCGACGCCGCGCTCGCCCAGCAGGGTGTCGAGGCCCTGCGGCAGGCGGGCGGCCTCCTCGTCCAGGGCGGCGTCGGAGAGGGCGGCGTGGATCTCCGCCGCATCGGCCTCCGGGCGGGCGAAGGTGAGGTTCTCGCGCAGGCTCATGGCGAAGATGGTCGGCTCCTGCGGCACCAGCGCGACGGCGCGGCGCAACTCGCGCAGGCGCAGCCAGCGCAGGTCGACACCGCCGAGCAGCACCGTGCCGCGGGTCGGATCGGCGAGCCGCACCAGCAGATCGGCCAGCACGCTCTTGCCGGCGCCGGTCGGGCCGACGATGCCGAGCACGCCGCCGGCGGGTACCACGGCATCGATGCCGTCGAGCACCATCCGCGTCGACCCCGGCGGCATCCAGGCGACGTCGCGCAGCGCCAGGCCGGGTGCGGTGGGCAGGGGATGCGCCTGCGCAGGATCGTGCACCGCCGGTTCGGCATCGAGCGCGGCGCGCAGGCGGCCTGACGAGGCGGTGCCGCGCGAGAGCAGGTTCACTGCCCAGCCGATGGCGATCATCGGCCAGGCGAGCATGGCGAGCAGGGCGGTGAAGGCGACCAGGTCGCCGATGCTGAGGAGTCCGTCGATGACCATGCCACCGCCGACACCGATGACGATCGACAGCGCCAGGCCTGCGCACAGGGCGATGGCCGGCTCGAACAGGGCGTTGATCCGCGCCAGTCGCAGATTGGCGTCGAGGTTGGCGCGGTTGGCCGCCTCCAGCCCTGCCTCGATCCCGGCCTCGGCGGCGTGCGCACGCAGGGTGCGGATGCCGCCCAGGGCGGCGCGCACCCGTTCGGTCAGCTCGCCGAATCCCTCCTGCACCACCAGGAAGCGGCGGTGGATGGCATGGCCGGCCCACCACTGCAGCAGCGCGATCAGCGGCAGCGGCAGCGCCGCCAGCAGGGCCAGGCGGACGTCGAGGTGGAGCATGCCGCCGAAGGCGAAGGCGATCATCAACGAGGCGTCGAACAGGGCCAGGACGCCCATGCCGCTGGCGTTGGCCACCGCATCGAGGTCGTTGCCCGAGAGAGCCATCAGCTCGCCGGTGCTGCGGCCGCCTCGACCGACCGCGTCGAGGCGCAGCAATCGACGGTGCAGATCGTCGCGCAGGTCACGGCGGATGCGGCGGGCGGCGCCGATGATCCACCAGCGCCAGAGGAAGCGCAGGCCGATCAGGGCGGCGGCGATGCCGAGCATGCCGCCGCAGAGCAGGGCGATGCGCCCGCCCTCGGCGTGGCCGAGGTCGTCGATCAGCCGCCGCACCAGGAAGGGGGTCGCGAGTTGCAGGGCATCGACCACCACCAGGGCGAGCAGCCCGGCAGCGTACCAGCGGCGGTAGGCCCAGAACCAGCGCAGCAGGTCGCGCACGGAGGCGAGGATGGGCGCCGGGGCGCCGCCGCCAGGGCCAGGCCCCGGTGCGACGGCTTCGAGAGCTGGCAGACGCGCCTTGTCCCGTCATGCCTGTTCTCCTACGCTGACGGCGGAGGGGACAGCCATGGCCGACATCGACGGCATCAGCCAGCAGCTTGAGATCCGCGACCTCGGCGCCAAGGGTTGCGAGGTCATCGTCACCGTGGTCAACGAGTCCGAGGAGCAGCTCTACGTGCGCGGCGGCGTGGTCGAGGTGAGCAAGGACGGCAAGGACCTCGGTCGGCATCGCCTGTCCTTCGGCACCAACGACAAGATCGAACTCGGGCAGTTCGAGATCGCGCACGGCCGCTTCCACATCGCGGTCGAGGGCGGCGTTCACGACCTGCACTGCCGGGCCCAGCTCGATTGCAGCCGCGGTGACGGGGTCGAGACCCGGCGCATCTCGCGCCGCATCAAGACCGGGACGTTCCGTCGTCAGCCCTAGCTAGGCCGGCGTGATCATCGCCTCAAGAGTCTCCAGATTTCGGATCACCGGTTCCAGGTTGTCATATCGCGAGAACGGATCCTTGGCCAGCATGCCGTCGAGTACCTCGTCGAGCAGCGGCGGGACGCCGAGCGCTGCCGCCGGCTTCGGCACCGGTTGTTCGCGGTGCGCCACCAGCACCTCCTGGAAGTTGTTGCCGATGAATGGCGGCCGTCCGGTCAGCAGCTGCACCAGGATGCAGCCGAGTCCATACATGTCGCTCTTCACGTTGCAGTCGCCGCTCGCCGCCTGCACCGGGCAGAGGTAGAAGACCTGTCGGGTCGCGCCTTCGGCCTGCAGCATCCGGCGATTGGCGCTGTTGAGTCCGGCGAGGCCGAAGCTGCCCAGACGTACCCGGCCGGCCTCGTCGACATGCAGCAGCGCCGGCTTGAGGTCGCCATGCACCAGGCCGGCCTCGTGGTAGGCATGCAGCAGCCGGCAGGCGCGCAGCACGGTGGTGACCGCGCGCGCCGGAGTGAAGCCCTGATGGACCAGTTGCGCCAGGGTCGAGCCGCTGGCCGGTTCGGTGGCGTACCAGATCAAACCCTGCTCGCGGCCGACCTGGTAGACGCGGATCAGGTCGGGATGCTTCAGCCCGGCGGCGGTGGTCAGGGTGTCGGTGAAGCGGCGGAAGAAGTCGGTCTCTTCCTGCCCTTCGATGCGCGGGTCGAGGACCCACAGCAGCACCGCTCGGCCGGTCTTGGCGTGCACCGCCTGGAACAGCGGGCCCGCGACCTCCTGGCGTTCCAGCGTCTTCACCGCGTAGCCGGCCAGCGTGGTGCCGGGCAGCTTGCGCGGATCGAGCGTCGCCGGCGCGGTGTCCGCCGGCGCCAGTTCCAGACCCGGACGCTCGGGCAGGGCGAAACGCAGGGTGATCTCGCCGACTGCGATGACGTCGTTGTCGGCCAGCTTCACCGGTCCGGCGACCAGCGGTCGGCCGTTGACCGTGGTACCATTAGCCGAGTGCAGGTCCTCGACCATCCAGTCCTCGCCCTCGGGATAGAGGCGGGCGTGCTCGCGGCTGAGCGAGCCGTGGCTGATGCACAGGTTGCAGGTCTTGGCGCGGCCGATGGTGAACGGGCCGCCGACACGCAGTTGACGGTCCTGGACGTGGAGCAGGGGCATACTCCGAGCCTAGCGTGGCTGGCGCTGGTCCGCCAGCATCGACCGTCAGTTCAGCCCCGCGGTGCGCATCGCCGGGACGTAGGCGTGGTCGACCTTGAGGATGTGGTGGCGCAGCCAGCCGCCGAGGAACTCGGTGACTTCCAGCGTCTTCAGCGTGTCGCCGCGGTCGAGCTTGGCGCGCAGGTCGCCGACCTGGCCGAGCAGGGTCTGGTGCAGGCCGCGGTGCTGGTCGAGGTCGGCGTAGCGGGCGCGCACCATCAGCGCCTCCTCCTCGGCGAAGTGGTTGACGGTGTAGTCGGCGAGGAAGCCGACCAGTTCGATCACCTTGGCGCGTCCGGCGCCGGACATCATCGCGCTGTGCAGGGCGGCGACGCGGGCGAACAGCTCCTGGTGCTGGGCGTCGACCACGGCCACGCCGGTGGCGTATTCGGGCGACCAGGCCAGCGCGGCCATGCCGGCGGTGGAGCCCATCGGCTTGAGCCGGGCGATCAGCGCCAGGGTCTTCTCCGAGGCCAGGGCGAAGGCCCCGGTGGCGAGTTCGTTGCGCGCCTCGTCGAGGCGCTTGGCCGCGATCAGGTCGACGATCCTGCCGACTTCGGCATGGAAGCGCTGGTGCTGGTCGACCAGGGTGGCGAAGTCGGGATGGGCGGAGAGGCGGTCGCGTGCGGCGATCAGGCACTTGCCCAGCTCGCAGGCGGTGTGGTCGGCGGCCGCAGCCCGCTCGGGGATCTGCTTGCCATCGATAGCGGCGACCAGCTTGGTACGCCAGGCGATATGGGCGCGGATCACGCGGTCGAACAGGTCCGCCGGCACGCCGTGGTCCTTGGTCGTGGCGGCGCCGCCGAGGGCGATGAGCACGCTTTCGCTGGCCTGCGCCGTCCCCGCTGCGAGGTCGCGTACGATCACGGTCGACATGGCGGCGAGGGCCGCGTCCTCGCTGACCCCGGCGATATCGCTGGCGATGGTGCTGGCGCCTTGGGCGGTGCTGGCGATGGTGCGCGACATCTCCTGGGTGGTGGCGGACTGCTCCTCGACCGCGCTCGCCACCGTCTGCTGCACCTCGTTGAGCCGCCCGATGCGCTGCGAGATGGCGTTGATCGCGGCTATCGCGGCACTGGTGTCGGCCTGGATCGCGGCGATGCGCCGTCCGACGTCGGCGGTCGACTCGGCGGTCTGGTGGGCGAGGTTCTTGACCTCGCTGGCGACCACAGCGAAGCCGCGACCGGCGTCACCGGCGCGCGCTGCCTCGATGGTGGCGTTCAGCGCCAGCAGATTGGTCTGCTCGGCGATGCCTGAGATGGCGTCGACCACTGTGCCGATGCCCTGCGAACTGACGCCCAGGCGCTTGACCGCTGCTTCGGCATCGCCCGCCAGATTCGCCGCTTCGCTGGCGACCCGAGCCGCCTCACTGGTGGTCGAGGCGATCTCACGCACCGTCGCTGACATCTCCTCGGCGCCGGCGGCGATGCTCTGGGTGTCGGCGCTGACCCGCTCGGCGGCGGTCGCCACTGAGCGAGACCGCTCGGTCGTCACTTCGGCGGTACTCAGCAGGTCGACTACGGCAGCGGACAGCGCGATGGCCGACTCGCGGGCGCGCCCGGCCTCGGCGAGGATGGTCGGCGGCAGGCTGGAGGCAGAAGTGCGGACGGTTTTCGCTACCACTGGTTGCGTCCAGTGCAGGGCCAGCCCAGCGGCCACGGCGGCCAGGACGACGGCGCCAGTGCAGGCGATCCACCAGGGTGTTCCGACTGCCAGGGCGCAGCTGAGCACGGGACTGAGGATGCAGAGCAGGAGGAGGGCGGTGCGATGGGGCATGGTTAGATCGACCAGTCTATTCGCTGTTAGGGGGATGGTACGAAGCTCCTTGAATGACTCTATACAGACCCATGGTGTCTGTATGGCCCCGGTCGAATCGCAGGTGGAGGGGTTGCAGCCACTGCTCGCCATCCGTACCCACCACAGCCCGCTGGAAGGCTCGTGCAGCCCGCAGGCCTGGGGCGAAGCGTTGCAGGCGCTGGGCATCCCGCTGGCCGTGCTCGCCGATCGCGACGATCTGTGCAGCCTGCCAGCCGCCCTCGCAGCCTGGGGCCGCGACCGGGTCGCGATCGGCGCCACCGTGCGCTGGCAGGGCGACGACGTGCTGCTGCTGGCGCCGGAGGCCGACGGCTACCGCAGCCTGTGCCGGCTGCTGACCTGGAAGTACAGCGAGCCCGCATCATGGGCGGCCGGCCACCTGCGCCCTGGTCTCGACGGGTTGGTGGCGCTGGTGCGCGGCGGAGTCGCGGTGTGGGACGCGGCTGGGGCCGAAGTGTGGTGGCGTTCGGGGGAACAACCCGATCCCGGGCCGGGCGGCTGCCCGGCGGCAGCGGTGGCCGAGCTGGCACACATCGCGCCTGGCGACCGCGCTTCGGCCCCGGTGCTCGCCCGCCTGCGCGAGCGCGAGGGGCGCGAGGTTGGCGGCGATGGCGACCTCACCCTGTTGCCGCGCATGCGCCGCGCCTATCTCCGCCATCCTGAGCTGCTGGCTGCTGGTGCGGCGCTGGCGGCGCGCTGCGTGCACCGGCCGGGCGGTTCGTGGCACATGCCACCGTCGCTGCACGCCGACGCCGAGGCCGAGCTGACCCGCCGCGCGGCGCAGGGCGCCCGGGCGCGTTACGGCGAACCGCTGCCGCCGGCGGTGCGCGAGCGTCTGGCGCGCGAGCTGAGGGTGATCGCGCAGAAGGATTTCTGCGGCTATATCCTGACGGTGGCGGACCTGGTCGGCATGCGGCGGACCTGCGGCCGCGGCAGCGGCGCCTCCAGCCTGGTGTGCTACTGCCTCGGCATCACCAACGTCGATCCGGTGCGCTGGAATCTGCTGTTCGAGCGCTTTCTCGCCCCGTCGCGAGCCGACCCGCCGGACCTCGACATCGACTTCCCCTGGGACGAGCGCGACGACGTGCTGCGCGCCGCGCTGGCGACCTACGGTGCCGGGCATGTCGCGGCGGTGGCCAACCACCTGCGTCTGCGCCGCTGGGGCGCACTGCGCGCCGTCGCCCGCGCCGCCGGCGAATCCGACGTCGCGATCAGCGCGGTGCGCGACCGCCTGCGCGCCGAGGATCGCTACGGCATTCCAGCCTGCCTCGATGGCCCGTGGCCGGCGCTGCTGGCGGCGGCGGCGCGTGTGGTCGACGCTCCGCACCATCTGGGCCTGCACTGCGGCGGCATCGTCATCACCAGCGAGCCGGTCGGCGATCTCGCCCCGTTGCACCCATCGGCCAAGCGCATCGACGGTGCCGGCCTGCCGACCCTCCCCTGGGAGAAGGACGGCACCGAGGCGATGGGGCTGGTGAAGATCGACCTGCTCGGCAACCGCGCCCTGGCAGTGGTGCGCGACAGCCTGGTCGATCTCCGGAACATGGGCATCGCGATCGACGAGCTGCGCTGGGCGCCGGCCGACGATCCGCTGACCAGCGCACTGGTCGCCCGCGGCGACACCCTCGGCTGCTTCTACATCGAGAGCCCGGCGATGCGCCAGCTGCAGGCCAAGGCCGGCAGCGGCGAGTTCGACCGCCTGGTCGTGCACAGCTCGATCATCCGTCCGGCCGCCAGCCGCTGGATCGACACCTATCTCGAACGTCTGCACCAGCACCGCCGCACCGGGCGCATCGATCCGGCGTGGTTCCCGCATCCGGTCCTGCGCGAACTGCTGTCCGACAGCTACGGTGTACTGTCCTACCAGGAGGACGTCATGCTGGTGGCGCAGCGCCTCGCCGGCTTCGACGACGCGCGGGCCAACGCCTTGCGCAAGGCTCTCGGAACCTGGGGGAGCAATTCCGACGTGCATCGCTTCGAGAGCGAGTTCCGCGCCGGCTGTACCGCCAGCGGCACCGATGGCGAGGTGTGCGAACTGGTCTGGGCCATGATCAGTTCGTTCGCTGGCTACTCGTTCTGCAAAGCGCACTCGGCCAGCTACGCCATGGTCTCGTTCCAGTGCGCCTGGTTGAAGGCGCATCACCCGGCGGTGTTCCTCGCCCGCGTCGTCGCCAACGAAGGCGGCTTCTACAGCCCCGGCTGCTATCTCGAGGACGCCCGCCGTCGCGGCGTCGCCATCCGCGGCCCCTGCGTGCTGCACAGCGCGTGGAAGACGGCGCCCGAAGGGGGCGGAGCGATCCGCTGCGGTTTCCATCTGGTGCCGCACCTCGGCCGGCCGGCGGCCGAGCGCATCGTGCGCGAGCGCCGCCGCGCGTCGTTCGCCGGCATCGCCGACCTGCGCCGGCGCTGCGCTCTCGACACTGCCCGGCTGGAAGCGCTGCTGCATGCTGGGGCGCTCGACGCCATCACCGTGACGTATACCCCGGCGCAGCGCGTCTGGCTGGTCGAGGTGCTGGCGGTGCGGCCGCCGCCGCGCCTGCGCGAGACGGATCCCGACGAGCAGTGGATCGACCTGACCATGGCGCGCGAGCCCGACGCCGACCCCGAGCCGCCACCGCTGCCCGAACTCGACCCGCGTCCGCAGCGGCTGCGCACCCTCGGCTTCCTGCCCGAGCACCACCCGCTGCTGCTCCACCGCCTGCCCGCCCGCCGCGTCCGCACTGCCGAGCTGTCGATCGCCATGCGCAACCGCCAGGTGACGGTGATCGGCCTGCCGGTCACGCGCAAGCAGGTCGACGCGAAAACCACCGAGGGAGCCCGGGCGATGACCTTCGCCACCATCGAGGACGAGACCGGCCTGGTCGAGACGGTGTGGTTCCCCGACGCCTACAAGGCCTACGGCAACCTGCTCGACAGCGGCGCCCCGCTGCGCATCAGCGGCAAGCTGATGGAATCCTTCGGCGTGCTGACGGTGCAGGCCGAGCAGGTGGGCCTGCTGTAGGCGGAGCGCGGGCGCCCCCGCCCGACCGGCTGCGAGGCGCCCTCGCCTCGCCTTGTGGTCCAGGAAGGATTTGAAGCGGAGCGAGGTACCACCAGAAATGAAGGAAGCCCGGCCTTCCGGCCGGGCTTCCTTCATTTCTGGTGGAGACATGGGGATTTGAACCCCAGACCTGTTCATTGCGAACGAACCGCTCTACCAACTGAGCTATGTCCCCGTACCAGCGAGGCGGCTTCATAGCGCCTCGCTCCGGCGAGTCCAGCGTCAGGCCTTGATGCGCTGCTCCATCGGCACGAAGTCGTTGATCGTCTTGCCGGTATAGACCTGGCGCGGGCGGACGATCTTGCCGGACTCCATGTCGTGCTGCTCCTTCCACTGGGCGATCCAGCCGGGCAAGCGGCCGATCACGAACATCACCGTGAACATCTCAGTGGGGATGCCGATCGCGCGGAAGATCAGGCCGGAGTAGAAGTCGACGTTGGGGTAGAGCTTGCGATCGACGAAGTAGGGGTCCTTCAGCGCCAGCTCCTCGAGCTTGCGCGCGATGTCGAGCAGCGGGTCCTTGCGCTTCAGCTTGGCGAAGACGCGCTCGCAGGCCTGCTGCAGCAGCTTGGCCCGCGGGTCGTAGTTCTTGTAGACGCGGTGGCCGAAGCCCATCAGGCGGGCGGGGTTGCTCTTGTCCTTGGCCTGGGCGAGGTAGGCCTCGGGGGTCACGCCACCCTTGTGGATCTTGTCGAGCATCTCCATCACTTCGACGTTGGCGCCGCCGTGGAGCGGGCCCCACAGGGCGCTGACGCCGGCGGCGCACGAGGCGAACAGGTTCGCCTTCGACGACCCGACCACGCGGACGGTGGTGGTCGAGCAGTTCTGCTCGTGGTCGGCGTGCAGGATGAAGATGAGGTTCAGCGCGTCCTCGATGTCCGGGTCGACCAGGTACTGGTCGTACGGCATCGAGAACATCATGTGCAGGAAGTTGGCGCAGTAGCGCAGCCGCGGGTCGGGATAGATGAACGGACGGCCCTGGCTGCGCTTGTAGGCGTAGGCGGCGATGGTGCGCACCTTGGAGATCAGGCGGGCGGCCAGCTCCTCGAAGTGGGCGTCGTCCTCGATGGTGAGGAACTGGTGGTGGAAGCAGGCCAGGGTCGAGATCATCGCCGAGACCACCGCCATCGGCGGGGCGTTGACCGGGAAGCCCTCGAAGTGGTGGCGCATCGCCTCGTGCAGCGGGGCGTTGGCGGTCAGCTTGGCGGAGAAGCCGGCCAGCTCCTCGGGCTGGGGCAGGCGGCCGTTGATCAGCAGCCAGGCGACCTCGATGAAGTTCGGGTGGTTGGCGAACTGCTCGATCGGGATGCCGCGGTAGCGCAGGATGCCCTTGTCGCCATCGATGTAGGTGATCGACGACTTGCACATCCCGGTGTTGCCGAGGCCCGGGTCGTAGGTGATGTAGCCGCTGCGGTCGCGCAGCTTGCTGATGTCGATGGCCTTCTCGCCTTCGGAACCGACCAGGGTGGGCAGTTCGTAGGTCTGGCCGTCGACGGAGAGGGTGGCGTTGCCGGGCATGACGTCTCGCTCGTGGGTTGGTAGGCCCCATGCATTGCGGCCGGGCGGCGGGGGTCAAGCCGCGACCTGCAGCACTACTAGACTATGCGTGGCTTGCAGCGAGTGCTGTACGCAGGCTGAGTTCCGCCTGACGCCAGGCCTCGGGCAGCCGGGCTGCGGCAGCAGAGGCGGCATTGCGGTCGCCGTTGCGCGTCGCCATCTCCAGTCCCTTGGACAGCGAGGCAACTTCGTCGAGGCCGAGATTTCCAGCGTCGCCCTTGAGTGCGTGCGCGCGGCGTCCGGCCAGCGTCAGGTCGCCGGCGCTGCAGGCGGCCACCGCCTCGCTGGCCAGTCGCGGGCCTTCCGCCAGCATCGCCTCGATCACTTCACGCAAGACTTCCTCGCCGACTTCTTCGCGCAGGGAGGCGAGCCGCGAGGGTGGCGTCGGGGCGGGTGCCGGGGCGGTGCGGTTGGCGTTGATCCACCGGGAGAGGGTGGCGGCGAGTTCGCTTGGGCGCACCGGCTTGGGCAGATAGTCGTCGAAGCCGCGCAGCAGGCACTCCTCGCGGTCGCCGGCCATGGCGTGGGCGGTCACCGCGACCAGCGGAGTGCGGCAGCCGCGCTCGCGGATCCGCGCTGCGGCGGTGAAGCCGTCGACCTCGGGCATCTGGCAGTCGAGCAGGATCAGGTCCCAGGTGTCGGACAGGGCCAGTTCGATCGCCTCGGCGCCGCCGGTGGCGAGTTCGACATCGATGCCCAGCCGCTTGAGCTGGCCGGCGACGACCAGGCGGTTCACGTGCTGGTCGTCGGCGTAGAGGATGCGTGAACCGGCCAGGGTGAGGGTGGGCAGGCCGGCGGTGGACTGCCGTTCATGGCGCTGGGTGCGGTTCTTCGAGCGCAGCTCGCGCACGGCGGCGGCGAGGTCCTCGGGGTCGGGCGGCTTGGCGACCTGGCGGTACGGCCTGCCACCGAGGGAGGCGATGGCGGGCGGAGTGCGGCTCAGCGCCGCGAGCACGATGACGGGGTGATCGTCGCTGAGCCCCTTGACCAGGCCTGCGACGTCGGGCATGTCGCCGTCGATCACCAGCACGTCGCCGTGACCGGAGCGGACCGAACCCAGCCCGCAGCGCTCCAGGCCGAGTTGGACGGATTCGCCGAGCAGGCCGGAGACGGCTACGATCGCGGTGCCGGTGAGCAGGCTCTGGGTCGCCGCGGGAGCGTTTCCCGCATTCAGGGTGGCGGTGAAAGTCGAGCCGCGGCCGGGCTCGCTGGTCAGGGTGATGCCACCTCCCATCACTTCGCACAATCGCAGGCTGATGCTCAGGCCAAGGCCGCTGCCGCCGAAGCGCCGGTTGATCGAGGCGTCGCCCTGCTCGAAGGGGGTGAACAGACGGGCTTGGGCTTCGTTGGCGATGCCCGGGCCGGTGTCGATGACGTGGAAGGATAGGCGCCAGCCGTCGCTCGTCGATTGCGCCTCGCCGCGCATCGAGACCGAGCCATGCTCGGTGAATTTGACCGCATTGCCGGCGAGATTCATCAGCACCTGGCGCAGCCGACCGCTGTCGATCACAGCCCTTGCAGGGAAGCCGCGAGCCGGCAGCCAGGCCAGTTCGATGCCTTTGGCCTCGGCGCGCGGGGCAAGGGTGCGCAGCACGCTCATCGCCACCGCCCCGGGATCGGTCTCGATCGGAGTGAGGTCGAGGCGGCCGGCCTCGATGCGCGAGAGGTCGAGGATGCCGTCGATCTGCCGCAGCAGGTCCTCGGCGCAGCTGCGCACCACCGCCAGGCGGTCGCGCCGGGCCGGACTGGTCTCGTCGGCGTGGATCAGCTCGGCCATGCCGATGATGCCATTGAGCGGGGTGCGCAGCTCGTGGCTGACGGTGGCGAGAAACGAGCTCTTGGTGCGCGAGGCAGCCTCGGCGCGGTCGCGGGCCGAGGCGAGATCGCGGGTGCGTTCGCTCACCGCCACCTCCAGCTCCTGGGCGTGGGCGAGGATGCGGTCGCTGAGCGCGAGGTTCTCGTGCGCCGCGCCGGCCCGTGCCGCCGCCAGCGCGAGGGCTGATAGGCGATCGGCCTGGGCCGCTTCCACCGGGCACACGCCCAGCACCAGACCGGCGAGGTGGGTCGGGGTGGCGCAGGCCTGCAGCACCAGCACTTCGCGGCCTGGCAGCTCGTCGATGACGCTCTGGCCGCGGCGCAGGGCGAGGGCGAACAGGCCCTTGGCCACGGCCCCCTCGAGCAGGCTGCGGAAGCGTGCCTCGTCGCCGGGTGTGGCCTGGATCAGAACCGGCAGCAGGGTGGCCTCATCGATGGTCGCCAAGGCGCGCTGCCGGCAGGGCAGCAGCGATGGCAGATGGTCGAGCACGGTGTTGAGGATCGCAGACGGACGGACGCAGGTCGCCAGGCTGCCATCGAGCGAGACCAGCGCGTCGAACAGCTCGCTCATGCCGCCTTCCCGCCGAGGACGCTGAGAGTCTGGGAGAGCATCGACTCAGCTTCGCTGGCGGTGCTGATCAGCGCCTGGGCGTCGAGCCCGACCAGCTCCCAGGCCTGCGGTTCGAGCGGGGTGCTGACGCCATGCTCGCCGCCGTAGCCGAGCAGTTCGATGGCGGTCGAGGCGATGTGGACGACCGCCGCTTCGACCCGGCAGGTCGGGGCCGCGACTGGCTGGTGGTGCCAGGCGACCGGCTCGCTGAGCGACGCTGGCAGATTCCAGCGCTGCAGCAGGGCCCCGCCGATGGCGGCGTGGTCGAAGCCGAGGCGGGCCGTCTCGACGCGTTCGAGCGGCTCTCCACGCGCTCTGGCGGTGGCGAGCAGCTCGGCGGCGAGGCTCGGTTCGGCGATTTCGAAGGTGAACAGGCCGATGTCGTGCAGCAGGCCGGCGACGAAGAAGCGTTCGATGTTGGCCTCGCGCCGGTGCGAGGCGATGGCCCGGGCGCAGAGGCCGGTGGCGGTGCTGTGGCGGAGGAACGCCTCGATGCGCTCGCGGCGCCCGGGTCCGCCGGAGATCAGATCGATGACCGTGGCAGCGAGGGCGAGTTCGCGCAGCTGGCGCGTGCCGATCAGGTGCACCGCCTGCGACAGGCGTTCGACCCGCTGGTTGAGGCCGAACATCGGGCTGTTGGCCATGCGCAGGAGGCGCGCCGAGAGGCCCGGATCGAGGGCGATGGCCTCGGCGATCTGCGCCGTGCTCGAGGCGCTGTGCGAGACCACCGCGTCGATGCGCTGCCACGAGTCTGGCAAGGCTGACAGTTCTCCAGCGCTGGTGAGGATCGATGCGATGGTCGGGGTCACGGCGCGAGCTTGAGCTGTCGTGCGACGGCGGCGGCGAACAAGGCGCGGATCGCGGCGTGCTCGGTCGGCTGGCCGCGGAAGCGCGCGGCCACCGTGCGCTGCGCCGTCAGAAGGGCCTCGCGGTCGGGGCCGGGCGCGGTCTGCTCGATCTCTACCGACTCGATGCCCCAGATGCGCATGACCTGGAGGTGCTGGTCCGTCAGGACAGTGCCGGCGGCGGCAAGTTGCCGCCCACCGGGACCGCGCACAGCCTCGGCCAGGATCGCACCGGGACGCAGTTCGCTGACCGTGAAGCGCACGGTCAACCCGGCTTCGGGGCCAACCCGAGCGAGGCGATGCGCGAAGACACCATCTGCTTGTCGAACGGCTTGACCACATAGCCCTGCACGCCGAGCTGGGCGGCGTCGACCACCGCCTGGCGGCTGGCTTCAGCCGTGATCATGATCACCGGCACGCCGACGGTGCGTGGATCATCGCGCACCTTGCGGAGGAAGGCCGGACCATCCATCGGTTCCATGTGCCAATCAAGCAGCACCAGGTCGATCGGCCAGCTGGCAGCCAGTTCGCGCAGACCGGATTCGCCATCCACGGCCTCGACCACGGTGAAGCCCTGCTGCTTGAGCAGGCCCTTCAGCAAGGTGCGCGAGGCCCCGGAATCATCGACGACGAGGGCGAGGGGCATGGTCGGAACATTGTGCGAAATGCGGCCACCCTGGGCAAGCGCCTTCCTGGCCGTTCCCGGCCGCTTCACCAGCTCTTCACGCGGGATTGCCGACCTTGCGCGCCCGTAGCGGTACTGCCGGATCTCGCCCGACCACGCTCGCCAGCGCAGCCAGCAGCATCCAGCCGCCGCACAGACGGTCGAGCGGAGCCCAGTCGTCCTCGGCCAGCGCAGCGATGCGTTGGACTTTGGCCGGGGTGGCGGCTGCGCGGCGCGCCAGGTCGGCGGCGTCCTCGGCCCCGAGCCCCAGATCGATCACCAGGTCGCCCTCCATCCACAGCTCCTCGACCCCGTGCAGGGCCATGGTGCCGGGGCAGGTGAAGCCGGGAAGACCGGTGGTCTCAGCGGTCTTCAACGCCAGTTCGTCGGCTAGGCCGTCCTCGCCGCCGCACCAGAACAGACGTTTCGCCGTGCTCTGCGTCACCGGGACGAGGGCTGCTGCGGCGCCACGGCGCAGGCGGTCGAGCGGTACGCTGGCACCGGAGGCGACGCACACCGCTTCGGCCACGGTCAGAACCTGGGCGTAGACGCTGGCGGTGGCGGCGATGGCGACCTCGGGCCGGGGCAGCAGCACGCGGGTCGGCCCGCCGAGCGCGGTCATCGGCCCGCCAGCGACGCCGACCAGGGCGAGCGGTTTGAGCTTCGCACCGGCCGCCATCGGTTCGCGCGAGCGGCCGCTGTTGCTCGCCAGCAGCACGCGCACCTGCGACAGGTCGAGGCGCTGCGCCTCGCGTCCGCCGCAGGCCGCCAGACGGCCATGCATCCCGAGGCGCCGCGCCAGCACCTGGGCGAAGCCGCCGGGCATCAGGCGAGACGAGCCTTCGGCGACCAGCAGCACCGGCGGGCCGCTGCGCAGCGCATCGACCAGCTCGGGCCACGGGCCATTCCAGCGGTTGAGCAGTTCCAGGGTGAAGCGGCAATCGTCGAGGAAGGCGGTCATGGGGGTCCTAGGCGAAAAGATGGTCGTATTGCTCGGGCTGATAGGCCTGCCAGGAGACGCGGCGCAGGTGCTCGACCGGACGGGCGGTCGACAGCTGCTCGGCGACGTACTGCTGGCTGGCGAAGGCGGCGAAGGACTCCGCCTTGGCGCGCTGGCCGGCGGGCGTGCCGGTCAGGCGCAGATCGGGCTCGGCGGGGAAGGGGGCGTAGACGGCGTAGTCCCAGCGCACCGGCAGGGCGATCGGCTCGCCCAGTTCCAGCCAGATCGCTGACGCAGCCCAGAAGCAGGCGATGTCGAGATCGGCGGCCACCGCCTGGTGGTCGGGGTGGACGTCGGCCGGGTTCGGGCCGAAGACGATGCGCGGACGCACCCGTCGCAGCACAGCCGCAAGTTCGCGGCCGACACCGGTGTGCCGGCCATCGGGCCGGCGGTGGATGCCGCGCCGTGCGGTCAGCTCGCCATCGGGCAGGCCGAGTTCATGCACGCGCTCCACGGGGATGCCAAGGCGTGCTGAGCTGGCGATCAACTCGCCGTGCCGAGTGGCGGCGATGGTCGGCTGGTCCTCGGGTCGGGGATAGCCCATGCCGCCGTCAGTGCAGACCACCAGGTGCACGGCGATGCCGGCAGCGGTCGCGGCGGCGGCGGTCAGGCCCATGCCCAGGCACACGTCGTCATCGTGCGGCGCGACGCACAGCCAGGGGCCGTCGCCGATCGCCTCGACCAGGGTCGCGACGTCACCGGCCTGGCGGCGCTGGATGCGGGACAGCAGTGCAGTCATGCCGGCAGCATGCCATGAGGTGCAGATGGCGGTGATTCGGGCCGGAGCCAGATGCGACTGGAAGTGACTTGAGAATGTCAGAAATTGCACCCATGGCCGTGCTCTTCGACCCCCAGGCCCTGCGCCTGTGGCGCCAGGCCGAGCACCTTGCCGGCCACGTCGCCGCGGTCCGGG
>JALHRW010000121.1 GCA_022841245.1 Planctomycetota bacterium
GCAGTAGGGTTGGTGGTTGGTGGTTGGTGGTTCCGCAGCGACAGCGACCGTTGTCGCTCCGTTCCGGAGTCACCCAGGAGGTGAACGGCCGATCCAGTAACCGCAGCGCATCTAGCCACGAACCACGAACCACGAACTACGAACTACGAACCACGAACCACGAACCGCGGCAATGTGGATCCGTCGCAGGCCTCTGTTGATCCCCGGCGCCGTCGCCGACCATCCCGCCGATGCCCGATCCTGTGCCGCCCCCGCCGAAGAAGGACTCAGCCGAGCGTTTCTGGGACATCCTCGGCGCCTCCGACGATCCGGCCGAGCTGCCCGCGGTCGAATGGCGCCGCCGGCTGCACCGTTTCTGCGAAAACTGGATCTTCGCCCTCATCATCGCCTTCGGCATCCGCCACTTCGGCGTCGAGCTGTTCCGCATCCCCTCAGCCTCGATGGAGCCGATGCTGCTCGGCGATCCCGGGCTGGGCAAGGGTGACTTCGTCGTCGTCGACAAGCTGACCTCGCGTTTCCGCGACGTGCAGCGCTGGGATGTGGCGGTGTTCCAGTACCCGGTGCCGGAGATCGAAAGCGGCAAGGGCGGTCGCGCGCGCCCGGCGGTCGCGGCGGATGGCACGCGCCTGGACGATCCGATCTCCCGGCCGCTGCTCGGCGGCAACTTCGTCAAGCGCGTGGTCGTGCTGCCGGGCGAGGAGTTCTACATCCAGGGCGGCGACGTCTTCCTGCGCAACGGCGCCGGTTGGGCGGTGGCGCGCAAGTCCCCCGAGCTGCAGGAGCGCCTGTGGCAGGCGGTCTATCGCGCCGGCGACCAGCCCGGCTACCGTCCGTGGGCGGTCGAGGGCGGCGCCGCTGTCGAACTGGTCGGTGAGCGTCTTGAACTGAAGCCGGCCGGAGGCGTCGTGCGCTTCGATCAGCCGCTGCGCAACGTCTATATCAAGGACGGCTCGGTGGCGGTGCGCCGGCTCGGCTCCTCGGATGGCTACGTGCGCATCGACGGCGTCGGCCTGACCCGGCCACGTTTCGCCTGGACCGGTGGCGTCGAGGGCAGCATCTGGCAGCTCGACCGCTGGGACATCAAGCGCCTGACCAGCGCTGACAACGACGACCCCAGCCGCGGTACCCAGGTCAACCAGTTGATGAACGAGTGGAATGGCGATCTGCGCGTCGGCTTCCGCGTCGAGCGCCTTGACGGCGAGGTCGCTCTGATCCTGGCGGCTCAGGCCCCCGGCACGCCGGTGGCCGAGCGCAGCTTGGCGCTGACCCTGCGTGCCGACGGCTGGAGCCTGGCCGGCAGCGGCCTGGCTGCGGGCGTCAGCGCCAGCGGGCAGGGCCCGCTGGCCGGCCATGCCGTGGACCTGGCGCAGATCGACGGCCAAGTCGTGGTGCGGATTGACGGTCGCGAGGCGCATCGTGGCGAGCTCGCCTGGGCCGACCCGAACATGCACCGTCCGGCTCTCGCCTTCACCGGCAGCGGCAGCGCGGTGCTGGCCGGGGTGCAGGTCGAACGCGATCTGCACTACACCGCTCGCGGCTTCCTCCAGCGCGCGCCCAAGGAGGCCGGCGATCCCTACGGCGACCAGTTCAGCCAGATCCCGGATCCGGAGGATCGCGACAACACCTACGCCAGCCAGGTCCGCCTGCCCCGCGAGGTGCGCGCCCAATTGCTGGCCAAGCCAGCGGATGAGCTGACGCGTCAGGAGGCGACCAGCGCCTATGGCACCGGCCCCGACCATCCGGCCCGCGCTCCGCAGGGGGGCTACCTCATGTTGGGCGACAACAGCCCGCATTCGCTCGACGGTCGCGAGTGGGGATTCGTCCCAGCAGAAAACCTGCGTGGCCGCGGTTGGCTGGTAGTCTTCCCACCACAGCGCTGGCGGGTCATCAGGTGAGGCCGTTAGCCGATCCATCGGGCATGTCCAGGGCCTCCAGCCATGGCGCTCCGACCTGTTTTCCACACTCGCAGGAGCATGCGGAATCGGTCAAGAATTGCACGGCTTGGCGTGAAGACGGCGCAACGACTGAAACAATGAGCTGTAACCCGCTGATTGAACAGAGCATACGAACGATGAGAACGTTTGGCCGACAGCCCCGGGGTGGAGCGGTCAACCGACTCCGGCCCTGACTCCACGAGTTTTCCACAATGGCCTTTTTTCGCGTCCAAGGGCTCTCAAAACGCTTCGGTTCCCGCACCGTGGTGCAGGGATTCAGCATGGACATGCAGCCCGGCGAGATCGTCGGATTGCTCGGCGCGAACGGCGCCGGCAAGAGCACGACCTTCCGTATGGTGGTCGGCCTGTACCGCCCGGACGCCGGTTCGATCATCTTCGGCGATCAGGAGGTCACCGGCCTGCCGATGTACGCCCGTGCCCGCCTCGGCATGGGCTATCTGGCGCAGGAGCCGACCGTCTTCGCCGGCTTGAGCGTCGCCGACAACGTCAACATCGTGCTCGAGGAGCACTGCCCGCCGGCCGAGCGCGCCGCCCGCCTCGACCAGCTCCTCGGCGAGCTCGGCCTGGCCCACCTGCGCGATGCCCGCGCCGCCGGCCTGTCCGGAGGCGAGCGCCGCCGGCTCGAAATCACCCGCGCCCTGGTGGTGCAGCCGAAGCTGGTGTTCTTCGACGAGCCGTTCGCCGGCGTCGATCCGAAGAGCCGCGGCGAGATCGTGCGCATCATCCACGATCTGCGCGCCCGCGGCGTCTCGGTGCTGATCACCGACCACCATGCCGAGACCATCCTGCGCCTGGTCGACCGCCTCTACGTGATGAAGGACGGCACCAACTTCGCGGCTGGCACCCCGGCCGAGATCGTCGCCGACCCGGCGGTGCGGCAGGCGTATCTGGGCGAGGACTTCAGTTTATGAGAGCGATGCCTGGGAGCGCCGCACTCCTGTGCGGCTCGGATAGCGGTATCAGCGCCCAAGGCAGCCGCACGGGAGTGCGGCGCTCCCGGGAATCGCCAAGATGCTGAAGCTCCGTGCGGTATTGGGATCCAGCGCCCGCCTGCGCGACGAGTCGCTCGCCCCGCTGCTGGCGGAGTGGAGCGGACCGCTCAAACGTGCGACCGATCCGGCGGATCTGCGCTCGATCCTCAGCGACGTCGACACGCCCAGCCTGTTCGGCGATCCGACCCTGTGGCTGGTGCGCGGCAGCGAGGCGTGGCTCAAGGGCAAGGCCGCCGAACTGGCCCCGCTGGCCGGGGCCGAGGCGCTGGCCGGCGCCCTGATCCTGGTCGCTCCGGGGATCGATGGCCGTCTGCCGCTGGCCAAGGCCCTGGCTGCGGCCCATGCCGTGATCGATGCCGACCCGCCGTGGAGCGGACTCAAGCCGTGGGAGGCCGGCCCCGCCGCCAAGGCGTGGGTTGCCGAGCGGCTCGCCGCGCACCCGGCCGGGGTGCAGCGGGCGATGCTCTGCGCCGAGCAGCTGCATGCCCACGCCGGCGAGGACGCCGACGCCCTGCTGGCCGCGGTCGACGTGCTCCGGGCCTACGCCGACGAGGCTCCGATCACCCCCGAGGCGGTCGAGGCGGTGGTGGTCGGAACGGCCGCCCGGCCGGCCTATGAGTTCAGCAGCGCGGTTCTCGCCGGTGAAGCTGCCAAGGCTCTCGGCCTGCTGCATGCCGGGCAGGGCATGGAGCCGGGCCAGGCCATGGCCGTGCTGCACAACGAGGTGCGCAAGCAGATCGCCTGCCTCGACGCCCCCGATGACGCCGGCGCGGCCGAGCTGGCCGGGATCAAGGGCCGGCCCAACCTGCGCCAGGCCCGGCGTCAGGCGCAGACCGTGGGGCGACCGGCCCTGGTCCGCCTCCTTGGCGGCATCCTCAAGACCCAGCGGCAGTTGCGCGGCGGGGCCGAGGATCCGGTGCTGGCCGTCGAGCTGCTGGTGCTTCACGCACGCCTCCTGCTGGCGCCGGGGAAACGCTGAAAAGGGGCGACCCTTCCGGCTAGGTTCATCGTCCCAGGGCAGCAATGGACATCTACTTCTGCGATGAATGCGGCACCCGCGTCACCGACCTGGATCTCCGGGCGGGCAAGGGCATGCGTAAACGGCATGACACCATCTGCCCCGGCTGCGTCGACCAGGGCATGGCCGGCTCCTGGCTGGCGCGCGCCGGCCAGCAGGCCTCAAGCGCGGCGGTCGGTGGTCGCTCGCAGGGATCAGCCGCACTCGCGGTCGCCGAGGCGCCGGATCCCATCGCCATCGCTCGCGATCGCGCCCGGACCCTGCCGGACGATCCCTTCGCGGTCGATGAACCGGTCGCGATCAAGCCGCTGAAGCCCAGCAGCGATACCGAAGCGATCCCGGCTGCTCCGGCCGCTCCGCCCAAGCCGGTGAAGACGGTCACGCCGATGGATGGCCTGGCTGCCGCTGGCGGCGGGTTCGGCGCGCTGGTCGGCTCCTCGATGCCGTCGCCTCCGCCCGGCCTGGTCGACGACCCCGAGGATTCGGGGAAGGGCATCGACGTCGCGGATGGCCCGCTGGTCGCGCAATCCGAATCGCCGTTCGACTTCGTCCACCCCAAGGACAACGACAACCCCGGCAAGGCCGAGACCGCCGAGGTCATGGCGGTCGACAAGAACGATGCGCCCAAGGACGACGACGAGGCCAAGCCCGCGCGCACCGCCAGCGGGCGCCAGCAGTCGCAGAAGCGCGGTTCGACCGCCACCAGCAAGCGCAGCGCGGCCAAGACCCCGTCGACCCGGCGTTCCGGCTCCAGCCGGGCCAAGAACAACAAGGTCATCCTGCTCAGCCTGGTGAGCTGTGCGGTGATGCTGATCGTCTTCGCCCTGGTCATGCTCAACCGCCCCGGCCCGCGCAAGCCGGGCGAGGTCATCCACGACCAGCCGCTGACCGTGCTCAAGGACTGCATCGAGCAGGCGAAGCGCGATTCGGGCGCAGCCATGGGCAGCGACGACCTCGCCGTGATCGAGCGCGCCATCGCCAGCGTGCGCACGATGCAGAGCGAGTTCCGCACCTTCCAGAGCAAGGCCAAGAACTGGGACGAGGACGCGCATGGCGAGCAGCTGCGCATCATGGGCTATTACGACGTCCAAGCGACGCTGCGTGACCTGAACAACCGCAAGGTGATCGTCGAGCAGCGCGGGAAACCGTGACCGGCCCCGGGCCGGTCGACGAAGGTCCGCGTACCGTCGCCCTGCGCACCCTGCTCGCGCTCGAGCGCGGCGTACTGCCGCATCTGTCGGATTGGGAGCCGCCGGCTGGGCTGGAAGGTCCGGATGCGGGCCTGGCCCGCGAGCTGATCCTCGGCTGCGCCACCCACGCCCGGCTCTACGACTGGTTGGCAGACCGCTTCCTCCGTCCCGGCCCGCAGCCGGCCGAGCGGCGCATCGCCATCCGCCTCGCCGCGCACCAGCTGTTCGCCCTCGACCGCGTGCCGCCGCACGCCGCCGTCGCCACGGCGGTCGGCGCCCTGCGCTGCGTCGGCTGCCCGCACCTGACCGGAGTGGCCAATGCCGTCGCCAGGCGCCTCGGCGAACTGCGTTTGGCCGAGCGCAGCGGTGAGGGGCCGTTGGGCCGCCTGCCCCTGGACCTGCGCCCGGAATCGGAGGCGGTGCGCCATGGCCTGCCCGATCTGCTGCTGCAGGACCTCGGTGACAGCCTGGCCGAGCCGCGTGACGCCCAGCTGGCGGCGCTCAACCGCCGACCGCACCTGTGCACGCGCACCCGACCTGGGGCGCCGCAGCCCACCGGCGGCAGCATCCTCAAGCGCGAAGGGCCGTGGACCTGGTGGGGCGATCCGCATGAGGCATTGCGCGGTCCGGTCGCCGATGGCCGCTGCGTGGTGCAGGATCGCGCCCAGGGCCGCGTCGCCGAGGCCGTGCTGCAGACCGCCAAGGCGCGGCCGGGAGATGCTGTCCTCGACCTGTGCGCCGCCCCCGGCGGCAAGTCCACCGCGCTGCGCGACGCCGGACTGGTGGTGCTCAGCGCCGACGTCTCGCTGGCCAAGGTGCGGGACATGCCCGACGAGCTGCACCGCGTGATCAGCGACGGCATGCAGCCGGCATTCGCCGCCGGTTTCGAAGTCGTGCTGGTCGACGCGCCGTGTTCGAACACCGGCGTGCTCGGCCGTCGTCCGGAAGCGCGTCTGCGCTATGACCGTCAGCACCGCGACGGCCTGGTCGAACTGCAGCGCAGCCTGCTGCGCTCGGCTGCCTCCCTGGTCGCTCCTGGCGGCCGGCTGGTCTACGCCACCTGCTCGGTCAGCCCGCCGGAGAACCAGGGTGTGGCCCAGTTCCTCGACGGCTGGCGGCTGTTGGGCGAGCACCTGGCGTGGCCGGGCGAGTTCGAAGCCGGCGGCTACTACGCCGTGCTGATCCGGAGCTGACCCCCGGGAGCGCCGCACTCCTGTGCGGCTGCCTTGGCGGCCATGCAACGAATTCCGAGCCGCACAGGAGTGCGGCGCTCCCAGGGCAAGCTTCAGATGGAAATTCTGTAGGCCTTGTTCGGCTTCACCGTCGCCACGATCTGGTCGAACACCGGACCGGGGACCGGATCGTCGAGGGTCAGCAGCACCAGGGCGTCGCCGCGACCGTCGATGCGCGAGACTTCCATGCGGGCGATGTTGATCTTGTTCTCGCCCAGCAGCGAGCCGTACTTGCCGACCATGCCCGGACGGTCCGGGTACTCCATGATCAGCAGGTGGCCGCCGATCGGCAGATCGATCGGGTACTCGTTGTACTGCAGCACGCGCAGCTGGCTGCCGACCAGGCCGCCGGCGATGATGCGCTCGCCATCGGCGGTGATCGCCTTGACCGTCAGGCTCGGGCCGGTGCCGACGTCGCGCGCCGAGCTGGTCATGCCGATGCCGCGCTCCTTGGCGATCTGCGCGACGGTGACGAAGTTGACCACCTGGTCGCTGATCTTCGACAGCGCGCCCTTGAGCGCCGCCACCGCCAGCGGCTTGATGTCGTACTTGGCGAGGTCGCCGCTGGCGATCACCTCGATGCCCTTGAGCGGGCTGTCGAGGGTCTGGGCGAGGGCGGCACCGAGGTGCTCCGCAGCGAGCAGATAGCCGTCGATCGCCGGATCGACGCGCAGCTGCACGTTGACCGCGTTGATGATCTTCCCGCTGGAGAAGAAGGCGTTGAACTGGTTGGCGATGTCGACGCTGACCTTGACCTGCGCCTCCTCGGTGCTCGCGCCGAGGTGCGGGGTGATGATGGTGTTGGGCAGGCCGTAGAACGGGCTGCCGGCGGGCAGCGGCTCCTCACCGAAGACGTCGAAGGCGGCGATGATGTGGCCGGCCTTGACCGCCTCGATCACCGCGGCCTCGTCGGCGATGCCGCCGCGCGCGACGTTGATGATGCGCACGCCCTTCTTGACCATCTTGAGGCGGTCGGCGTTGATCAGGTTGCGCGTCTGCGGGGTCAGCGGGGTGTGCACGGTGATGACGTCGGCGCGGCGCAGCAGGGTGTCGAGGTCGACGCTCTCGATGCGCAGCTCCTTGGCCACCTCGGGCGAGAGGAACGGATCGAAGGCGACGATCTCCATGCCGGCCGCCTGCATGACCTCGGCGACGTGCTTGCCGATCTTGCCCAGGCCGATGATGCCGAGGGTCTTGCCGTGCAGCTCGACGCCGACGAAGGACTTCTTGTCCCACTCGCCCTTGGTCAGCTTGGCGTGCGCCTGCGGGATGTGGCGGGCGCTGGCGAAGATCATGCCGATGGTGTGCTCGGCGGCGGAGATGATGTTCCCCAGCGGCGCGTTCATCACGATCAGGCCGGCGGACGTGGCGGCCGGCACCTCGACGTTGTCGACACCCACGCCGGCGCGGCCGACGACCTTGAGCTTGGGCGCCCCGGCCTTGACCACTGCGGCGGTCACCTGGGTGGCCGAACGGATGACCAGGCCATCGTACTCGCCGATGCACTTGACCAGTTCGTCCGGGGTCAGTTTGCGGCTTTCGACGGTGTGCCCGCCCTGCTTGAGGATCGCGAGACCTTCGGCGGCCATGCCGTCGGTGACGAGGATGCGGGCCATGGTGACTCCTGCGCTGGAGGGAGCGCGTGTGCGGGAACGTTGAGGCGGGACCGTGGACGGGGCAGCTGAGGGAGCAACACAGACATATGCATCATGTGGTGCGCCTGTGGCTTCCGGTGCCGGATCCATGACGGGGGTGCATCCATTGCCACTGGTTCGTGGTTCGTGGTTCGTGGTTCGCGGTTCCGATGGCCACGGGATGAGTGGGGTGGGAATCGATTGATAATGGGTTTGTATGAACACATTTCCCCCTCAGCGTGGTAACAGGCTTGCGGAACCACGAACCACGAACGACGAACCACGAACCGGGGCAATGAGATGTCCACCTACGAGATCCGCGACCCCATCCACGGCACCATCGTCATCGACGAGGTCGAGCGCGTCGTGGTCGACCATCCGTGGGTGCAGCGCCTGCGCCACATCCGCCAGCTCGGCTTCGTCAATCTCGTGTACCCCGGTGCGGTGCACGACCGCTTCCAGCATTCGCTCGGCGTCATGCACCTCGCTGGCGAGCGTTTCGCGCGTCTGCGCGGCGGTTTTCGCGACTACGCCGCCGCCGACCTCGACCACGCCTGGCGCGTCGCGCGCTTCGCCGGCCTGCTCCACGACGTCGGCCACCCGCCGTTCTCGCACACCGCCGAGGTGCTGCTGCCGCCGGTCGAGCGCTTCCTGCTGCCCGACGACTGGTACCGCCCCGGACTGAAGCCGAGTGGCCGCCAGGCGACGCACGAGGACTGCTCGTTGGCGATCATCCACGGGCTGGTCGGCGCCGGCGTGCTGGAGGATGGCCTCGCCCGCGACGTCGCAGCGGTGCTATCGCCGGCGGTGCGGCGCGGCCCGCGGCTGGCCCGCCTCGGCAGCCTGGTGTCGTGCCTGCGCTACCTCGTCTCAGGCGAGGTCGACAGCGACCGCTGCGACTACCTGCTGCGCGACAGCCATTTCGCCGGCGTCACCTACGGCATCTACGACCTGCATCGGCTGCAGGCCTGCGAGATGGTCCTGCCCGGCCCCGACGGCCCCGAGATCGGCCTCGACCTGCACGGCGTGCACGCGCTCGAAAGCCTGCTGATGGCCCGCTACCACATGTTCCATCAGGTGTATTTCCACAAGACGCCGCCGGCGTTCGAGCACTACCTCGAACAGACCCTGGCCGAGGGCGAGTTCGAGCTGCGCATCGGCGGCCTCTCCGACCTGGTCGAGCTGCGCGACGACAGCGTCCACGCCCGCCTGCACGAAGCCCGCGCCCGTGGCGGCGCCTGGAGCAAGCGCATCCTCGACCGCGAACCGGCCAAGCTGGTGCTGCGCGAACGTGTCGGTCTCGACCAGCCGGAGAACTTCCTCGCCCAGCAGGTGGTCGATTCGTTGAAGAATGCCGGCTGCCGGGTGTTCACCCGCCATTCGAAGCAGGTCTTCACCAAGCTGGCCGGGGCCGGCTCGTCGCTCGACGGCGTCCGCCTGATGTGCGAACGCCGCGTCCTTGGCCGCCCGCTGATCGAGCCGGTCGCCGCCCACAGCGACCTGCTGCAGGCGTTCAACCGCCCGATCGATCTGCGCCACACCTACGTGCTGCGTGAGGATGCGGCGAAGGCGGCGAAGATCATGGACGGCCTCCACGCCCTGGGCTAGGACCGCGACCGCGAAGCTGTTTTACGGTCGCCGTCTTCTTCCTGCCCTTCCAGCTGACATCGAATCCTCCGCGCTGGGCCGCCTCGGCCAGCTTGCGCGGAACCTGGGTGCCGCAGGCCAGTTTGACATTCTGCGCGCCAGGCTCGGGAAAATGCCCGTCGTGCTCGTCCATGCGCGCCTCGTCCTCGTCGATCACCTCGTCCAGCGCCGGGCCGACATATCCGCCCTTGCGCTGGCGGGCCTCGAGATGGCCGCTCGGCGCCAGGCCGCCGGCGAGCAGGCGGTCGGCGAGGTCGAGGCGTCCGACCTTGGTCAGCGCCTCGACCACCAGCTTGCGGTTCTCCGGCTTGCCGGCGTGGATCAGCGCCTTCTGCATGCGCCGCTCGCGGTCGCCGCGCGCCACGGCCAGCGGCTGCATGCTGAACGGGTCGAGGCCGGTGACGTACATCGCCGTGCTGATGGTCATCGGGATGGGCACGAACTCCTGCACCTGGTCGGGCTGCATGCCTTCCTCGGCGAGCGCAGCGGCGGTGCCGACCATCGCTTCCAATGAAGTGCCGGGATGGCCGGCGATGAGGTATTCGGTGATGAACTGCTTGCGCCCGGCCTTCTGCGAGGCGAGCTGGAAGCGCCGCTTGAAGCGGCGGAAGACGTCGAACTTCGGCTTGTTCATCAGCGCCAGCACCGCGTCGTCGGTCGATTCCGGCGCCACCTTCATGATCCCGCTGACGTGGTGCTTGGCCACCTCGTCGATGTAGGCGTCACCGTCGCGCAGGGCGAGGTCGTAACGGATGCCGCTCTGGATGAAGACGTGCTTCACCCCGGGGATGGCGCGGATGCGGCGCAAGGCGGTGATGTTCTCGCCGGCCCCGCTCTCCAGCGACGGACAGGGTTCGGGCAGCAGGCAGTCGCGGTGCACGCACGAACCGAACTTGCGCATCTTGCCGCACTTCATGCGGAACATGTTGGCGCTGGGGCCGCCGACGTCGCTGATCGTGCCATGGAAACCGGGCAGGGCGGCGATGGTAGCGGCCTCCTTGACCACCGATTCGACGCTGCGGTTCTGGATGTCCTTGCCCTGGTGGTAGACGATCGAGCAGAAGTTGCAGTTCGCGACGCAGCCGCGGTGGGTGACGATGGTGGTGCGCACCGTCTCCAGCGCCGGCACGCCGGCGGCGTAGGCGGGATGCTCGCGGCGGGTGAAGGGCAGGTCGTAGATGCGGTCGAGCTCGGCTTCTTCGAGCGAGCGCATCGGCGGGTTCTGCACCACCACGCGGGCTCCGGTGGCTTGCATCACGATGCGACCGCGCTGCGGATCCTGTTCGAGGAAGTGGACGCGCTCGCCCTCGGCGAAGCGGCGGGTGTCGGCGGCGATGTCCTCGAACGACGGCGTGGCGACGGTGCCGCGGTTCCACGGGTCCTGCGCCGTCTCTCCGACGTTCTGTGCGTAGCAGGTGCCGCGGATGTCACGCAGGGCGCGGATGTGCTCGCCAGCCTTCAGCCGGTGCGCGATCTCCAGCACCTGCGGCTCAGCCATGCCGTAGGCCAGCAGGTCGGCCTTGCTGTCGAGCAGGATCGAGCGGCGGAAGGTGCTGCTCCAGTGGTCCCAGTGGGCCAGGCGGCGCAGGCTGGCCTCGACCCCGCCGATCACCACCGGCACGCCCTTCAGTAGGCGGCGCACGGTGTTGGTGTAGACCATGGTGGCGCGGTCGGGGCGCAGGCCTGCTTTGCCGCCCGGGCTGTAGTGGTCCTGCCGCCGGGGTTTCCGCGCGGCGGTGAAGTGGTTGAGCATCGAGTCGATGTTGCCGGCGCTGACCCCGACGAAGAGGTTGGGCCGGCCCATCACCAGGAAGTCCTCGTCGCTTTGCGGCTGGGCGACGATGCCGGTGCGGAAGCCGGCGTCGACCAGGGTGCGGCCGATCAGGGCGATGCCGAAGCTGGGGTGGTCGACGTAGGCGTCGCCGTTGACCAGCAGCACGTCGAGTTCGTCCCAGCCCCACCACTCGCGCATCTCGGCGCGCGACATCGGCAACGGCACATCCTTCACCAGGCTCTGCATGGCCGGCATGCTGGGCGGTTCCCACGCGGCGGAACCTCCGACCGGCCGACCTTCAGGACGGCGGGATGCCGGCCAGCAAGGGCAGCGGCGAGCAGACCAGCGGGAGCAGGCACTGCACGCTCCAGCGGGTCGGGCTGTCGAGCGCCAGGCGCGGACGGACCAGGGCGAAGAGCGCGGCGGCGGGCAGCGCGGCAAGCGCCGCCAGCGCCAGCGCGAGCAGATCGGCCGGCCACATGCCCGCAGCCAGCCAGGCGGCGAGGGCGATGATCGGACCGGCGACGGATCCGGACACCACGGCCAGCGGTCGCGAGCGGGTCCACAGCGTTGCGACCCCGACGCAGGCGGCAGTTGCTGCCCAGGCGGCCACGTATCCGGCGAAGGCCGAGCGCCACGGTAGTCCGAGCTGGCCGGCGGCGAGCCAGCACAGGCCGGGCAGCACGACCGCCAACGCCACGCGACTGTCATGGCGCGGAGCAGCGCCGGGCGGCAGGCGCCAGACCACGGTGTAGCCGAGGAAGAGCAGCATCGGCGGGACCAGCCAGATCCAGCCGCCGACAGCGCCGGCGACGAAGGCGGCGAGCATGCCGGCAGCCAGCGCCCCGTCGTCGAGCGTGCGCCGTCGACGCAGCGCGACGACGAACAGGCATAGGCCGACCGACACGCCGAACCGCTCGCCCAGCGCCGACGTCGGCAGGCCGAGCCAGCTGTCGAGCAGCAGCCAGCCGACCAGCGGGATGAACAGATTGTCGAGGCCGCGCCAACTCACCGCCTCGACCCCGGTCATCAGCATGCCGAAGGTGGCACTGATGAGCAGACACTCGGCTCGCCCGAGGTCCGAGAACAGCAGCAGCGGCGCGTGCACCGCGAGGTAGGCGGTGACGCCGAAGGCGGCGGCGCCTTCCCACGACTTGCGCCCGCTGCGCCCGGTCAGCTCGGTGCGGCCGTAACGCACCCCGACCACGGCGGCGGCGGCGTCGGCCGAGGCGAGCACCAGCATGGGGATGGAGAAGCGCAGCGGATCGCCCGGCGCCAGGCACCAGAGGACTGCCGCCGCGACGGGGAAATACAGTTCGCCAAGCGAATCGCGCTGCACGTCGTGCAGGGCGGCGCCGTGGCGGGCGCGCAGGGCCGGCACCAGGCGCAGCGGCAGCAGCACGGCGACCGCCAGGCCGGCCAGGGTCACCACCGGCCATAGCTCGTGGAAAACCCAAGGAAACGCGGCAATGACGATGCCGAGAGCGACGTGGACCAGCTTGCGCGCATCCTCCGGCTGCAGCCAGCCGCGTTGGCGCGCCAGCCCGCCGACGGCGTTGATCAGGCCGAGGACGACGAGGACGCCGGCGATGCCCAGCCAGGGGTTCATCCGGCGACGCGCTCCACCACCACGCGGCTGTAGAAGAAGGCCTTGTCCTCCAGCAGCAGGCGTTCGCCCAGGCCGGCGACCGGGTCGAGGCGGCCGGCGAGCGCCTCGGGCCGGCTGCGCGGTGCGAGCATGTTCCAGTACAGCAGCCGCGCGCCGGGCCGGCTGGCTGCGACCAGGCCGGCAAGCGCGGCGTGGTGCGCCTCGGGTGACATGTACTCGAAGATGTCGCTGAGATTCCAGCAGTCGACGCGGCCGACCTCCCGGGCCGCATCCTCCAGCGAGCCGAGGCGCCAGCTCAGCCGGTCGAGGCGGGCTCGGATGGTGGCGAAATGCTCGGGGCGCAGGGCCAGCGGCAGATGCTCGCCATGCGTGCCGGTGAGGATCCAGTGCAGGTAGGGATTGGCCGACGGGTCGAGCACGGCCAGGGCGTGCCGCGTCCGGGTCAGGATGCGGTCGCCGACCGAACCCTCGACGTAGCGGAAGAAGGCCGGATCGCGGCCGCTGCGGCCCATGACGAAGCGCGAGAAGAAGATGCGGAAGAGCAGGCGCCAACGCCAGGTGTCCCACCGCTCGGCATAGAATGCCGCGCGTTCCGCCGGGCTGCGCGGCTGCAGCAGGGTGCGGACGGTGCCGCGGCGATGCACCAGCGGCAGGGCCCAGGTGCGGAACAGGCGGAAGTAGTTCTCGAACTTCCCCGCTCCGCCGATGCCGCCGGCGATGACCTCGGGGTTGGCGTCCCAGAAGCCGCGCACCGGCTCGGAGAGATCATTGCGGCAAGCCTGATACAGTGCGGCACGATCGTCGCCCGGCCGCGAGCCGATCAGACGCAGCAGGCCGGCGTGGTCGAGCCGGCGGTAGGCGGCGACGCGCAGCTCCAGGCAGGCCAGCTGGGTCGGATTGAGGTCGACCGCCACGACTCGCGCCGGATCGGCGGTCAACATGGCCAGGCAGTTGTCGCCGGCCGAAGCGATGCCGACGCAGGTGTCGCCCGGACGGATGGCCAGCCCGGACAGCAGCACGTCGGCGTCCTCCCAGCACTGGGCGTAACGGATGCGGTCGAAGGCGGCGCGGGCGGCGACTTCGGTCATGGGCATTGCCCCGGTTCGTGGTTCGTGGTTCGTGGTTCGTGGTTGAAAGGCATCGATCCACAGTGGTCGTGTTGGTTCAATGGCGGAACCACGAACAACGAACCACGAACCACGAACCCAGGGGCAATGGTCACGCGCATTTCCTGACCACGCCAGTGCTGCCATCGAGTTCGATGGTCTCGCCGTCGCGGATCCACGCTGTCGCGCCGGCTAGCCCGACCACCGCCGGCAAACCGAGTTCGCGCGAGACGATGGCGCTGTGCGAGAGCAGGCTGCCGCGCTCGACCACCAGGCCGGCGGCGGCGGGGAAGAGCATGATCCAGCCGGGATCGGTGCGCTCGGCGACCAGGATGCTGCCGGCCGGCAGGCTGACGCCACGCGGATCGCGCACCACCCGGGCGATACCGCGGACGATGCCGGGGCAGCAGCCGGTGCCGGTGCGCGCGTCGCCGGACAGATCCGGCGGCGGCGCGGTCGAGAACGGGCGCAGGGGATTGCCCACCAGCAGGGCGCCGCGGGTCAGGCAGCGGTCGGGCGGCGGCGTGGCGGCGAGGCAGCGGGCGTACTCGGTGCGGCGCACCCGCGCCAGACCGGCGAGGTCGGCGCAGGGCGTGGTGCCGTCGACGCTGCCCAGCACCTCGTCGAGGGTGAGGTGGAAGACGTCGCGCGCTTCGTCCAGGCGGTTGGCGGCATGCAGGCGGCGGCCGAGCTCGACCACGATGCGGCGGACGCGGCCGAACAGGCGGGTGCGCTCGAAGCGCAGGTTCTCGCGGTCGCGCACCCGGGCGCGGGCATGGCCGAGGACCCAGCCGAAGATCCAGCGGCGGAACGGCTTGCCGGACAGGCGCTGGCGCGCCGTCTGCTCGGCCTGGGCGCGGGCGGCGCTGGCGTGGTCACCGGTGCCGGCGCTGTCGCGGGCAGCGAAGTGGCCG
>JALHRW010000122.1 GCA_022841245.1 Planctomycetota bacterium
GGTATCGAAGCCGGCGGCGCGCGCTGCGGCAGCGGCGGCGACCACGCCGCGCACCGGACGCAGGCTGCCGTCGAGCGCCAATTCGGCGAGGAACAGCGCCTTGTCCGGTGGCTCGCCCAGGCCGTTGTCGCCGATCGTGGCGAGGAAGCCGATGGCGCAGGCGAGGTCGAAGGCCGGCCCCTCCTTGCGCCGGTCGGCTGGGGCGAGGTTGACGGTGAGGAAATCGCCGGGGCGGTGGTGCAGGCCGCTGGCGAAGATCGCGGTGGTGACGCGATCGATGCTTTCGCGCACCGCAGCGTCGGGCAGGCCGACCATGGTGACGCGGCCCTCGCCGCTCTTGGGTGTGGTTCGCGCGACCTCGACCGTGACGAGGTAGCCGTCGACCCCTTCGATGCCGGCAGCGTGGACGCGGACCAGACGCATCGGCGCAGACTCCCGGAGCCGGACCAGACTGCAAGGCCGGCAGCGTTGCACCGTCGAAGGCGGAGGTGACAATGCCGAGGTGGCCACCGACCCGCGTCAGACCCCACCGGCCGATGTGAAGGCCCTCGTGCGCGAGGTGCTGGGCGGGAAGTCCGCGCCAGGCGAAGGTTCCGGCGGTCCCGGTGGGCTCGGCTGGATGGACGATGCAGAGCCGGAAAAGGCGCCGGGCAAGAGCAGCGGCTGGGCCAGGCCAGGGGTCAAGGCGAAGGACCCCGAGGAGGACGAACTCGAGGCCGCCCGCCACATCCAATTCCGCTTGCTACCCGACATTCCACGCCTGCCTGGACTGACCTGCGCCGCGCGCTTCGAGCCGCAGCATGAGGTCAGCGGCGATTTCTACGATTTCTTCCAGTTCCCCGACGGCCGCCTCGGCGTCGTCCAGGGCGACGTCAGCGGCCACGGCATCGCCGCCGGCATGGTCATGGCGATGGCCAAGCAGACCATCCGCCTGCTCGCCTCCACGGGTTCATCGCCGGGCCGCGTGCTGATCGAGGCCAACCGCTGGCTGTACGGCGCCATGGCCGGCAAGTTCGTCAGCTGCACCTACCTGACCATCGATCCGGCCAAGGGCGAGATGCGCCTGGCCCGTGCCGGACATCCCCCGCTCATCCTGGTCAACGCCGCCACCGGCGCGCGCGAGGTGCTGGCGCCCAAGGGCATCGCCCTGGGCATCCGCGACGGCGCCGCCTTCGCTGCCGGCTCGGAGGAGGTGCGCCGCGGCCTGCGTCCGGGCGACCTGCTGGTGCAGGCGACCGACGGCATCCTCGAGGCCAAGGACCGCCTGGGCGAGGAGATGGGCGTCGAACGCATGGTCGAGGTCATCGCCCAGCACGCGCCAGCCGGCCCCGCCGCGGTGGTCAACCGCGTCCTCGACGCCGCCCGGCACTTCCAGGGCTCGGCGAAGCTTGACGATGACGCGATGGTGGTTGCCGTCGGCATCGGTTAGCTCCCCCTTATGATGATCCCCTCCCTCGGCGTCGACCTGATCGAACGCCGCCTGCCCTCCGGCCTCACCCATCTGCATCTCGCCTGCGCCGACGAGCACCGCGCGTTCTGCATCGCCTTCCGCACCCCGCCGGCCGATTCCACCGGCCTTCCGCACATCCTCGAGCACACCACGCTGTGCGGCTCGCGGCGCTACCCGGTGCGCGATCCGTTCTTCATGATGCTGCGCCGCTCGCTGGCGACGTTCATGAACGCGATGACCTATCCCGACCTGACGGCCTATCCGTTCGCCACCCAGGTGGCCAAGGACTGGGACAACCTGCTCGCGGTCTACCTCGACGCGGTGTTCGCGCCGCGCCTCGATGAGCGCGACTTCCACCAGGAAGGCCACCGCCTCGCCCCGGCCAAGGATGGCACCTGGCAGCGCCAGGGCGTGGTGTTCAATGAGATGCTGGGCGCGCTCGGCAGCACCGATGCGCAGTTGCACAACGCCATCTCGCGCAGCCTGCTGCCCGACACCATCTACCGCCACGAGAGCGGCGGCGAGCCGGTCGAGATTCCGCGCCTGAGCCACGCCGACCTGGTCGCGTTCCACCGCCGCTGCTACCGCCCGGCCAACGCCGTGCTGGTGACCTACGGCGACGTGCCGCTGGCGAGCCTCGACGCCGCACTCGCTCCGTACCTGAGCGATCCCGGCAGCGCCCTGCCGCCGCCCACCGCCCAGCCACCGCTGGCCACGTCCGGACGGTTGCGCATCAGCGTGCCGATCGCCCCCGGGCAGCAGGCTGTCGACGTCACCGAGAGCGGCATCACCTGGGCCTTCGGCGACGCGTCCAACATCGACGAGGCGCTCGATTGCGACCTGCTCGAGCGGCTGCTGCTCGGCCACGCCGGCGCTCCGTTGCGTCGCGCGCTGGAAAGCAGCGGCCTCGGCCGCGGCACCGGCGCCTCCGGCTATGCTGGCTGGACCCGCACCGGGCTGTTCACCGCCGCGATCGACGGTCACGAGCCGGGCATCGAGGCGCAGATCGAAGCGTTGATCCGCAGCACGATCGACGCGCTGGCCCGTGACGGCGTGGCCCAGGACGAGATCGACGCGGCGCTGCACCAGCTCGAGCTGGCGCGACGCGAAGTGCGTGGCGACGGCCATCCCTACGGACTGGAACTGTGTTTGCGCCTGGTCGGACCGTGGAACCTCGGCGTTGACGGCACTCCGTTCCTCGACGCCGGCCCGGCCCTGGAGCGGCTGCGCGCGCGCGCCAACCCGGTATGGGTACGGGCGGCGATCGCCCGCCACCTGCGCGACAATCCGCACCACGCCACCTTCACCGCCGAGCCCGACACGGAGTTCCACGCCCGCGGCAAGGCGCGCGTCGCCGAGCTCGACCGCGCCGAACTGGCCGAGGCGGGTGCCGAGGAGCGTTTACGCGCCGCCGCCACCGCCCTGGCCGCGCGTCAGGCCCAACCGGACGACGCTGGCATGCTGCCCGAACTGGCGATCGCCGACGTGCCGCGCCTCAGGCGCTGGGCCAGCGGCAGCCCTGCCGCCTGGGACGGCGGGCGGCTGACCGTGTTCACCGCCCCGACCAACGGGCTGACCCATCTCGTGGCCGCCTTGCCGCTGGACCTCAGTGATGAACTTGAACTGCTGCCGCTGCTCACCGCCGCCTTCGGCGGCCTCGGCTGCGGGACGCGCGATTACGCCGCCCAAGCAGCGCTGCTCAACGCCAACACCGGTGGCTTGCGCACCTGGATCGAGACCGGCTCCGACCCGGACGACGCCGCGGTGGTGCGGCCATGGCTGTGCGTCGAGATCAAGGGCCTGAGCGAGCGCGCCGGCGACTTCCTGCCGCTGCTGTCCGAGACCCTGATGTCGACCCGCTTCGACGAGACTGCTCGACTGGAGGAGCTGGTCGAGCAGGCCGTCGCGCATGGCCAGGAGCGCGTCACCCGCGCCGGCTCGGGCCTCGCCGCCTCGGCCGCCACCCGCGCCTTCGCCGGCACCGCCGGCCTGTCGCACCGGCTCGGCGGCCTCGGCCGTCTGGCCTGGCTCAAGCGGCTGTCGGAGCAGGGCTGCGACGGCCTCGGTGCGCGCCTGGCCCAGCTGCGCGACCGTCTCGTCGCGGTGGCACCGCACGCGGCGCTGATCGGGGACCGTGGCGGAGCACCGGCCCTGATCGCAGCCGCTCGTTGGCCATCACGGCCCGCTGGCGACGCCACCAGACGTACGCTGGCCGCGGGCGCGGCCGTTGTGCCGACCGCTTTCACCACCGGCACCTCGGTCAACTACTGCGCCCTCGCCTTCCCCGCACCGTCGTTGCGTGATGCTGATGCCGCTGCCCTGGCGGTCGGCGCCCGCATCCTGACCAACCGCTGGCTGCACCCCAAGCTGCGCGAGCAGGGCGGCGCCTACGGCGGGGGTGCCGGCTATAGCGCCGGCTGCGTGCAGCTGACCAGCTACCGCGATCCGCGACTGGTCGACACCTACCGCGACATGCGCGACGGACTGCGCTGGCTTGCGGCACTGCCCGACGAGCCAGCGGCGCTGAAGGAAGCCCAGCTCGGCGTGCTGCAGGGCCTCGATGCGCCAGGCAGCCCGTCCGGCGAGGCGCGACGCCGCTTCCTCGGCGACCTCACCGGCCGCGATCCCGCCACCATCGACGCCTTCCGTGGCCGCATCATCGGCTGCGACCTCGCCAGCGTGCGCGCAGCCGCGGCGCGCTGGCTGCCGCCCGACGGCGGCAGCCAGGCCTGCGTCACCTCGCCCGATGGGGCGCAGACGCTCGGCTGGGAGGCGGTAGCGATCTGATGGATGCCGACCAGCTGCGCACCCTGCTGAGCGCGCCGATCGCGCCGGCGGATCTGGTGCCGCCACCGCGCTTCCACGAGGCCTCGTTCGCCGGCTACATCGTCGATCCCACGGTCGCCGGCCAGGCTGCGGCGGTAGCGCAGGTGCGCGACTTCGCCTGGGCCGGCAACGGCTGGCTGCGCCGCGTCTTCGGCCCGCGTGGCCGGCCGGGGCTCTACCTCGATGGCTCGTTCGGCGTCGGCAAGACCCACCTGCTGGCCGCCTGCTTCAACGAAGCCGACGGCGACCGGCGCTACCTGTCGTTCTCCGACGCGATGAGTCTGATGACCATGCGCGGGCCGCAGGAGGCTGCCGCGCTGCTCGCCGCCGATCTGGTCTGCCTCGACGAGTTCGAACTCGATGATCCGACCAACACGCGGCTCGCCGACCTGCTGCTCGGCCTGCTCGCCGAGCGCGGCGCGCGCTTCGTCACCACCTCCAACACCATCGTTGGCGAACTCGGCGACGGACGCATGGCAGTCGACCTGTTCCGCGCCCAGCTCTCGCGCATCGGCGACGCCTTCCAGGGCGTGCACGTGCCGGGCGCGGACCACCGCCGGCTGAAGGTGCGCGAGGGTGACGACCCTCCCTGCTGGGGGCCCGCGGTCGACCCCGAGCATGGTGATGGCTGGGTATGCCTGGAGGCAGGCAAACTCGATGCGCTGCTCACCGGCCTACCGGTGGTCAACCTGCGCCGCTTCGCCGCCAGTGTGCGCGGTGTGTGCGTGATCGACCTGGGTTCATTCGACGATCAGCTCGCGGCCCTGCGCTTCACCAACCTGGTCGACCGCCTCTACGATTGGTGCGTGCCGATGCGGGTCAGGGCAAGCTGCCGGATCGCCGACCTCTTCCCCGAACCGCCACTGCGCGCCGCGTTCCACCGCAAACATCGGCGCTGCCAGTCCCGCCTTACCGAACTCTGCTCTTAGCTCGCGGGGCTCTGCCCCGCGTCCCCGCCGGGGGCCTTCGCCCCCGGAGCCCCCGCTCGACACGCCGCGCATACGCGCGTCGATTCGTGCGTATGGGCCCGCTCGTTCCAGCCTCGCTACGCGCTCGTGGGCAGTCCACACAGAGAATTGACGCTCGCTCGCCACTCGCTTGGTCGCTCGGTCCGGCAACGGTTCACGGATAGCGACCAGCGACCAGCGACCAGCGAAAACGAAGCACCCCAGGCGATATGCCTGGGGTGCTTGAGAGGCGAAATCGAGTCTCTTCTACTTTTTGCCGGCAGCCTGCTGGACCTGGGCGTAGCGGTAGTACACCTCGAGGCACAGCGTGTTGTAGGCGGTCGAGAGGACGCGGCCGACGCTGTGGCCGTGGAAGCCGGTGCCTTCCCAGTTCCAGCTGCCGTCAAAGCAGCCATCACCCTTGCGCTGCGCACCGACCAGCATGTCGCGCACCACCGAGTTCCAGGTCTTCCACTTCTCGCCGCCGACTTGGAAGACGCCGAGGGTGTTGTAGTACATGTAGTAGGTATTGCAGGGATAGGCGCGCGGCGTCTGCTTCTCCATGACGTAGTTGGCAAGCGTCTCCAACATCGTGTCACCAGCCCTGTGGCCAAGGAACACGGCGCAGACCATGCCCACCGGAGCCATGTTCTGGTGACCAAAGCCCTCGGCGAACTCCTTCGCGCCGCTGGTCCAGCAGTAGCTGAAGAGGCTCTTGTCCTTGTACGGGTCGAGCTTCTGCCAATCGGGGCGTCCACCCTTGCCGTCGTTGTTGGCCTTCCACGCCTGCTCCAGCCACTGCTTGCAGCCTTCCATCGAGTTGCCGACCGACAGGCCGCCAGCGTAGGCGCTCTTCAGTGCCATGACGTTCCAGCCGGTAACCGAAGCGTCGTTGCGCTGGCTCGGTCTTCCGTAGTCCCAACCCAGACCGTAGCCACCGGTCTTGTCCTGGTTCTGGCGCTGGACGATCATGTCGACGCCGGTCTGGGCCGGCTTGCGCAGATCCGGATCAGAGGTCATGGCGTAGGCCTCGGCCAGGGCCATCACCGCAACCGGATGCTCGTAATTGCGCTTGCCGAGCAGGCCATCAGGGGCCTGGACGGAGAGCAGGTAGTCGATGCCCTTCTTGACCACCGGCTTGTACTTGTTCGGGGTCTTGTGGTCGTAGCCGGCGCCCAGGAAGCAGAGGAGGGCGTAGCCGGTCATGGCGACGTTGACCTCATCCGCACCGTGACCGGCGAGCGAGCCCGGCTCGCACTTGGGGTCTTCGGTGCAATTCTGGAAGTACTTCTCGGCGTCCCACATGCCGTTGGGCGACTGGTGCTTCTTGAACCAGCGCAGCGCGGCGTCGACCGCGCTCTCCGAACCCTTCGAGCCGCCGCCGCGGCCGACCGCGCGCTTGCGGCCACCACCCGTACGGCTGCCGAACATGCCGGCGCTGCCACCACCGGCACCGATGGCCATGAACGCGCCTTGGCCGCCCATTTCGCTATCGGCAACCGCCTCTTCGCGGCCCTTGGGCACCGGGCTGTCGTTCTCCTCTTCACGCGAGGACTGCTCATCCGGCAGGTCGAGCTGAGTGATCGGCGCGACCACGTCGCTCTTGCTCTCGATGTCGAGGACGACCTTGGGGTCGAGCAGTTCGCGCTCTTCCTTGGGCTTCTCGTCCTTCTTCATCGGCGGAGGCGGGATGCTGGTGACGCGGACCGGCGGGATCTCCTGCTCGGGATCCGCGGTCAGGAAGTAGATGGTGCCAGCCAGCAGCAGGGCGGTGGCGTGCAATGCGCCAGACACGACCCAGCTGATGATGCCGGCGTACTTGTGTGCGCCCTCTTCCTCCTGCTGCTCTTCAGCATTCGGATCGATCGGGTTTCCGTTCTCGTCGAGCAACTGCTCGCCCTGGTCCTGATCCTGGTCGTCCTGGCTCATGAGGCTCTCCTGCACGCGGTGAACGCAGCCCGACCGGGGAGGTTCATTGGTGTGCCGGCACGCTACGGACCCCTAGCGAAAGCGTCTGCGGCAGCCGCCACCATGGGCCGATGGCTGATGAGACACGCGGTCAGGGTTCATACGGACCGATTACTTCAACAACATGGGCATGCCCCAGACAACCTGGCACATCCCCGTTTCACCGTCCGCACCCGGCCCGGCCCGCAGCGCCACCTCGCCCGCCCCACCCAACGGGACGGTTACCGCAACGGCGCTGGCCCCGGGTTGGAGGGTTTGTTCCCAGGCCACCTTGCCATCGAGGGTTACGCTGGCGACGGTCGCCTCGGCACCAGCCGGACAAGCCGCCCAGGCGATCAACTGGTGGTGGCCAGCCGTGCCCCAGGCGATCTCGCCGCGGGCCAGCAGACTGACGCCATTCGGGGTGGCCAGACCACCGACCAGGGCTGGGAAGCCCATCCCCGGTCGGACCGGCAGCACCGCCGCCTGCCGGTCGGTGACGCTCGCCCGCCGTGGCGTCAGCTGCGCCAGCAGTTGGCAGCCCGGGCCGTCGCGCCAGGCCGCCACCACCGCCTCCGGTGTCACTGCAATGGCACCACCAGCCAGGACGCGGTCGCCACTGGCCAGCTGCAGCCAGGTGCAGCCAGCGGCAGCGGGCTCCAGCGGACGCAACACGACTGCGGCAATGCGTCCACGCGGCACTTGGGCCACGCGCCGACCGGTATCGAGTCCCACCGCTTCGGCATTGAGGAAGGAGAGAGTGCCGGCGACGCGCTCGCCGTTGCTCAGCACGGCACCGGCCTCGCCGGCGAGCAGCGCGGGGACGGCCGCGAGATCCAACGGACCAAGGATGATCGCCGCGAGGGATTCGACCGGCAGTTGGCGCGAACCAACCAGGTCGCTGCTGCAGCGCAGGACGCCTTTGTTCAGCTCGCTTGGCAGGCCGCGCAGGATCTCGCCTTGCCGGGTCACCACGCCGCCGCTGATGGCGTTGGCTGGTGCTGTGGCCAGGGCGACAACGGCGACATCAGCCCACGCCAGGGTCTTGCCTCCGGCAGAAACCCCATTGGCGGTTATCGACGCCGAAGGAAGGACGGTTCCAGTACGTCCCCAGGCGAGCGTCTCGACGGCGTGCAGGCCGGCCACGGCCAGGACCAGCAGCAGACTCCTCATCGCTGATAGATCGGCAGATAGCGGTAAGGGATGGTGAGGATGAGGATGGCCATGGAGGTGTCGTAAGCCTCCCAGCTGCCCTTCCAGCGTCCATCAGGCTGCTGCCGGTCGAGCAGGTCGCGCACTGCAGCCGGGTACCACGTCGACCACCAGCGTTTGCCCTGGGCGCCGAGGCTCTGCGCCTGATAGATGCCCATAGCCGCGTAATACATCCCATAATAACGCCATTCAGTGCTGTCGATCTCCTTGTCGGTGACCGGCTTGAAGGTCATGAGATACTCGATGCCTTCGACCACCTCGAAAGCGCGGTAGTCGCCCGCGACCTGCAAGGAGGTGACGCCAGCGGCAGAACGCGAGTAGCCGCTGCCTCCACCCGGCTGGTAAGCGAAGCCGCCATCCTTGCCCTGGCCTTTGGGATTGTGGCAGGCCTTCACGTATTCGATACCGGCGTCGATGACCTCCTTGGGCACGTCCATGCCGGCATCGCGCGCAGCACGGAGCGCCATCAGCTGCATCACCGTCACCGATAGGTCGTCTTCGGATATCTTCGGCTGGTAGCGCCAGCCACCCTTCTGGTTCTGGGTCGCGCAAATCAGGTCGATGGCCTTGCGCAGGGTGTCACGGACGCGGCGGTCGCCGGACTGCCCCCAGGCTTCGCCCAGGGCGAGGGTGGCGAGTCCGTGGAAGTACATCGGCCCATGTCCGCCCATCGACTGCTGATAGAGCAGGCCGTCGGGCTGGGCAGTGTCGAGGATGAATTTGATCGACTTGGCCGTGTTGACGCCGTATTCGCCGGTGCCAGGCAAATGGCCCTGCGACATCAGGGCGATGGCGCAGGCCCCGACCACGCCGGAGGAGTTGCCCAGGTTGCCGGGGAAGGTGCCGTCAGCTTTCTGGCTCTTCGCTAGCCAGGCCACGGCCTTCTTCACCGCCGCAGCAGCCTGCGGGGTGAGCTGTTCGGTGCTTTCGAGGGCGGGCAGCCAGCCGATGGCCATCAGCCAGCAGCCAGCAGCCAGCAGGCAACGGCCGACCGCCATCCTCACTTCTCTCCCTCACCAGCCAGCGCCCGGTAGTACTGCACCAGAGCCTGCTCGTAGCGCGCGGGGAAGGCGTCGGCCTTGACCTGCGACAGCACCTCGCGGTCCTGCGCCTCCAGGCCGACCTGCCAGCCGCTCGTGCGCTTGGCGCTCCTTTCGCCGTCCTCGAGGGCGCCCGGGCTGTCCTCCTGCGCCTTCGACTCCTTGGTCTGCTGCGGCTTGGCCTGCATCTTCTGCTTGGCCTGCTGCATCTGCTGCTGCATCTGCTGCTGCGCCTGCTGCATCGCCTCCAGGGCCTGCTGCATCTCCTGCTGCGCCTGCTGCTTCTGCTGCTGGTCGAGGGCCTGCTTGGCCTGCTGCGCCTCCTGCTGGGCGGCCTGCTGCTTCATCTGCTGCATCTGCTGCGCGATCTGCTGTTGCTGCTTGGACATCTCCGCAGCCTGCTGCTTCGACATCTCCTGCTGCGCCATCAGCTGGTCGAGCATCTTCTGCTGCTGTTCCTGCGCCTGCTGCATCGACTGCGCATCCTTCTCCAGCTGGGCGAACTGCTCTTCGGCGCTCTGCTGGCGCTGGGCGTCCTGCTCGGCCTGCATCTGCTGCATCTGCTGCTGCATCTGCTGCTGCGCCTGATCCATCGCCTTGAGCGTCTTCTCCATGCTCTTCTCAGCGTCGGCCTTCTGCTGCTGGGACATCTCCTGCTGCGCCTGCTTGGCGCTCTCCTGGGCCTGTTGCAGCTGCGATTGCTGTTGCTGCTGTTGCTGTTGCTGCTGCTGTTGCTGTTGCTGCTGCTGCTGCGATTGCTGCTGCGGTTGCTGGGCCATATCCTGCAGATCGCGAGCGATGTCCTCCTGCTTGGCTGCGATACGGTCGGCGTCGGCCTTCGACAACTCCTTCTCAGCCCGCGTCTCATCGAGCAGCTGCTGCTGCTCGCGCTGCGTCGCCGCCAGATCCCGCATCTTCTTGTCGAGTTCCGAGAGCGGATCGCGAGTCGCGCCTGACGCCTTGCGCTCGGCCTCCTCGAGCTTGTCGAGGGCCTTCTCCTGGGCGGCCTGGGCCTCGGCCAGGTGGTTATCGGCCAGCGCGTCGGCAGCCTTGTCGGTCTCCTTGGCGGCCTGGCCCTTGTCCAGCTCGTCGGCGGCGGCCTCGAGGTTCTTCTTGTCGCGCTCGTTCTCAGCCGCCTTGGCCTGTTCGCGCAGGGTCTTCGCCGTCTCCTCCAGCGCCTTCTCCAGGCTCTTCTGCTGACGGGCGAGACGCTCAAGGTCCGAGCGCTCGGTGGTCGACAGCTCGGCCTTCTCCTTGCCCAGGGTCTGGTCGGACAGCTTGCCGGTCTCCTCGAGCATGCGGCGCTGGGCGTCGATCGCGGCGCGCAGATCGTCAACGCCGTTAGCTGCCGCGATGCGGCCCTGGGCGTTCAGCGCCAGGCGGTCGAGACGGCCGACCAGTTCGGTCTGGGCTGAGGCGGCCTTGCCGAGCTCAGCTGAGTCGCCGCGGCTGGCGCGGGCCAGGCGGTCGACCACGTAGGCCATGGTCTTGAGCTCGGCGTCGGGCGAGCGCACCAGCACGGCGAGCTCGCTCGCGACCAGGTCGAGGCGGTCGGCCTGGGCGTCGTCGCCGAGGCGGTTGAAGCGCAGGTCATCGGCGATGAGGTCGGCCTTGGCCGAGGCCTGCTCGGCCTGGCTGGCGACACTGCGTTGCACACCCTCCTGGGTGCGCACGACGCGATCGAGGCCCTCGACGGCAGGGAGGGTGGCGGCGCAGAGGAGCAGAGTAGGTACGATAAGGCGCATGCGGGGTATCCCTTGCAGGCGAACGTCTTAGACGTGCCGGTTGTGACTGCCTATCCTGGCCACCCTCACGGCTTGGCCTCGGTCGCCTGGCGCGCGCCTTCGACGCCATCGCGGGCCTGGCGCTGGCCGTCGCGCACGGCTTTGATGCGCAGCAGCAGATCCGCCTGCTCGCGCGCCACGCGTTCACGCATCTCACGTGGATCAAGGATGTTGAAGGTGCCACGCTGGCTGATGCCGAGGTTGGCCTCGGGAGTCCGGGCATCGCGCACCTCCAGCCACCACACGACGCGCGAACCGACCTCCAGGTTGAGCGGCGAAAGGTCGAATGAGGTCTCCCCCTGGGTCGATTCGGACCCAGCGGTTGTGACGCCCGGCACCTCAAGGCTGCCCGGCTCGCCCGTGACGCTCTCGAGTTCGCTGCCGGGCGGAACGATCAGCCAGCGCAGGCGGGCGCCGGCCAGGCCGTGGTCGTCGCGCGCGGTGAAGCGCACCGGCCAGCGGGCGAAGCGGGTCGCATCCTTGTCGCGCGGCGGGAACGTCGCGACCACGGTCGGGGCGCGGTCGGGAATGGCGGCGATGGTCCAGCGCGGCGGTGCGGCGGCGGACAGTCCGTCAGCGGCGAGCAGGTCGATCGACCACCAGCCGTCCTCGACGATGGTGAAGCGTCCGCTGGCGGTGGTGCCATCGGCGCTCAGCGTCAGCGGCGTGGTCTGCGGGTCGCCCAGGCCGGCGGCGACGGCGAGGGTGGCCGTGGTCACCGCGCGGCTGAGCACCGCCTCGACCGCCACGACGGTGCCGGCCGGCAGCTGCAGGTCGCCGACCTGGCTGGTCGACTCGGCCTGACGCAGGTATGCCGGCTGGGTCAGGCGCAGCGTCAGCGTCTTCACCGCCGGGCGCGGCAGCACGCGTACCGGCACCCACAATTCCCAGCGGTGGTCGCCGGCGTGCGGGCGTATGGCGAGATCCTCGACCGCCAGCTTGAGTTCGCCGCGATACAGCGCCTTGCCCTCGGCAGTGACGCGTTCGAGACGCAGGGTCGAGGTGCGGCCATCGGCGCCGCGCACCGTGGCGGTGGCCTTGTCCGGCAGCTCGGAGGACAGATCCACTTCGACCTCGACCGGCACCGGGTCGCCGCGCCCGACCAGCTCGGGGATGCGCACAGCCAGGATCTTGGTCGAGGTCGGGTAGTGCGCCGACATGAACGCAAGACGGCGGGCGAAAGCGGCGGCGATGTCACTGCGCCAGGCGGCCAGACCGATGCCCAGCACGAGCAGGCCGACGCCGAGCAGCAGAGTGCGGCGAGCCGGGCGCAGATCCCAGGCGCGGCGATGGTCGACGCCGCCGGCGGCCTCTTCGGTGTTCTCGGCCAGGGCCTCAAGCAGGCCGGTCGAGCCCACCCTGCCGCGATTGCCGGCGGCCAGCTCGCGCAGCAGCTGGACGGTGGAGATGAGCCGGCCAGCCAGCTCGGGATGGCTGTCCTCCAGGCGCATCGCCAGTTCGTCGTCGCTGCGATTGCGGCGCAGCTCGGCGAACAGCCCCCCCCACGCCTCGCGCCCGGCCAGCCACAGCAGCGTGCCGGTCAGCGCCAGCCGTGCGGCGATGTCCCACCAACCGCCGCCGAACAGCGTGGTCACCGCCCAGTAATCGACCGCCAGCCAGCCGAGCAGCCCGGCGACGACGACGGCGACGAGGCGCCCGGCGAGCCGCGCCGACTCGCCGGTGCGGGCGCGCGAGCGCAGCAGGTCGAGGCGCGTGCGGATGGCGTCAGACATCATTGCCCCCGTTCGTGGTTCGTGGTTCGACGTTCGTGGTTCCGCAGGTCCGGCAACGCACCACGGCGCGGCGGAACCACGAACCACGAACCACGAACCACGAACCACGACAATGGTACCTCACAGCATATCCCAGCGTTTCCGGTACCACCACTCGAAGCCGAGCAGCAGGACGAGGAGACAGAGGACGCCTGGCGCGTTCCACAGCGTGACCTCCTCGCGCTTCTGCGCCCCGGCGCGCTGGCGGGCCTTGATGATTTCGGCGACCTCGGCGGAGCGGGCCAGCGGGATGAAGGCGCCGTCGCCGGCCTTGGCGATCTGCGCCAGCAGGTCCTCGCGCATGCCGCCGTCGTCGAGTTCGAGCTGCGGTTCGACCACGCTGACGGTGCGCTCGGCGGTGGTCTCGCCGACAGCGCCGCCGGCCTCGCCGACGGTCAGCACGACGCGGTGGCGGCCGGTGGCGCCCGGCACCCATTCGCCCGCGAACACGCCGGGCTGCTCGCGCCGCGCCGCCAGCACCACCTGCTCCTTGGCCAGATCGCGCTCGACCACCACCGTCACGCTGTCGGCAGCGAGCGGGTTGAAGTCGCTGTCGAGCACGCGGGCGATGAGCTGGGCGCGGTCGCCGACCGCGTATTCGCCGCGATCGGTCTCGATCTGCACCCGGCTGGCGTTGCCCAGCAGGTGGGCCATGCCCAGCGACGAGGTCAGCTGGCCCCACAGCCGGCGGTGCTGGGCGACGCCGGGCTTGAAGCGCCAGCGCCAGCACTCGTCGGAACCGATCCACGCCACCTGGCCGCGCCCGTAGCGCTGCACCGCCAGGATCGGCATGGGGTCGTCGCCGCTGCGCTTGCTCGGATGGGCCAGCAGCACGGCGGCGCCGCTCTTGGCGCGCTTGACCGGGTGGACCCAGCGCAGCGGCTCGGACTCGTTCCACTTCTGCGCGTTTTCGCCCGGATCGGCGGCGAAGCGCAAGGCTGCCCAGCGTCCGCCTTCGTTGGTCACCACCGGCCGCACTCCGTCGGCGTCCTTGATCGTGCGCGACAGCTCCTCGGCCACGGTCAGCGCCGGCTGCACCTCGGGCTCGACCGGCAGCAGCTGGTCCAGGACCGTGCCGCCCCACTGCACCGGCATCGCGCGGCGTCCGGCGACGACGATCAGGCCGCCCCCATCGACGCGGACCCACGACTCGATGCGCTTGAGGTCCTCGCTGGTGAAGAAGTCGGGGCTGATGTCGCCGAGCACGATGCAGTCGATCTCCTTGAACGCCTTGGCCTCGGCCGGCATCGAGCGCAGGAACTTGACCCCGCGGCTGTCGAGGTTGCGATCGCCCTGGCGCAGGATGAAGGTCGGCTGCACGCGCTGCTTGTCGGCCTCGAAGATGCCGCGCAGGAAGCGGAAGTCCCAGCGCGGCGCATCGTCGATCGAGAGCACGCGCAGCTTCTTGTCGACCACCTGGATGTTGGCGCGGCTCTTGCGGTTGTTGACCGTGTTGGCCTCCTCCGGCTGCGGAGTCAGCTCAGCGGAGAAAGAGAACACGCCTTCCTTGTCCGGCACCAGCTCGACGCTGTGGACGAACTCGCGGTCGTCGCCCAGCGACAGCTGCTCCTCCTTGAGCACCTCTTCGACGCCGGCCTCGTTGACCCGGCGGATGACCAGCGGCACGGTGCGGCCGGAGAAGCCGCGCTGGCGGATGCGCACGTCGAGGACGAAGCGGTCGTTCTTGAACACCACGTCCTCGGAGAAGATGAACGGGATCTCGAGGTCCTTCGCCTGCGGGCTGCCGACGCCGAGGGCGATGACCGGCGCGCCGAGCGACCTCGCCACCTCGACCGGATCCTCGCCGCGGTTCCATCCGCCGTCGCTGGCCAGGATGACGGCGTCGAGGCGGCGGCCGCGGGCGCGCCGGGCGCTGTCGGCCAGGGCCGCGCCGATCTGGCTGGCGCGTTCATCCGGAGCCTTGACCCCGGAGAGCGGGCCGCCGCCGGGAGCGGCGGACTGCAGGGTGGCCAGGCCCGAACCTTCGCCGAAGCCGTAGACCTCGA
>JALHRW010000123.1 GCA_022841245.1 Planctomycetota bacterium
CCCCCGCCGACACCGCCGCAGCCATCTGCCAGGCCATCACCGCCAAGACCGGCCTCGACCTCGCCCGCGAGCTGGCCGCCTATGAGGCCGCCCGCTTCGGCGGCGGCCCGCCGCCGGCACCCTGGCCGCGACCCCGCTGAGCGCAGCAGCTGCTGGCGACCGGTACGGCGCGGGTATCCTCGGGCCATGGCCCACGTCGACATCGTCCTGCATGCCGTGCCCGAAGCCGCCCGTGCCGCGGTAGCGCGACAGCTGGTGGTCTACTTCGCCCTCGATCCGGCCAGCGCCAACGCCATCACCGCCGGCGCACCGATCATCCTCATCGACCAGCTCGAACCGTTCGAAGCGGCGCCGCTGATGGTCGTGCTCTCGGGCCTGACCCGGGCCGGCGGGGAGCTGGCGGTGAGTCCGCCTGATCCCACCCTGGCCAAGGTGTCGTGGCCGAAGCGGCCGCGGGTGCTGCGCCGCGAGATCGAAGAGCACGTCGCCGACTTCGCCTGGCCAGTACAGCTGCCGTCGGGTCCGACCACGCTCGGCCAGCTGATCACCGGCGAGCTCAGCTCGTGCCTGCCATCGGCCAAGGCCAGCAGCGAAAGCGGCGCGCGCCCGGCCATCGAGACGTCCTTCCTCGCCGACGCCGCCCAGGCCATCGGCCTGCTGCCCGACGACAGCATTCCCGGCCAGCCGAGCTCGCTGTCCGACTCGTTCTTCGGCCGCGCCATCGGCTCGCTCGACACCCTGCCCGACGACGGCTTCAGCTCGGCAGTCGCCGCCCCATCGCAGGCCGCCGCCGCCGTGCACGAGGTACTGCTCTTCCCCATCACCGATCCTGGCCGGCAGGAGCGCGCGGCCCAGGTCCTCTCCTCATACGGGCTCGACCCTGCCGAGGCCAAGCTGCGCGCGGCCAAGCGCATCCCCGCCGTGGCCCTGGCCTGCGAACAGCGCGCCCAGGCCGAGGATTGCCTGGCCAAGCTGTCCAAGCTCGGCGCCATGGCCAAGATCAGGACCAAGGGCTGATCAGAGCAGCCGCGGGTCGGGATGCAGGGCGTGGTCGGCCGGCAGGTCGACACCGCCCCAGGCCCGTTCCTGGGTCGTCGGCATGGCGGGGGCGCTCCAGAACGGATCCGCCGCCGGCAGGCCGAGCGGCAGGAAGGCGGTCGCCGCCAGGTACAGGCTGCCGGTGCTGATGTAGCCCTCCATCAGATCGGGCTGGTGGCCGGCGAGCCCGGCATGCAGCCAGCCGGTGGGGTCATATGTGCCAGACGCGTCGAGCGTGCGGGCGATGACCGAGCCGAGGGCGCGACGGGCCTGGCCAGGAGCGAGGTGCGCTGCGCCAAGCAGACCCTGCAGCGCCGCCTGGGCCAGGCCCTGGAAGGCGCCGCAACGGTAGACCAGGCTGCGCCCGACCGGCGGGAACGAGCCGTCGGCCGCGACCAGGCGCTCCTGCACCGCGGCATAGCGCGCCAGCCGCAGCCGCGCCGGGGCGAGCTGGTCGCGGGCGAACGCCAACCGCTCGGCGAACGCCGCCGCCACATCGACCAGCATGGGGTGGATGACGAAGGCGTTGTAGTGGTCGCAGTGGAAGCGCGGGCCGTCGCCGTACATGCCGTCGCCGAGGTACCACGCCTCGTGCTGGCGCAGCGCATAGTCGACCCGCATCGGATCGGGCACGCCGCCGAGCCGCAGGATGGCAGCTTCGCCCATCGCCGCGAACAGCAGCCAGTTGTTGAAGCCGGGCGCGCGGTCGCGCAGGGCGAGGAAGCCGGCGAGCAGCAGGCCGCGCGTCCGCGCCGGCAGGGCGGCGGTGAAGCGCGGCGCGCGCAGCAGGCCGTGGGCGAGGAAGGCCGCATCGACGATCGGCTGCTGGCCCGCTATCCAGTTGCAGTGGTCGGCGTCCGACGGGTCGGCGACCCGCGCCAGCGCATCCGCCATGCGGGCGGTGTCAGGCGCCGGGCCGTCCTGCTCGAGCCACGGGGCGAGGCCGGCGAAGGTCCTGCCCAGCGCCTCGAGATGGGTGTAGCCGGCGCGGTCGTCGCGCTGGCCGGGCCGCGCCTCGACGGGCATGTCGGCATGCAGCCGTCCCGCGGCGGCGGCGCGCAGCACCGGAGCGGCAAGGGCGGAGAGTCGGGCAATCCAGGCGGCGCGGTCGTCCATGGGCTGCATGGTGCGGGCCAGCCAGGCGGGGAAAGAGGTCCTTAGAGCACGTTCTCCGAAGCGATCATCCCGCGCAGGCGGCCAAGCGCCTCGCTCTCGAGCTGGCGGATGCGTTCGCGGGTGAGATCGAAGGCGTTGCCGATCTCCTCCAGCGTCATCACCGGGTAGCCGTCGAGGCCGAAGCGGTAGCGCAGGATTTCGGCCTCGCGCTCGGGAATGCGCTGCAGGCGTTCGCGGACCAGGCGGGCATCCTCGCCCTGGAGCAGCGGTGTCTCCGGATCTCCAGCTTCGGCGATCAGTTCGCCGGCCTCGGCCAGGACCAGCGGATCGAGCGGGCCCGAGCCCTGCTTGGCGGTAGCGATGACGCGTTCGATCAATCCTATCCGGCTGGGATCGAGGCGCAGGGCCCTGGCCAGTTCTTCGACATCCTCGCGGCCATTGCCGTTGCGATCGTGGCGGCGCAGGCGCGAGACCAGCTCGGCCATGTAGGCCGGGATGCGCACGCTGCGGCCCTTGTCGCCAAGAGCGCGGCGGATGCCCTGGCGGATCCAGTGCACGGCGTAGGTCGAGAAGCGGCAGCCCATCGCCGGATCGAAGCGCTCGACGGCGCGCATCAGGCCGATGTTGCCCTCCTCGATGACATCGAGCAGCGGCAGGCCGAGGTTCTCGTACTGCCGCGCCACCGCCACGACCAGGCGCAGGTTGGCCTGGATCATCTCCTGGCGAGCGTCGCGGTTGCCGTCGCGCACCAGTGCGCCGAGACGGAGCTCCGACTCGCGGTCGAGTACAGCGAACCGCGATACCTCCTCCAGATACATGTCGAGCAGGGCGTCTCGGACCACGGGGCTAGCTTCTATGTCCTCATTTGCCGAGTGCGAGCGCCTCTAGCACCAGGCGCGGGGGATGGTTGCGGTCGAGATCGGCGAGGGCGCGATGCAGGCGCTCAAGCTGGTCGAGGGCGCGGCCGGCGCTACGCGGGTCGGGGCTGCGCAGGCCGCCGCGCACGCGGTCGTTGAGCGCCACCAGCCACAGACGCAGACAGGCGCGCTGCACCGCCGCCGGAGTGCGCGCCTCGTCGCCATCGTCGTCGGCGGCCTTGCTGGGGAGCGTGGCCACCACCTCGGCGACCGCCGCGAGGTCAAAGCCGGCGAGCACGCGGTCGAGCGAAGCGAACGGCGGCACGGCGAGGCGCTCGCGGCTGAGCGCGCCGCGCAGCCCCAGCACCCGCTCGTTCTCGGCCTCGCTAAGGGCCTGCAGGCGAAAGACCTGGGCGCGTGAACGGATGGTGCCGAGCAGTCCAGCGGCCGAGGCGGCGGTGAGGATCAGCGTGGTGCGCGGCGGTGGTTCTTCGAGGATCTTGAGCAGGGCGTTGGCTGAAGCCCCGCGCAGACGTTCGGCGTCGGGTATGATGATCGCCTTGGCCACGCCGAGCAGCGGGCTGCTTGAGGCGCCCTCGGCCACCGCCCGTGCCTCGTCGACCGGCAGCCCGCTGGGCGCCTCGCGGCGGCCAGGCAGCTCGCTGAGATCAGGGTGGTTGCCGGCATGGGCCTGGACGCAGTGCGCACAGCTGCCGCAGGCGTCACCCGCCTGGCGCTGCGGGCAGAGCAGAGCGGTGGCCAGAGCGAGAGCGAGGGTACGCCGGCCGCAGCCGACCGGCCCCTCGAGGATGAGCGCATGCGGCAGGTGGTCATGGTCGACCAGCCGGGCGAGCAGGCGCACCGCGCCCGTGTGCCCGACGATCTCGCGCAGGGCCTTCGGCCGATAGCTCACGGCACCAGGTCCACGAAGTCCGCAACATTTCGAGTCGCTTCACAGGAGACGCGGAGGCACGGAGGGACGCTGGGATGCGAAGGGCCGAGTTCGCTCTCCTCGGACCTCTGTGTCTCTGTGTCTCCTGTGAAAAGCATCGTCTATTTCAGCGGCTGACCAGGCGGGAGGGGCTGGCCCACCGCCGGGGCCGTCTCGGTCCACACCAGCCGCGTGTTCGCGCAGAAGGCGCCGAAGCGCGGCCCCTGCGCGGTGTCGATCGGGGCCGAGGTGGCGACCAGCACGGTGCTCGGGGCAATGCCCGAGATGTCGCCGGGCGGCTCGATGTAGACCAGCGGTTTGCCGGTGACCGGGCAGTTGAAGCGGTTGACCCGGTTGCGATCGCGCACGACTTCGCGCTCCCACAGCTCGCCCAGGGTCTTCGGCCACGTGCCGAGCCGGAAAGCCTGTTCGAGGATGCCCTTGCCCACCAGGTCGAGGACGATGGCGCAGTCGGTCTGGGTGCCGCCTTGGCCCGGCTTCCAGCCCGGGGCATTGTAGGTCGCAGAACCAAGGCCTTCATTGACGATGGCGACGAGCAGGCCGCGGTCGGGACCGGTGAACTCGCCGGGATGGGCGGTGCCGGCGCGCATCAGCTTTTCGAGCTGCTCGTCGGCGATCCAGCCGAGCTGGACGTGGTACGGCTTGTCGGCCGGCAGAGCGCGCATCTTGCCCTCGAAGCGCAGTGCCTTGCGCGCCGCTGGCTGGGTCTCGGGCAAGCGGCCAAGGCAGAGGAACCAGTCGCAGGCGCGGTCGTTCAGCCCGAGGCGGCGGTTGCACTCGCCGACCACGAGCAGGATCTCGGGGATGCGCGAGCGCACGATCTCCTCGGAACGCAGCGCGGCGACGAAGCGTTCACCGGCGACCGCGAGCAGCTTGCTGTGGTCCTCGAGCATGCGCTTGCGGTCGCGGATCAGGCCGCGCAGCACATCGGGCTTGTCATCCTTGCCCAGGCGGTCGCCCGCCTTGGTGATGATATCCTTGCAGCCCTGCAGGTCGCCCTCACGCAGGAGGAAGCCGAACAAGGCGGTGGCGCAGACCGTGTAGCCCTCGCGAGTCAGACCGTCCGCTTCGAAGATCGTGCGGTAGATCGCGGTCCACTTGGCCAGGTCGAAGGCCTCGCCATCCTTGATCTTCCCGGCAATACGACTGTTGATCTCCTCGAAGCCGCCAGCCAGCGACTGGTGCGACACCGGCAGCTGGGCGCGGCAGCGCAGCGCCCACGCCCCGGTCAGCGCGATCTTGGCCAGCACCACGTTGCGCGCCCCACGCTTCTGGTAGCAGGCCAACGCGAGGCGGTAGCGCTTCTCGACTGACATGCTGCTCTGCGGCACGATGAAGGACTTGCGCTCAGGCGGAGCCTGGCCGGTGGCCCGGGCCAGCTGGATGGCGTACTGGAAGGCGTGGTTGTAGTCGATCTCACGCTCGGAGCTGAACTCCTTGCGCGCCCAATCGCCGACTTCGGGGGGGAGTTCGGACTGGAACCGTCCCGTGCGCTGGTCGTACTCGGAGGCCAGGGCGGCGAAGTAGGTGTGCGGATCGACCACCACGTAATAGTCGTACTCGCTCGGACCGGTGCCGTGGCGGCAGCCATCCACGTCCTCGCCCATGTCGGCGGGTCCGGGCGCGGTGCCTGGCTGGCCGCCGGGGATCACCGCGACGAAGCGCTGCCCACCCAGCGGCGAGACCAGTTCCAGGTCCTGCAGCTGCAGGGCCGGCAGGGCGCAGACGCAGAGGGCGGCGGCAAGGAGGCGCAAGATCATGGAAGCTCCGGTAAACGACAAGGCCGTCGCAGCTTGGAGGGCTGCGGCGGCCTGCCAGTTGGACATCCGGCGTGGGCCGGATGGGCGGATCACCCGCTGATCGACACCACTTCGACGATCGTCGAGATCGCGCGGAAGCCGCGACGACGATTGGTCATGTGCTTGCGGTGCTTATACTTGCCGATGATGACCTTGTCGCCGAGCTGGTCGCGGAGGACCTTGACCTTGGCCGTGGCACCGGCGACGTAGGGCGAGCCGACCTTCACTGCGGCGCCATCGGCTACCAGCAGGACGGGCAGTTCCAACTCGGTGCCGGGGGCGGCCTCGATGCGGTCGAGTTCGAGCTTATCGCCGGGGGCGGCGCGGTATTGGCGGTTACGATCAGCGATGACAGCGTACACGGCGTGCTCCTGGAGTGATCAACGACGGCGACGACGCCGGCGGCCCCCGTTATTGTTGCGGGGCGGGTTTGTAGCTTGGGCGGGCGTGCTGGCAAGGGCCGTCTGGCCGGCACCTGCCTGGGCCGCCAGGGACGAGGGCGCGACCACCACCGGCTGGTTGGCCGAGAACAGGAGCCGGCGCAGGACGGCGGCCTCCTCCCACACCTCGGGGGCGGTGCGGACCGGGGCTGCGACCACCACCTCGACCGGACGGGGCGCCGCCGGCTCGATCGCTTCCTTGGCCGCGGCGCTGTCGCGGGCCTCGCCGGCGATCGGATCCGAGTTGAGCTCGCGCTCGAGGTCGTCGGCCTTCATCGCCGCCAGCTCCTTGGCCAGCTTGATCGCCTTGGCCTGCTCGACCATCAACGGAGCGAGCAGCGACGGGCGTACCGGCTGGTGCTTCTCGTCGCGGCGGCGCTCGCCCTTCCTGAAGGTCGGGTTGAGGCGGAACTCGCGCGCCTTCATCAACGCGTCCGGATTGAAGACGATGCGGCAGTCGGTGCGCTCCTCGAGCGCAGCCAGCTCCTTGCGCCGATTGTTGAGGATGCCGGTGGCCAGATCGGAGGGCACCACCACCTCGAGGCGCTGCAGGCTGCGGCTGTGCAGCATCTGGCGGATCTCGCGCATGACGTCGATCTCGAAGGTCTCGGCCGTCTTGATCGCGCCGGTGCCGACGCAGTAGGGGCATTCCGACGAGGCGACCAGCTTGTGGCTGGGACGCTGGCGCTGGCGGGTCATCTCGACCAGGCCGAAGCGCGACATCGGTCCGACCTGGATCTTGGAGCGATCGGTGCCCAGGGCGCGACGCAGGGCGACCTGCACCAGGCGCTGGTTCTCGCGCTTCTCCATGTCGATGAAGTCGATGATGATCAGGCCGCCGAGGTCGCGCAGCACCAGCTGCTCGGCGATGCCCTGGGCCGCCTCGAGGTTGGTCATCAGCGCGGTGGTCTCGACGTCGCCGGCATCGCGGTTCTTCGCCGAGTTGACGTCGATCGAGACCAGGGCCTCGGTCTGCTCGATGACGATGGCGCCGCCGCTGGGCAGCTCGACCTTGCGGTCGTAGATCGCGGCGAGGCGCTCTTCCAGGCCGAAGTAGGTGAAGAGCGGCAGTTCTTCGCGGTGATGCTTGATCTTGTCGCACAGCTCCGGCATGAACACCTGGGCGAAGGCCCGGGCCTCGTCGTACATGCCCTCGTTGTCGATGACGATCTGCTCGGTGTCGGGGCCGGCGACGTCGCGCAGCGTGCGCACCACCACGTCGGCCTCCTGGTAGAGGCAGGCCGGGGCGCGGACGCGCTTGGACAGGGCGTCGACCTCGGCCCACATGCGCTTGAGGAACTCGTAGTCGAGCTTGATGTCCGCCTCGCTCGCGTGCGCGGCGTGGGTACGGACGATGAAGCCGAAGCCTTCCGGCGGCTCGAAGCCGTCGAGCTGCTTCTTCAGGCGCTTCCTGACCAACGGGTCCTCGATGCGCTTGGACACGCCCTTGGCCTGCTCGGAGTGCATCATCACCAGGTCGCGGCCGGGGAGGGCGAGGTACATGCTCATGCATGGCCCCTTCTCCTTGATCGCCTCCTTGGTCACCTGGACGATGATCTCGTCACCGTTCTTGAGGATGTTCTCGATGCGCGCGCCGCGGCCCTTGTCGTGGATCAGCTCCTCGACGTGGATGAAGCCGTTCTTCTGGCTGCCCAGGTCGAGGAAGGCGGCGTCGAGCGACGGCTCGACGTTGGCGACCCGCGCCTTGTAGATGTTGCCGAGATGCTGGCCGTCACCGAGGCGCTCGTGGAGCAGGGACTCCAGCCGGCCGTCGCGGATGACGCCGACGCGGAGTTCGTGCTCGTCGAGCACGTTCATGAGGATGTGGGTGGCCATGATGGCTACCTGTCTGGTAGTGGAGCGAAACGGGTTCGTCCGGGGACCGGTTCCAGGGCGCGGGCGGGAGGCCGGAGATCGGCCTGCTACCGCAGATGCGCCGGTGGACTACCGGGTCGGCCATGGGGCTGACGGCGGGGAGGATACTGGGGATGGAAGGATCACAAGGGCTGGGAGGGTCGAGCTCCAGCTCGACCATGGGGCAATGAGGAAGCAGAGACAAGATAGCGGCGCTCGGCGCTCGGCGCCGAGCGCCGAGGAACAATGCGTCCTATCTCGGCTAGCGACCAAAAACACAGAACCCCGGGCATCTGCCCGGGGTTCTGTCGCCTCGTGGCTGAGACCTTCTCTCACCCGCCGCCGGCGTTGAGCTGTTCGATGATCGAGATGAGGGGCAGGAACAGCGCGATGACGATGAAGCCGACCGCGACGCCCATGAAGATGATCAGGGCCGGTTCGAGCAGGGCCATCATCGCGGCGACCGCGGAGTCGACCTCCTCGTCGTAGTTGTCGGCGATCTTGATCAGCATCTTGTCGAGCTCACCGGTCTCTTCACCGACCTTGATCATGTTGACGACGATGTCGTCGAACACGCCGGAACGGCGCAGCGGCTCGTTGATCGTTTCGCCTTCCTTCACCGAGTCGCGCACGTCCTGGATGGCGTTGCGCACGACGATGTTGGGCGTCGCGCTCTTGGTGATGTCGAGGGCGTCGAGGAAGCCGACACCGGAGGTGACCAGGGTGCCGAGGGTACGGGTGAAGCGGGCGACCGAGCCCTTCTTCACCACGCCGCCGAGGACCGGTACCTTCAGCGCCATGCGGTCGACCACCGCGCCACCCGTCTCGGTGCCACGGAAGATCTTGATGCCGACGATGCTGAAGACGAGCGCGATGATGATGACCCACCACCAGTTGGCGACGAAGTTGCTCATCTCGATGAGCAGCACGGTCAGCGCCGGCAGGCGGATGTTCAGGTCGCGGAAGATCTGCTCGAACTTCGGGACGATGAAGACCATGATGAAGGTCAGGATCGCGACCGCGATGGTCAGCACCGCGACCGGGTAGATCAGCGCGCCGATGATCTTCTTCTTCAGCTTCTGGGCCTTCTCGCGGAACTCGGAGAGGCGGCGCAGGATGACGTCGAGCGCACCGGCGGCCTCGCCGGCCTTGACCAGATTGGTATAGAGCTTGTCCCACACCTTCGGATGGCGCGCCATGGCGTCGGACAGCATGGTGCCGCCCTGGACGTCTTCCGTGACCTGGCCGAGGATGCTGCGGAACGAGCCGGGCCGCTGCATGTCGGTGAGGATCTGCAGCGACTGCACGATCGGCAGACCGGCGTCCTGCAGGGTCGACAGCTGGCGCGTGAACAAGGTGACCTGGTTGGGCTTGACCCCGCCGCCAAGCAGGTTGGCGAAGGCGCCGCCACCACCACCGCCGGGCGTACCGCCGGCCGGCGTCTTCACCGACTTCGCTCGACTCTCCTTGACCTCGATGGGCAGCAACCCCTGCTTCTTGAGGTTGGCGATCGCCTCCATCTGGCTGCCAGCCTCCAGGCTGCCGGAGACCTCCTTGCCAGAGCGACGATCATGGGCTTTATAGGAGAAGCTGGGCATGATGGTTCCAGGGGGCTGAGCGGAAGTCTAAGCCATCTACTCCTCGACGGCAAGGGTCTCGCGCACCACCTCTTCGATGGTGGTTAACCCAGCAAACACCTTCTGGATGCCGGAATCGCGCAGGGGACGCATGCCAGCGCGCTGGGCGGCCAGCCGCAGCTGAGTGGCCGAAGCCTTGCCCAGGATCAGTTCACGTAGACTGTCGTTGATGTCCATGAGCTCGAACAAGGCGGTACGGCCCTTGTAGCCAGTACCTTTGCAGTGGTCGCAGCCCTTGCCGTAATAGAAGCGCTGCCCGGCGACGTCGCGGCGCTTGAGGTTCAGCTGCAGCAGCTCCTCGTCACTGGGTTCATATGGAGCCTTGCACTTGATGCAGATGGTGCGCACCAGGCGCTGGGCGCACACCGTCTCGAGGGTGGCGGCGAGCAGGAACGGCTCGACCCCCATGTCGATGAGGCGGGTGACGGCTGTCGGGGCGTCGTTGGTGTGCAGGGTGGTGAAGACGAGGTGGCCGGTCAGCGAAGCCTGCACCGCGATCTGCGCCGTCTCCTTGTCGCGCGCCTCACCGACCAGGACGATATCCGGGTCCTGGCGCAGGATGGCGCGCAGACAGGCGGCGAAGCTGCGGCCGACCTCCTCGTCGACCGGCACCTGGATCAGGCCCTTGATCTCGTACTCGACCGGATCCTCGGTGGTGATGATCTTCACCTCTTCGCTGTTCACTGCCGAGAGTGCGGAATAGAGCGTCGTGGTCTTGCCCGAGCCGGTCGGGCCGGTGACGATGACGATGCCGTTGGGCCGCTCGATGACCTCGCGGAAGTAGGCCAGCTGATCGTCGGGGAAGCCGATCTTCTCGAGGTCGAGGTTGACCACCAGGCGGTCCAGAATGCGTATCACCACGCTTTCACCGAACATCGTCGGCAGGGTCGAAACGCGCAGGTCGACCTCGCGGTCGCCGATGCGGATCGGGATCTTGCCGTCCTGGGGAACGCGGCGTTCGGCGATGTCGAGATGCGACATGACCTTGATGCGCGCCACCAGCGGGGCGGCCAGCTGCTTGGGCACCGGCAGCATCTCGTAGAGCACGCCGTCGATGCGATTGCGCACCCGGAAGTTCTCTTCGAACGGCTCGAAGTGGATGTCCGCCGCCTGCGCCTTGACCGCGGTCAGCAGGATGAGGTTGAGCAGGTTGCGCACCGCCGCGCTCTCGGCCTGGGCGTTGACGTCGTTGCCCAGGGCTTCGAGGTTGGCCAGCGCACCCGGATCGATGATCTCGGCCCCGCTGGCGCTGAAGTCCTGCTGCTCGTCGCGGCCGCCGAGCATCTCGTTGATCATGTCCTGGGCGTCGTTCTTCTTGCCGGAGGCGTAGTACTGCTCCAGCGAGGTGGCGATCGCCTCCTCGGTGGTCAGCTCGGCCTTCACCTGCGACACGCCAAGTGCGAACTTGAGGTCGTCGAGCGCGGCGAGGTTGTCCGGGTCGGCGGTGGCGACGACCAGCGCGTTGTTCTCCATCCGGGTCGGGATGATGCGGTAGCTGTTGGCGTACTCGGTCGGCACCTTGGCGATCAGCGCCGGCGGGATGGTCATGCCCTGGAGATCGACCTTGCCCATGCCCAGCAGCTGGGCGGCGGCGCCGAGCACGACGCTCTCGACGATGCCGTTGTCGAGGCAGGCCTGGACCAGGTCCTTGCCGCCCTTCTTGTGCTCGCCGTAGATCTTCTGGGCGGTCGGCTTGTCGACCTCCTCCCACTGGTAGAGGAGCTTGAGGAGGGCCTGGGCATCGACGCTGCCGGACTTGAACATGGATCAGGCTTTCGGCGCGTTGGCGCCACCGGGGTTCGAACCATCCTCCTGCACGCGCCGCTGCAGGTAGCCCTGATCCTTGCAGAACTCCATCATCGCCTCGAAGGTGATCGTCCCGGCCTTGTACAGCTTGAACAGGTACTCATCGAGCAGGATCATGCCCTGGTTCTGGCTGGTCTGGATGGTGCCGTCGATGCGGAAGCTCTTGTTCTCGCGGATCAGGTTCGAGATCGCCGGATTCATGATCATGATCTCGTAAGCGGCGATGCGGCCCTTGCCGGTGGCCTTGGGCAGCAGCGACTGCGAGATCACGGCCACCAGGTTGCCGGCCAGCTGGGTGCGGACCATCTCCTGCTGGTTGGTCGGGAAGGCGTCGATGATGCGGTCGACGGTGCGCGAGGCGCCGGTGGTGTGCAGGGTGCCGAACACCAGGTGGCCGGTCTCGGCCGCCGAGATGGCGGCTGCGATCGTCTCGAGATCGCGCATTTCACCGACCAGGATGACGTCCGGGTCCTCGCGCAGAGCGCGGCGCAGGCCTTCGGCGAAGCTCGGCACGTCGACGTGCAGCTCGCGCTGGTTCACCACGCACTTCTTGTGGTTGTGGTAGAACTCGATCGGGTCCTCGATGGTGATGATGTGCCCTTCATCCTCCTGATTGATGAAGTCGATCATGGTCGCCAGCGAGGTCGACTTGCCCGAGCCGGTCGGACCGGTGACCAGGATCAGGCCGCGCGGCCGGGTGATCAGATCCTTGATGTGCGGCGGCAGGCCGAGCTCCTCGAAGGTGAATATCTTCGACGGGATCTGGCGCAGCACCATGCTGACCTTGCCCTTCTGCTTGAACGCCGACACGCGGAAGCGCGCCTTGTCCATGTAGCCGATGGCGAAGTCGGTCGAGCCGTCCGCCGCCAGCTCCTGCTGGCCGCGTTCGGAGGTGATCTGCTTCATCAGCGCGACGCAGTCCTCGGCGGTCAGCGCCGGGCTCTTCAGCGACTTGACCGAACCGTGGATGCGGAACGAGGGCGGACGGCCGCACGAGATGTGGATGTCCGAAGCGTTCTGCTGGAGGCATATCTCCAGCAGCTGGTTCATGTCGTAGGCCATTCGGATGAGCTTCCGCACACGCCCGGCGCGGCCATGGCGGGGCGCCGCGCGCTGGGGCCGGGTGTGTCATTGCCTCGGTCCACTTGCAGACCAGCGGCCAGCGACCAGCGGCCAGCAGCCAGCGGCCAGCGGCCAGCGGCCAGCAGCCAGCAGCCAGCAGCCAGCAGCCAGTGACCAGCGACCAGCGACCAGCAACCTGTCTGTGACCAGTCCCACCGCTTGCAGGGCAATGGACTGGGCCAGCGGACCCCCTACCGTCCGCGCCGATGGAACGGGATCAGGGGCTGAAGATCGCGCGCGCCAGCCTGCTGGTCGCGCTGCTCGCCTACTTCGCCGGCACCCTGGCCTGGACCCTGCTCCAACAGGAGCGCGACCGCGGCTACGGGAGGTTGCCGGCCTCGCCCGGGCCCGATCCCGGCCTGCGCGTGCTCATCCTCAACCGCCCGCAGCTGCTCGAACGCGCCCCGCCCAAGGGCTCGCGCACCTTCGACGCGCTCTACGTCCAAGCCCTGGTCGCCTGCGAGCTGTCGTCACCGGACGCACCCGACAACCCCGACCTGCGCGTGACGCTCAAGCGTGGCGGCCGGCTGCTGGTCAAGCCCGAGTTGAACTCCGGCCTGATCCTCAGCAGCGGTGACTTCGACCGTGGTGCCAAGGAGCTCTACTGGACGGTGTCGCGGGTGCAGATCAGCCCGATCGCCACCGAACCGGCGCACGATCCCGCCGACAAGACCCACCCGGACCCCACCGGCTTCGAGGCGGCCGGATCGCGCCCGGCCTTCGCCATCGGACGCAACCGCTACCGCGGCTCGCTCGAACTGCGCTGGGCCGGCTCGAAGGAGATCTCGGCGCTCAACTGCCTGCCGGTCGAGGCCTACCTCGAAGGCGTCATCGGCGAGGAGATGAGCCCGGGCTGGCCGCTCGAGGCGCTCAAGGCCCAGGCCATCGTCAGCCGCGGCTATGCCTGGGCGCGGCGCTCGAAGGCGCGGGCCTCCGAGTCGTGGTTCGACCTGCAGGACGGCGGCGACGACCAGGAGTACCGCGGTGCCACCGGCATGGACCTGTGCCGCCGCGCGGTGTTCGAGACCCGCGGCCTGGTCCCGCTGATCAATGACAAGCCGTTCCTGCCGCTGTTCCATGCCAGCTCCGGCGGCCGCATCGGCGGAGTCGATGCGGTGTGGCCAGACGCGCGCGACGTCACCGGCAATCAGGCCCTCGCTCCGGTGATGCCGCCGCAGGACGACCCGTGGTACACCGAAGCGGTATCGGCCCTCGGCCTGAGCGCGACGCACGGCACCTCGACCGCCACCATCGATCCGCGCGAACTGCAGCGTGAACTCGGCAAGGTGCTGTCGCCCAGCGGCCGCGCCATCGGCTACGTCAAGGACATCAAGGTGGGCCGGCGCGATCCGGTCAGCCAGCGCGTGCTGAGCGTGCTGGTGCACCACAGCCAGGGCGAGCCGGTCGACATCCCCGCCCACGCCTTCCGCCGCCTGGTCGGCGAAAACGTCCTGCGCAGCACGCTGTGGACGCCCGACAGCCCGAAGAAGTACGAGTCGGCGGTCAAACGCGGCCACTTCATCTACGACATCACCTGCTTCGGCTGGGGTCATGGCGCCGGCATGAGCCAGATCAGCGCCTGGCTGATGGCCCGGCAGGGCTGGACCGCGGAGCGCATCGTGCAGCGCTACTACATCGGGACGCGGCTCGGCCGGCTGTGGTAGCCGGACCAGCGACCAGCGACCAGCGACCAGCGACCAGCGACCAGCGACCAGCGACCAGCGACCAGCGACACCCAACTCCGTGACCCATTTCTCCTTCTCCCTCGACGCCACCGACGGCCCAGCCCGCGCCGGCACCATCCGCACGCCGAACGGCGTCGCGCACACCCCGCAATTCATGGCGGTGGCCACGCTGGGCGGATTGAAGGGCGTCACCGCCGACGCCGCCGAAGCCGTCGGGCAGGAATTCCTCCTCGCCAACACCTACCATCTCGCGCTGCGGCCGGGCTCGGCGCGCGTGCGCGCCCTGGGCGGGCTGCACGCCTTCTGCAGCTGGCGTGGACCGATGCTCACCGACAGCGGCGGCTACCAGGTGTTCTCGCTGGCGGCCAACCGCACGGTCGACGACGACGGCGTCTCGTTCCGCAGCCATCTCGACGGCAGCCCGCTGCGGCTGACGCCCGAGGAAAGCATCCGCATCCAGCGCGAGCTCGGTGCCGACGTGATCATGGCCTTCGATGAGTGCCCGCCGTCCGACGCCCCCCGTGAAGTGGTGCAGCGCGCTTGCCAGCGCACCGCCGACTGGCTGGCGCGCTCGGTCGCCGCCTGGCGCGCCGACGGGCCGTACGGCGGCGCCGGCAGCCAGGCGCTCTACGCCATCGTGCAGGGCGGCATCCACCCCGATCT
>JALHRW010000124.1 GCA_022841245.1 Planctomycetota bacterium
TGACCGCGCGCGCGCCGAGCGCCGTCTCGCTGGCGCAGAAGAAGCCGAGACGGCGCAACCCGGCGATCAGCTGGCCAGGCTGCAGATCGGGGAACTCGGCGACCCAGCTCGGCGCGATCGAGGCGGCGACCGGGCCGGCCTGCAGCAGGGCGCGCACCTCGGCGAGGTCGTCGCGCACGCGTTTGGCCTTGGGCGGGCAGGCGGAGACGCAGCGCCCGCAGGAGATGCACGCCTCGGGCCGCACCTGGGCATGGCCGCTGCCGACCTGGATCGCCTTGACCGGACAGGCGCGCAGGCACTTGTAGCAGTCCTGGCAGGACGCCTCCTCGGTGTAGACAGGGGCATGGCGGTCCATGCGCGGGATCCTAGGTGATTTTCCTATGCGACTGCACGCACAACCGCGCATGTGCGGCAGACATGCGCCTACGGCATAGGTGTCGCTCTTCTTCATAGCACCGATGCAAGCCCATTCGTGTGCGTCGCTCCTTGCATTCCAATCAGAGACGTCGCACAGTGGCAGGGTGTCTTATCCCTGTCCCCGAATCAATATGCCTGCGGTGCGATCACGGCCAGCAGCAAGGCTCGACGTGCCGAGCCCTGAAGGTCTGTAGGCCATGTCGCGGTGGGGCAGCAAGCAGCGCCTGTACCTTGTTACCGGCATCATCGGCCTCCTCATCGTCCTGATGGCGGTGGGACAGCTGCGTAGGAGCCACCAGCAGCACCTGAATCGGATCGGGGCAGCATCGCTCAACCTGGCGCGGACCCTGGAGCTGAGCCTGGCCGGCGCGCTCGATGCCGGCGCGCTGGTCATCGCTTCCGCCGTCAACGAGACGGAGCGTGAGCTCCGCGACGGCGCACTCGACGAACGGGAACTGCAGCGCTTCCTGGACGGCAACAGCCGGCTGGTGCCCGGCCTCGAGACGCACGCCGTCGCCGACGCTACCGGACGGATCATCGCCGGGTCCGACCTGCCGCGCTACGCGGGCCAGGTCATCAGCATCGCGCACCGCGGGTACTTCCAGAGCCTGCGCGGCGACCCGACGGCCGGCACCATCTTCGCCGGGCCGATCCAAAGCGGTGCCACCGGCAATCAGGTGCTAGTGCTCGCCAAACGGGTGAATGCACCGGATGGCAGCTTTGCCGGCGCCGTGGTCGGCGCGATCCCGATCACGTGGTTCAAGGCCATGCTGGAGCCGATCGATGTCGGCAGGCACGGCCTCATCACCCTCCGCGACGGGGGTTTCGCCAACATCCTGGCCGTCCCGCAGCAGTCCGCGATGGAACCCGGCGAACGCCGCCTGTCGCAACCGACGCTCGACAACCTGCGCGAGCATCCAGCTTCCAGTACCTACCGCACGACACGCAGATCGGACGGCAGCGACTGCACCATCAGCTACCGCCGGCTGGAGCGCTACCCGCTGTATCTGGCCGTAGCCTTCGATGATCGCGACCATCTCAGCGACTGGTGGAACGAAGTCGCCATCCTCGGGCTGCTCACGACCGGGTTCCTCGTCTTTCTCGTCATCGCGGTCCGCTTCCTGCTGCTCTCGACGGAACGCGAGCTGCAGACCCAGCGGCAGGCAGAGAGTCAGCTGCGCCAGGCTCTGGAGCTGATGCCTGTGCCGATCGGGATCTCCACCACCGACCGCATCCATCTGGTGAATCGCCAGTTCACCGGATGCTTCGGCTTCGGCATCGAGGATCTCCCGACCATCGATGCGTGGCTGGAGAAGGCCTATCCCGATCCCACCTACCGAGCCGAAGTCACATCCAGATGGGACAACGACGTGGCCGGGGCCATGCAGCAGGGCGTCAGCACGCCGCCCCGCGAATACCGCATCACCTGCAAGGACGGCACGATCAAGCACGCCATCGTCCGCGCCCGGCCGATCGGCAGCTCCCTCCTGGTGGTGTTCCAGGACCTCACCGAGCGCCTCCGCGCCGAAGCGGCGATCCATGCCGGCGAAGCCCGCTTCCGCCAGCTCTTCGATCTCAGCCGAGACGGCTTCACCATCGTCGATCTCCAGGGCCGCTTCGTCGAAGCCAACGCCGCCTACTGCGAGCTGACCGGATACAGCCTCGACGAGTTGCGCGCCAAGGACTCCTTCTTCAACATCACACCAGAGCGTTGGCATGCCTGGGAAAAGAGCGAGATATTCGACAAGCTGCTTGCATGTGGCAAGCACACTGGGGTGTTCGAAAAGGAATACATCCGCAAGGACGGAATCGTCATTCCAGTCGAAGTCTCGGCCTTCCCGGTATGCGCTTCGGACGGCCGGGCGAGCTACTACTGGGGTTTGGTGCGCGACATATCCGAGCGCAAGCGCAACGAGGCCGAGCTGGCCCGGCACCGCGACCACCTCGAGGAGCTGGTCCGCCAGCGCTCGCAGGAACTCGACCTGGAACGCGAACGCTTCGAGCAGTACTTCACGCTGTCCCGCGTCCTCACCGTCGCTCTCGACCTGCACGGCAGGATCGCTCGCATCAACCCCTATGGAGCCGAACTGCTGGGATGGAGCGTCGCAGAGCTGAACGGGAAGGACTGGTTCACCACCTGCCTGCCCCGCGAGGAGGGGACGGCCGTCCACGAATACTTCATCAAGCACATCACCAGCGCCCCCAATCTGGGCGCGGAGTCATTCGCCTCCGAAACCTTCGAGAATTCCCTCGTCAAGCGCAACGGACGGCACCTGCGCATGCTCTTCCGCAATGCCTGGCTGCGCGATGCGATGGGGCGCGTCACCGGCACGATCAGTTCGGCCATCGACATCACCACGTTGCGCGAGGCCGAGACGGAATTGAACCGGGCCAAGGAGGCCGCCGAGCGCGCCAATCGCGCCAAGAGCGACTTTCTCGCCAGCATGTCCCATGAGATCCGTACCCCGCTGAACGCCGTCCTCGGATACGCCCAGGTCTTGGCCCGTGATCCGGAGATCACGGCTGCCCAACGACAGGCGGTGCAGGTGATCAACCGCTCCGGCGAGCATCTCCTCCAGCTGATCAACGATATCCTGGAGATGTCGCGCATCGAGGCCGGCCGCAACGCCTGTGATCCGGAAGACTTCGACCTGCCGCTCATGCTCGACAACCTCCGGAGCCTCTTCCTCCAGCGGGCGGTGGACAAGGGCCTGGCCCTGGCGGTAAGCGCGGATCCGGGCCTGCCTCGTTTCATCCGCGCCGACCAGCGCAAGCTGCGTCAGATCCTGATCAACCTGCTGTCCAATGCCGTGAAGTTCACCCGCCAGGGACGCGTGGGGCTGGAGATAACCTGGCGCGACGGCCACCTGCTGTGCGCTGTCTCCGACTCCGGTCCGGGGCTCTCGGCCCTGGAGATAGCCGAACTCGGCCAGCCGTTCGTACAGGCCGAGGCCGGACGCAAGCGCGGTGATGGCACCGGCCTCGGTCTGGCCATCAGCTTCGGCTTCGCCCGCCTGATGGGCGGCAGCCTGACCGTCGCCAGCACACCAGGATCCGGATCGGTCTTCACCCTCAGGCTGCCAGTCTCCCTGGCCGTGGCTGCTGTGCGCCAACCGCCGCGCATGCAGGCGATCGGCCTCGTGCCGGGCCAGCGCGCGCCACGCCTGCTGGTGGCCGAAGACCATCCCGACAGCCGCGAGCTGCTGACCACCTTGCTGTCCTCGGCCGGCTGCGAGGTCGAGGCTGTCGGCGACGGGATTGCCGCGGTCGAAACCTGCCGACGCAGCCGCCCGGATCTGGTTTGGATGGATATCGACATGCCGCTCATGGACGGCCTGCGTGCTGCCGCGGCCATCCGTGCCCTACCTGGAACACCACCAGTCATCGTCGCACTGAGCGCAGCCGCCTTCGCAGAAGATCGCCAGCGCTTCCTTGCCGGAGGCTGCGACGACGTAGCGAGCAAGCCGTTCAACGAAGAGACCCTGTTCCGCCTCATGGAACGCCTGCTCCGGGTTGACTTCGTCTGGCGCGACATCGAGACGCCAGCCACCGACATCAGGATACCCGATGATGCCGAACTGCACCGGCTGGTCGCCACCATCCGCCACGACGACGCGCAGCGCCTCGCAACCATGGTAGTCACCGGCGATGTCGACGCCGCCCAGCGGCTGATCGACACCATGGCCGACCAGGAGGTGGCTACGCACCTACGCACGCTGCTCGCCACCTACCAGTTCGACCGGCTGCAAGCCCTGCTCGACCGTGCGCAGGTGATGCCATGAGCTCATCGGGCGAGATCCTCCTGGTCGATGACAACCAGGAGAACCTCCAGATCCTGGCCTCCATCCTGCGCACCGCCGGGCATGGCGTCCGACTCGCCACCGGTGGCATCCAGGCCCTGCGCTCGGTCACGACCCGTCGGCCCGATCTGGTCCTGCTCGACATCCGCATGCCCGACCTTGATGGCCTGGCCACCTGTGCGCGCCTGCGCTCCGACCCGGGCATGGCGGAGGTGCCAATCATCTTCCTCAGCGCCAGCGACGCGGTTGAGGACCGACTTGCCGCTTTCACCGCCGGCGGCCAGGACTTCATCTCCAAGCCATTCCAGGCCACCGAGGTGCTCGCGCGCATCGCCACCCACCTGCAACTGGCGCGGGCCCGCATCGAGATGGCTCGACTCAACGACCTCCTGGCCAACCAGGTGATCGCCGAAAGCTGCCTGCGCGCGAATGCAGAAGAGGCCGCCGCTGACCGGAAGGCCCGGCTCGATCTCACCTTGGAGGCCGCCGACCTCGGCACTTGGGAAGTCGCGTCCGGCAGCGGACAGATTCGCTTCGACGAGCGGGCCAGCCGCATCCTCGGCCTGCCGACGGTCGGCGGCATGGGCTGGCGCGCGTTCCTCGACGCAGTACCCGAATCGCGAGGCACCGGTATCACCGGCCGCTGGGAGCGCAGCCGCAGCCAGGCCGCGCTGTTCGAACTCGACGGCTGGTGGACCCCGCCGGTCGGCCGGACACGCCGGCGCATCCGCCTGCGCGGTCGCCCGCTGAGCCCAGCCGGCAGCACCGACTCCGCTGGCATGGTCGGGCTGGTTTGGGATGTCACTGACGAGCACCTCCTCCGGGAACGCCTGGCTCAGCACGACCGGCTGGAGTCCATCGGCCTGCTCGCGGGCGGCGTGGCCCACGACTTCAACAACCATCTGGCGGTGATCATCGCCGAACTCGATATCCTCAGCATGATGCCCGGTGAAGATGGAATCCGCCGGCATCTCGACAGTATCGCCCAGGCCGCGAACGCCTCCTCGACGCTGGTACGCGACTTGCTGAGCTTCGCCCGCCAACGCGAGGTTGTGCGCTCGCGCATCGATCTGGCCGCACTGGCCGGGCGAGTGGCGCGGCTCGCCGGACGCTCGCTGGGGTCGGCGGTCAGGGTCCAGCCGGAGTTCCCTGCGACACCGCGGTGGGTCGATGGCGAGGCGGCCCAGCTTGAGAACGCCCTGCTCAACCTGTGCATCAACGCGCGAGATGCCATGCCCGATGGCGGCACACTGCGCCTCGCCGTGCACGATCAGGACTGCACTGACGACATGCGCTGCGAGATCTGCCACGCCGGTACGGCCGGCCGCTGGACCGCGATCAGCGTCATCGACACCGGCACCGGCATTCCCGACGAGGTACGCACCAGGATGCTCGACCCATTCTACTCGACCAAGGGCGAACATCGCGGCGACGGCCTTGGCCTGGCTTCGGTCGCTGGCTGCGTGGCCATGCATGGCGGGCACATGCTGGTCGACAGCGAAGCAGGCCGTGGCACCACCTTCACCATCCTCCTGCCGCCGCGTGACCCGCCGGCCGAGGAGGCTCCGGCCCCGGCGCCGCCGCGGACCCGCACCGGACGTCTGCTGGTGCTCGACGACCAAGCAGGGGTCCGTGAGGCGATCGGCGACGGACTGGCCAGGATGGGCTGGACGGTCACGCCTTTTGCCGTCCAGGGCGAAGCGATCGGCGCCTGGACCACCCCGCCGGGCTTCGATATAGCCCTGATCGACATGACCATGCCCGGACTTGGCGGCATCGCCGTCTTCCGCGCCCTGCGCCAAGCCGACCCGCAAGCCCGCGTGGTACTGATGTCCGGGAATGCCAGCGGCGGCAACATCGAGGCCCTGTTGGGCGAGGGTCTGGCCGGCTTCGTCCACAAACCGGTGAAGCTGCGTCAGCTCCACGAGCTCCTCGGTTCACTGCTCGCCAAGGATCCGACATGAGCGCCGACAGCACCGAGATCATCGCCCGCATGCGCCGGCACCGGCAGAACGGCCTCGCCGAGATGGCGGCGGGCATGGCCCATGAGATCAGCCAGCCTCTGGGCGGTATCCGCGCCTTCGCCGAAGGCATCCTCATAGGCATCGAAGAAGGGTGGGACATCACTGGCGAGGAGATCAAGGGCAAGATGCGGAGGATCATTGCCGAGGCCGACCGCATCGACGACCTCATCCAGGGCGTGCGCGGCTTTGCCGACGAGCAGGGTCGTGTGGAAATGCTCGCCGTCGACCCGGCGCACGTGGTGCGCGCCGCCTTGCACCTGACCAGGACACGCCTGCAGGCGCATGGCATCGCCTGCGACGCCACCGCCATCGGCCTGCCGTCGCGCGTACGCGCGAATCCGTTCGCCCTCCAGGAGGTCGTGCAGCTCATCCTGGCCAATGCCGCCGACGCCTGCCAGCAGCGGCACGGCGGAGCCGGTGGTGCGGTTGCGATCGTCGTCGATGGCGGCGCCACGCCCGATGATCCGGTCTGCATCCGCATTTCCGACGACGGCTGCGGCATGGATGCAGCGAGCCTGGCCCGCGCTGGCGAGCCGTTCTTCACCACAAAGGGTCCTGATCGCGGCGTCGGGCTGGGCCTGGCGATGGTACGTGGCATCCTGGGCCAGTGCGGCGGCCAGCTGGAGCTGACCAGCGCCGGCTCCGGAACCACCGCGACGGTGCGGCTGTGGCACCGCATCACGACGACGGATGCGGCATGAGCACCGCTCTCGACATCGCCATCATCGACGACGAGGCGGTCATCCGCGAAACGCTCGGCGACTTCCTCGTGCGCAAGGGCCACCGCGTGCGCCAGTTCGTCGATGGCTCGACCGCCTGCTCCGCATTCGCCTCGCTGCCCCCGGATCTTGCCTTGCTCGACATCCGTATGCCGGGCGATGACGGCCTCGACGTACTCGCCCGCCTGCGCAGCGACCATCCGGAGCTGCCGGTGATCATGATCAGCGGCCACGGCAGCATGGACACCGCGATCGAGGCGATGCGCCATGGCGCCGCCGACTTCCTGCGCAAACCGGTGAAGCTGCCCGATCTGGTCGCCGCCCTCGAACGCGTCGCACGGCTGACGGAAGCCGAACGCGATCGTGACCGCCTGCGCGCCACCCTGGCGCGGGCACAAGCCGCGACCGGGGACGAGTCATTCGTCACCATCAGCCCTGCCTGCCAGGAGCTGGCCGAGTTCATCGCCCGCTCCGCGGACACGCCTTTCGACAGCCTGCTGATCGCCGGGGAGACCGGAACCGGCAAGGATGTGCTGGCACGCGAGCTCCATCGACGCCGGCATGGCGTCGCCGCCCCATTCGTGGCGGTGAACTGCCCGGCCTTGCCCGATACCCTGGTCGAGAGCGAGCTGTTCGGACATGTGAAGGGAGCCTTCACCGGCGCCGACGCCGATCGCCCCGGCGCCTTCGAACTGGCCGACGGAGGCACCCTGTTCCTGGACGAGTTGGGCGATCTCGCCCGCGGCGCCCAGGCCAAGCTGCTGCGCGCCCTGGAATCACGGCAGATCCGTCGCCTGGGTGGACGCAAGGATGTGCCAGTCACGGTGACAGTGATCGCCGCCACCAACCAGGACCTGCCGGCAATGGTCGCCACCGGCGCCTTCCGCAGTGATCTGCTCTACCGACTCAACGCGTTCCAGATCGCCATTCCGCCGCTCCGGGAACGTCCGGAGGATGTACCCGCCCTCGCGGCGCACTTCCTCGCCCGCATTACATCCCGCCACCGGCTGGAGCAGCGCGACCTCACCGACGGCGCCTTGCAGGCCTTGCGGAGCTACGCTTTCCCCGGAAATGTCCGCGAATTGCGCAATCTCGTCGAACGGGCGGCCCTGCTCTGCCGCGACCGTCGGATCGAGGCGCGATGCCTCGGTCTGCCGCGCATGACGGCAACGACTGCGGCCCCCGCCACGGTGAACGTTCCAGCCCCGACCGATCCCGAGGCCCAGGCCACCCATGCCGCGCTGGTCGCCAATCGCTGGAACCGCCGCGCTGCCGCCAAGGCCCTGGGCATAACCTACGAGGCGCTGCGCTGGCGGATCGACAAGCACCGCCTCGACGTCTAGCAGCCTGATTACAGCAGAGGACCCACCCCACCACCTGGGGCGGTCGCCCCAAATAACGGGGGGCGGCCAGGGAGGCGCCATGCAAACCGTTGCCCCAACCGCCTCCAGCATCGGCATGAAGCGTGCAATACGGCTGTCATGGGGTCCCACTCTGCCGAGGTGCTGATCGTCGATGACACCCCCGAGAACCTCCAGGTCCTGGGAACCATCCTGCGCGGGGAAGGTCACGCCGTCCGCCTGGCGACCGGGGGGGTCCACGCCCTGCGCTCGATCCGGGCGCGTCGACCCGACTTGGTGCTGCTCGACCTGCGCATGCCGGAACCCGATGGACTGGAGGTGTGCCGACGGCTGCGCGCCGATCCGGTCACCTCCGATCTGCCAGTCATATTCCTGAGCGCATCGCAGGATCGCGAGGATCGCGTCGCCGCCTTCGCCGCCGGCGGACTCGACTTCGTGGCAAAGCCCTTCCACGCCGCCGAAGTGCTGGCGCGCATCTCGACCCACCTGGCCCTAGCGAGATTACGCCGTGAGCTGGCCGTAGCCAACGCCCGTCTGGCAGAGCAGGTGGTGGCGGAGCGGCACCAGCGCAGCGACGCCGAGGCCCTGGCGCAGGAGCGCCAGGTGCGGCTGGATCTGGCCTTGGCCTCCGCCGGCATGGGGACGTGGAGTGGAGACCCCCTCAGCAAACGCATCCACCTGGACGACGCCGCATCGGCCCTCCTCGGGCAGCCCTGCAACACCTGGGACGAGGTGGTCGCCGGGTTCGCCGAGGCCGATCGCCCAGCCGTGCAGCACGGCTGGGAATGCGGCGTGCGCGAGCACCACGCCTTCACCTGCGAGGGCTGGTGGCCGGACGGACGCAGCCGACGGCGCCTGCGCATTCGCGGCAGCCGCCGCAGCACCGGCGATGAAGGCATGGTCGGACTCATCTGGGACGTCACCGAGGACCACGAGGCCCGCCAACGAGTGGTGCAGAGCGAGAAGCTCGAATCGCTCGGGCAGCTTGCCGGCAGTGTCGCGCACGACTTCAACAACCATCTCTGCGTCATCACCGGCAGCATCGAGCTGCTGCGGCGCACCCTGCCGCCGGACGAACGGGTGATCCAGCGGCTTTCGGGCATGGATCAGGCGGCGATGTGCGCCACCGCGCTGGTACGCGAACTGCTCACCTTCGCCCGCCGCCGTGATATCGTCCAGGAGCCCTTCGTTCTCGCTCAGGCGATTCAGGACCTCGGCGCCATCGTCGGAAGCCTGGTCGGCAAGGGCTGCTCCATCGAAGTCGACGCCACCGATACCGCCGTCCGCGTGCGCGGATGCCGAGAGCAACTGCAGAACGCGATGCTGAACCTGTGCGTGAATGCCCGCGACGCCATGCCGCCGGGCAGTGGCCATCTGCGCCTGGCCGCTGGCCTGGTGGTCGTCGACGGCGAGCGTTGCCGCATCACCGGCGATGCACTGCACGGGGTCTTCGCTGGGCTCAGCGTCGCGGACAATGGCAGCGGCATCCCCGATGGCATCCAGGAGCGCATCTTCGAGCCGTTCTTCACCACCAAGAGCGAGGGCAAGGGCACGGGCCTCGGGCTGCCTACCGTGGTCGGCTGCGTCAAGGCGCACGGCGGCCATCTCCTCCTGCGCACGTCATCTGAACAGGGTACGACTTTCATCGTCCTCCTCCCGGCATTGCCAGTGGAGGCAGACAATGCCTGACGGTCGGCCAACTGATGCGCTGGACCGCCAGCACATCGACTCCATCCGCTCGCTGCCGGAATGCGGCGAAGCCTGTTTCAGCTCAGCCGTCGCTGCATTCTGCAAGCAGACTCCGCAGCTCATCGCACTCATCCGTCATGCCATCGCCGAGCGCGATGAACCCGCCTTCTTCCGCGCCACCCACATGCTGAAGGGGTCTGCCGCCAGCATCGGCCTGCCGCATCTGGCGCGGACTGCCGATTCGCTCGGCAAGTCCCAGCTGAGACCAGACAACAGCTCTGACCGAGAGCTCATGGCGGCGCTGAAGTCGATGGAGGAGGAGGCGGCCATCGCCATCGAGCTCCTGGCCGAGGAACTGGCGCAGCCGCGGAGGATCCATGGCTGAGCAGCCGCAGCGGGTGCTGGTTATCGAGGACGACCTGGTCAACCAGGAGATCCTGCGACGCATGCTCGTCCATCTCGGCGCCGAGGTCACGGTCGTCGGCCACGGTCGCGATGCAGCAGCGGCCCGCGCGAGGCGAACCTTCGACCTCGTGCTGTCAGATCTGCACCTGCCCGACACCGATGGCATAGAACTGGTTCACCACCTGCGGGCCGAGGCCGGGGCACGCACCATGGTCATCGGGCTGACCGGCGACGTCAGCGCGGTGACGCATGCCCGCATGCTGGCGGCAGGCATGGACGCGGTGCTAAGCAAGCCGGTAACGCTCAACCGCCTGAAGCAGTTGCTGGCGTCGATGCATCCACCGGCCTGACCCGACTCGGCCATGCGCATACTTCTGGTCGATGATGAGCCGCTGGTGCTGGAGACCGTGGGCCCCTTCCTGCTCCGCTGCGGCCACGATGTCGTGGCCTGCGCGGGCGCCGCCGAGGCCCGAACCGCGATCAGCGAGCGCAAGGGCGACATAGACCTGGTCATCACTGACGTGTGCATGCCGGGACATGACGGCACCCAGCTGCTCGCCGCCGTCCGCGAGCGATTTCCCGATATCGACGTCGTCCTCATCTCCGGTCACTCGCAGATCAGCGACACGCGCGAAGCCATCGAGGCTGGAGCCGCCGGCTTCCTGCGCAAGCCGGTCAAGCTGCACGAGCTCCGCCATCTGGTCGAGCAAATCCAGGCGGCTCGCGCCGACCGTACGCGCATCCACCGCTTGGTTGCGAACCTGGATGCCGAACGCTCGCTGCGCGAGTCGGCGACTCGCGAGCGGATGTTCGCCCGCCGCCTCCATCAACGCATATTCCCCAGCGATTTCTCGTGGTTGCGCACCACCGACGTGGCGCTGCGCCACCTGCCACAGGCCGGCCTGGGCGGCGATTACATGGACCTGCGCCCCTATGGTCCAGGCAAGGCCTTGCTGTTCGTCGCCGACGTCAGCGGCCACGGCCTGCTCGCCGCCTTCGGCGGCATTGCCTTGAAGACCTGGTTCGGAGGGGTGGAGACCGGCCTCTCCCCGGTAGACATCCTGGCACGGGCGGACTCGGTCATGCGCGACCTGTTCCCACCGGAATACTACGCTACGGCTTTCTGCGCCGTGTACGACGAAGCCAGGCGCGAACTGGCCTTCGCCTCGGCCGGGCATCCGCCACCGGTCGCGGTATCGGTGGCGCGTGGCTGGCGGGCCCTGGGCTCCGGCGGGGCGGTGCTGGGTGCAGGCGGTGACCCGCATCGCGAACTGGGCACCACCCGGCTCGACGAGGACGAGGTCCTGCTCGCCTACAGCGATGGCCTTGCCGACGAACTGCTGCCGCTGGCGACCGCGGAAGGCCACGGCCAATCCTGTCTCGATTGGTTGCGCCGCCGGGACAATGACCTCAAGGGATTCCTCACCTGCGCCCTCGACCTGGCCATCAGTGCCGCGCCGCTCCAGGCATTCGGCGACGACATCTCGCTGATCGCCCTGCGTCCGCGCCTGCCGGTGCATCGTGCCACGCCGACTCAGACCGCAGGGGCGCGGGTCTTGCACATCGAGGACGATCCGGTCATCGCCGCGATGATCGGGGGAGCCATCCGCGCGATGGGCTGCAGCGTCATGCAACGGGCCAGCTGGCGGGACGGCGCCGCGGCACTGGAGTCGGAGGTCGTGGATCTGGTCATCCTCGACCTCGTCCTGCCAGACGCGGTCGGCAATCGCGCATTCGCTGAAATCCGCCTGCGCCACCCGCACCTGCCCGTCCTGGTGGTCACTGGCAACGAGATGGATCAGGCGGTGCGCCAATGCTTCGACCTGAACCCTGCCGGGATCCTGACCAAGCCCGTCGATCTCCGCGAACTCGAACGCATCGTGCAGGCAGCGTTGCGCTTCGATCCCGACCGCGATCTCGTGGCCTTCGATAATCTCGGCAACGAGTGGTTCGACTTCGTCATCGGATCGTCGGTCAACTCGGTCGAACTGCTGACGCGCTACCTCCAGGCGCTCGGACGGCAGCCGCTCCCACCTGATGTACTCGACGACGTGGTGTGGTGCATACGCGAAATGGCGATGAATGGCATCGAATGGGGCAACCGCTTCGCCGAGGGCCTGCGGGTGCGCGTCTCGACCCTGATCATGCCCGACCGCGTGATGGTGAAGATCGCCGACGAAGGCAGCGGATTCGACACCCACCGCCTGTTCGAGCCCTTCGATGCCCTGGCCGTTTCCGAGCAGCGCGACCGCGAGGGCAAGCGCAGCGGCGGCTTCGGTCTGGCCATGGTGCAGGCCAAGATGAATCGCGTCGAGTTCAACCAGCGCGGCAATGTGGTGCTGCTGGTACGCGAGTTCCCTGCCTGACCCCACCTCCTGGTCCGCAACCCCAAACCTTGGTCCCATGTCGCCCGGCCCCAGCTGCAAACCCAGTCGTACCAACCCCCCGATCACCTGCCGCTGCTTGGCACCACATGTGCAGAGCCCAACCCGAGGATCACCCATGGCCACCGACTCAGCCCATGATCAGTCGCGCATGTCGTTGAAGATGCAGGACTACCTCCAGGTGGTGTCTTTCCGCCTCGGAGTCGAGGACTACGCCATCGAGATCACCAAGGTGAAGGAGATCATTCTGGTCGAGGGCATCACCAAGGTGCCGCAGATGCCGAGCTACATCGAAGGCATCATCAATCTGCGCGGCAACGTGATCCCGGTCCTCGACCTGCGCAAACGGTTTGGCATGCGCGAATCGCCATTCGACGAGCACACCCGCATCATCGTCACGCGCATGGAGGGTCGCATCGTCGGCCTGATCGTCGATGCCGTGTCGCGTGTGATGAAGATCCCCCGCTCCAACATCCAGCCACCGCCGGAGACGATCGCCTGCCTGGCCGGCGAATACCTCATCGGCGTGGCCAAGCTCGACGGCCGCATGCAGCTCCTGCTCGACATCGAGAAGGTCCTGCACGCCGACGAGAAGGCCCAGCTCGGCTGACGCACACCCCACGAACGCCCCCTACGAGGAACATCGCCATGTCGTTCAAGAACATCCGCATCCAGACCAAGCTCATGCTCGGATTCGGCCTGGTCGTCGCGCTGATGATAGCGACCAGCATCTTCGCCATCTTCCAGTTCGAGGCGATGCACGCCCAATCGGAGGACCTGACCAAGCGTTGGATGCCGTCCGTCTACAGCATCGAGGAGATGCGGCTTGGCGTGGCCGTCTATCGTCGCAACCAGTCGCAGATGCTGCTTGCCGAGGACGCCGAGGGTATCGCCCGCTACGAGAAGCGCATCGAGGAGAACCGCGAGGTCTTCCTCAAAGGCAAGGCGATTTACGATCCGATCCCCCAGACCGACGACGAGAAGGTGATCTACAAGCAGTTCGAGGAGGACTGGAAGACCTACGAGTCCGCCCACCAGCCGTACGCCGCCATGGTCAAGGAGGGCAAGCGCGAAGAGGCCTCACGGTTCCTGCTCCAGGGAACCGTGAGGGATGCCTTCATGCGCGCCGACGAGGCCCTCCTGAAGATCATCGGCATCAATAATGCCGGTGCAGAACAGGCGCGCCTGACCACCGAGAATGTGGCCGCCAACGCCCTGCGCCTGCTCATCGTCGTCACCGCTATCGCCGCCGTGGCCGGCCTGGTGATCGCCTGGGTGATTGCCCAGGGCATCGTCCGCCCCGTGAATGCCATGCAGGAGGCGATGCAGCGTGTCGCGGACGGCGATCTGACCGTCACCACGGGGATCGACCAGCGCGACGAGATCGGCCAGATGGCCGTCGCCCTCGACCGGACGGTCGAGAACCTCGGAACGGTGATGTCCGAGATCCGCGAAGCGGCCGACCAGACCGCCGCCAGCGGCGAGGAGCTGTCGGCCTCGGCGCAGAACATCAGCAGCGGCGCCCAGTCGCAGGCCAGCACCGTCGAAGAAGTCAACGCCGCCATCCAGGAACTGACCCGCAGCATCGAGCAGGTCGCCGAGAACGCGACCCAGGCCAACAGCATCGCCCAACGCACCAGCATCGCCGCCGCCGATGGCAAGAAGACGGTAGGTGGCTCGATCGACGGCATGAAGTCGATCACCGACAGCTCGCAGCAGATCGCCAAGATCATCGGCGTGATCAACCAGATCGCCAACCAGACGAACCTGCTGGCACTCAATGCGGCG
>JALHRW010000125.1 GCA_022841245.1 Planctomycetota bacterium
GCTGGCCGCGCTGGCCGCGGTCGCGCTGCTCGCCCTGGCCTGGCCGCGGCGCTCCGTCGCTGAGCCGATGCCGGCGCCCGAGCCACCCCGTATGCTCGCCATCGCGCTGGCGCTGGCCGTGCCATATCTCGGCATGCTCGGAACCTTCGATGGGCATTTCGACTGGTGGCCGGGCGGCGGCGGGGTGATCCCCAACCTCGGCTGGTCGCTGGTACTGGGCGGGATCGCGGCCGCTACGGCCGCCGCGCTGTGGCGGGCTGAACCACCACCAGCCTGGGCGTGGGCTGCGGGTCTGTGCGCGGTGGCGCTGAAGGCGCTGATCGATTTCGACTTCCATTCCGGCGGCGTGCTCGGCACCGCCCTGCTCGTTGTAGTGTGCAGTGGCGCGCAGCTGGCCCAGGCGACGGGCCTGGTCGGACGCTGGCTTCCCGGCGTCGCCGCGCTGATCACCGCCACGCTGGTAGTGGGCGGCATGCTGACCGCCTTGCGCCTGGCCGAGGCCGAGCAGTGGATCGCCGGCGCTCGTCAGGCTGGCGATCCGCAGGTCGCCGAGGAGTTGGCCCAGCGGCTGGGTGTCGAGGGGCAGGTACCGCCGCAGGCCCTGGCCGCCCTTGCCGGACGGCGGGCCTGGGATCTGGCCACCGGCGCACCGGGGATGCAGCTCGCGGCGCTCGACTTCCTACCGACCTCCGCCCAGACCCTGGATCTGGCGGCTGAGCTGGCGACGGCCGCCCCGCACAGCGCGGCAGTCGCGCTGCGCCACGCGCAGCTGCTGGTTGCCGGCAAAGCATGGCGCGAGGCCGTGGCCGAGGCCGAACGTGCTGTGAGTCTCGCCCCGACTGCCCCGCGGGTGTTGGAACAGGCGGCCGACGTGCTCGATCGCGCAGCATCCGGCCCCCGGGCTGCGGCCCTCCGGGCCGAGGCAGCCCGCCTGCGTCCGCTGGTCCACCCGGGCATGCGCGGGCGCTGAAGCCTCCACCGGGGCCGGTTGCCGGGCTTGAGGCGCGATCCCGCATGGGTATCGTCAGTTGCCCACACCGGAGACCCCCATGGCCGCTGACCCCGTCGCTATTGCCCAGCAACTCATGGCCGATGTGTGGCCGCAGATCGAGGCCGCCTGCGCCGGCAAGCCGCCGGTGTTCCCGCGCCAGCTGGTGTGGCTCAATGGCGCCCCGGGGGCCGGCAAGGGCACCAATACGCGCATCATCATGAACATCCTCGGCATCGAGAAGCAGCCGGTGGTGGTCAGCGACCTGCTCTCCTCGCCCGAGTTCATCAAGATCAAGAACAGCGGCGCCCTGGTCGGCGACAAGGACGTGGTCGGCCTGCTGCTGAAGAAGCTGCTCGATCCGCAGTACGCCGCCGGCGCGATCGTCGATGGCTTCCCGCGCTCGCGCCCGCAGGCGGAGTTCCTCCGCCTGTTCGTCGCCAAGCTCGCCCAGCTGGGCAATCCGCCGGCCGTGCGCGTGGTCGTGCTCAACGTCGCCGAGGAGGTCGCGGTCGAGCGTCAGATCAAGCGCGGTCGCGAGGCCGTGGTGAGCAACGAGGCGGCGCGCAAGCTCGGCGGCCGACTCGAGGACATCCGCGCCACCGATGTCGACCCGGCCAGCGCCGCCAAGCGCTTCCGCGTCTTCCAGGAGCAGACCGTCGATGCGCTGAAGTCGCTGCAGGGCGCCTTCCCCTGCCACTTCATCGACGCCGGCGCGGACATCCCGACGGTTGCGAAATCCATCGAGCAGGCCCTCGCGGCCTGATCAGGTCCGCTCGGCGATCTCGTCGAGTTCGCGGGCGCCGCGGATGAGATGGCCGGGGAACAGGCCGTGCGGAGCGTGGCGCTCCGCCACGGCTTCGACCTGCGCTGCAGTCGTCGTTCCGGCGAGCAGTCCGGCGTAGGCGGCGACCAGTTCACTGACGGCGGCCGGCGCGAGATCGGCCAGCTCCAGCACCCACCAGTCGACCAGGCCGGCGGTGGCGGCGGCCGGCTCCGGCGCGCACAGCCGACGGCCTTCCCATACCACCGTGTCGCGCATGCGGCGCTGCAGCTCGTAGGGTAGACCGCCCTCTTGCGGCACGGCGCGGATGGTGCGCACGCCGCCGACCGGCAATGCGTGGTCCTGGCGCGTCAGCATCGACGGGACGCGACCGTGCACGCTGATGGCCAGTTCGATCGGCAGACCGGCGCTGCGGGCCGCCAGCCGGGCGACCTCGCGGCCGGAGAGCTCGTAGGACAGGATCGCGCAACTCGCGCCGAGTTCGGCCAGGGCGGCCAGCGTCTCGGTGCTGTAGACGTTGCAGAAGGCGTCGGCGACGGCGGGCAATCCAGCGGCACGGGCGGCAGCAAGGACGCCGATGTGGCCGGCGAGGACCGGGCCGTGCAGAGCTGGAACCGGCGCCGTGGCAGGCAGCCGCAGCCAGCGGCCAGCGGCCACCGGCCAGCAGCCAGCAGCCCACACGTCGAGCGTGGCGTCTTCGATGGCGACCCGCGCGGCGCCGGCATCCGTTGCTGCCTGCGCGGCAGCTTCCGACCCGGCCATGACCCACAGCCTGGTGGTGCGCTGGCGCGGCTGCGCCACCGCCGGCGGCTCGTAGGTCGGAGCGGCGCCGACCGGCTGCGCGGTGAGGGTGGCGACCAGTTCGCGGCGCAGACGCTTGAGTTCCGAGGCCGGTACGAAGCAGGCTCCGTCGAGTTGGGCGTCGAGTTTGCGCAGGATGAAGCCGCTGCCGCCGAGCGCGCCCGCCGAATCGGCCAGCGCCTCGCTGGTCAGCGGCCGGCCGGTGGCCGCCTGCACCACGGGGCCAGTGATGCTGGCGCGGCGTCCGTCAGCGGTGCTGGCATGCAGTTCGATGGCGGCGCCCGGCTTGGCGATGATGGTCAGGTCGCAGAGCAGACCGCCTTGCTCCTCGGGCGGCAGCGGCACGGCGGCCATGGCGGCATTCGCGTCGCGCTCACGGCGCTGGTCGCGGTTGACGAACAGCGGCGTCCCTTCCGGCGCCCGGGGGCCGCGCGCATCGGCGCGCACGCGCAGGCGCCAGCGTCCGCCGCCGAGATCATCGGCGGCAGTGGCGAGAAAGCCGTCATTCCACATGCCGATGGCGAAGGCGTAGCCCAGCCCCGCCGCCGGACGGCGTGCCGCCTGGATCACGGCGATGCCGGCGCGCCGGTCGAGGCTGACCAGCGTCGCGTCGGCTTCGCGGTCGCGCAGCGGTTCGGCGCGATGCAGCCGCGCGCTCGGGCCGTACTCGGCATCGAGCGGCGTGCTGGTGAACGGCCGGGCGAAGACCTCGGCCAGCGGCTCGCGGGCGATGGCCGGATTGGCGCTGCGCTTGGCCGCCCAGGCATCGACCGCCTCGCGGTAGGCGCGGGCGACGGTGTAGACGTAGTCCGGGCCCTTGAGCCGGCCTTCGATCTTGAGCGAGGCGACACCGGCATCGGCGAGTTCGCCGATGCGGTCGACCAGGGCGAGATCGCGCATCGAGATCTCGGTCTCGATCCCACTGCCGCTCTCATAGGCGAATCGGCAGTTCTGCGCGCAGGTCCCGCGGTTCGCGCTGCGGCAGCCGGCGAAGTTCGACATCAGGCACTGGCCGCTGAAGGCGTAGCACAGCGCGCCGTGGACGAAGTGCTCGATCTCGATGCCGTGGCGCGCGGCTTCCGCGGCGCAGGCACCGATCTCGGGCAGCGACAGCTCGCGCGCGAGGATGACGCGCTGCGCGCCCAGCGCGGCCAGGACGGCGATCTGCGACGGATCATGCACCGTCATCTGGGTCGAGGCGTGCAGGTGCAGGCCGGGCACGGTGCGGCGCAGCAGGCGCCACAACCCCAGGTCCTGGATGATCGCCGCATCGACCCCGGCGACCTGGGCGTGCCAGGCGAGATCGAGCGCCTTGGCGTGCTCGTCATCATGCACCAGGGTGTTGAGCACGACGTAGCACTTCAGCCCGTGGCGGTGCAGGTAGGCGACATGGCGCGGCAGGTCGGCCTTGCGGAAATTCTCGGCCCGGCCGCGGGCGTTGAAGTGGCGCAGGCCCAGGTAGACCGCGTCAGCGCCGCCAGCGACCGCGGCCGGCAGGCACTCCGGCGCGCCGGCCGGCGCCAGTACTTCCGGCGTCATCGGGCGGCCTGTTCGATGCGTACGCGCTGCGCCTCGGGCAGAGCCGGAGTCGCGAGCAGCCGGCGCAGGTGCCCGGCTGCCGCCGCATCGCCGCCCTTGGCGGCCTTCAACCAGCCATCGACCAGGCCGGCGACGTCGGGTCGTTCGATCCACATCGAGCAGGTCCAGCCGTCGCCGTCGTCGCGGATGGCGAAGCTCTGGCGCTGCCCGTCGCGCAGGCGCGACCACTGCTGCCAGCGGCCTTCGCCGGCTGCCGGCTGCCAATCGCCACGCGGCAGCAGACGCAGCAGCGGCGCGGCTGCCGGCTCGGCAGCACCGGTCTTGCCGATGACGGTGCGGCCGTTGATCCGTCCGCTCCAGCCACGGACCAGATCGTGCTGGAACGCGCCGCTCCAGCGCATCTCGGGCGTGGTCGGCGGGAAGGGCAGCGCCGAGCCCCAGTCGGCGGTCAGCTGGCCTTCGGGACGCTTGAGCCCGGACGGCGGCAGCAGGGCACCGAGCATGGCGGTGACGATGCCGCGACCGGTCGCGGCCCAGCGCTGCGGCCAGCCCGGCGCCTCGCCGGCGGCGGGCCGGCCCTCGTGGTCGACCAGCACCAGCGTCTCGCTCAAGGACGGCGGTTGCTGCAGTCCGTCGGCGGGATGGCCGGAGGGCAGGCGCGGCTCGCTGACAGTGAAGGCGACGCTGGCGCGCCAGGTGCCGGCCGGCGTGGCGGCGATGTCCGACTCGCGGGTGGCCACGCGGATGACGCGGTCGGCGGGCAGCGGCAGTGGCGGCGACGGCTCGGAGGCGCCGAGCACGGGATCCATGACCGCGATCATGTCGGCGGCGAACAACGCCTCACCCAGCGCCAGCATGGCGGCACGGGTGGTCGGCTGACGGTCGTCGCCCGCCACCACCACGATCCGCCACAGGCCATCATCACGCGCACCGTGCTCCAGCTTGGCAGCCGTGGTCCCTGCCAGCGGTGCCGCGGCGGTACGGATCGGATCGCGCTTCGGCAGGCGCAGGATGCCGGCGTTGACCTCGGGGCCGCCCTGCCCGCGGTCGACGGTCGGGCGGATGAGGAGCAGGCCGCCGGCGAACAGCACGACGGCGGCGACGAGCGGGACGAGGGAGTTGCGCACGGCACGATGCTCGGCGATGGCGCCGGCAGGCAACCTGGCAGGGAGCAACCTGCTAAGCGAGCGCGTTCAGGGCTTGGCGGCGAGGATCGCCTCGGCGGCGGCGATCCACACCGTCGGGCCGCCGGCCTTGTAGCCGAGCCGGCCGAGCTCCTCGCCGGACGCGGAGAGGAGGACGATGGTGGGGAAGCCCTGGATCTCGTGCTTCTCGGCCAGGGCCTGGTTCTCCTTCGCCAGGTCGGCGGCGAGCTGGGTCTTGCGCGGGAAGTCGACCTCCAGCAGCACGACCTTGTCCTTGGCCCAGGCGGCGAACTCCGGGGTGTTGAACACCTCGGCCTTCAGCTTGACGCACCAGCCGCACCAGTCGGAGCCGGTGAAGTCGGCGAGGATCGGCTTCTTGGCCTTGGCCGCGGCCTCGGCGGCGTTCTTCCAGCCGACCGTCCAGTCGGCGGCGGCGGCGAGGGTGGCGAGGGCGAGGCAGAGGACGGTGCGTAGCATGGTGGGATCCTAACGTGGGGGTTGGTGGACGTGGACATCGCCATCGTCATCGAGGCGGGCCTGGCAGGCGAGGCGCTGGTCGTCATCGCAACCGTGGAACTCCTCGGCCGCGGTGCGCGGCGCCAGGGCTTCGAGTCCGGCGCTGACCCGGCAGCGGCAGCGGCCGCAGGAGCCGGCCATGCACAGGTACATCGCCGGCAGGCCGGCATCGAGCATGGCGCCGAGCAGGTCCTGGCCGCGTTGCAGCGGGGCCGGCGGCAGGTCGTTGAGGGTGATGGTCGACACAGGCATGAGTCTATGACGGCGGCGGTGGCTGCCAGCCATCTGGCGCCGTGCTGAGACATGGCTAGAACCCGTGCGTGCAGACGCGATTCGACGGCCTCGGCAGACCCTTCCTGCCCGCACCGAATCTGCGCCCCGGCTGAGCCCAGGGCGCGCATTTCCGCGCGCTCCGACCACTCGCCAGGATGCCGCACATGTCCGACATCGTCCAGGCCCCCGCGATGGGGTTGTTCCGCTCCCTGCTGTGGCCCTCGGTCCGGCCGTGGCGCTGGTGGCTGGTCCTCGCCATCGTGCTCAACGCCGGTCACGGCATCGCCATCACCTACCAGAACCTGCTGCCGAAGTACCTGATCGACGACGTGATCAAACCGGGGCCGGACGGGCTGTGGGTCCGCCTGGCGTGGCTGGTCGGTACCTACCTGCTGGTCTCGGTGCTCGGCCGCATGATCCAGTGGCACTTGTCGATGCGCATCTTCACCTGGGTGCGCGAACGGGCGATGCAGGACCTGCGCGGCCGCTTCTTCAACCACGTCAATCGCCTGTGCCTGCGCTTCCACGGCCGCAACGAGAGCGGTGAGCTGTTCAACTACCTGTTCGGTTCGCCGATCGCCAAGCTGCAGGGCTTCCTCTCGCACGTCACCCTGATGCTGCCGGGGGCGATGATCGCCTTCGTCACCACCATCATCGCAGTCGGCTTCTGGGACCTGCCGATGACCGCGGTGCTGCTGCTATCGATCGGACTGAGCGTGTGGGCGATGACCGCTGCCGAGCAGCGCGTCCACGGCCTGTGGCAGGAGTACCAGAAGACCGAGGGCAAGGTCTCGGCGGTGGTCGCCGACCTGCTGCGCGGCAACCGCGCGGTGCGCCTGCACGCCATGGAGGAGCACGTCCAGGGTCGCTTCAACAGCGAGATCGACCGCATCCGCGAGCAGGTCTACCGCTTCGACGTGCGCTCGCACATCGAGTGGATGAAGCAGGAGGGGATCGGCTACACCTGCTTCGCCCTGCTCTGCGCAGTCGGCGCCTGGCGCTACGTCGATGGGCACATCAGCGACGGCATGCTGGTGACCTACATCACCACCTTCTTCGCCCTGCAATGGCCGCTGCAGACCGCCTTCCAGGCCGCGACGCTGCGCGGCGGAGCACGCGCCGCCCTCGAGCGCATCGACGCGGTGCTGCGCACGCCCAGCACCACGCCCGACCCCCAGGGCGGGACCGCCCTGCCGGTGCCGCCGCGCGCCGCCATCCGCCTGGAGGGGGTGCGCTTCGCTTATGAAGCCGAGGAGGTGATCAAGGGCGTCGACCTCGACATCCCCTACGGCCAGCGCATCGCCTTCGTCGGGCCGAGCGGCGGCGGCAAAAGCACGTTGTCATCACTGGCCCTGCGCCTGATCGATCCCACGCAGGGCCGGGTGCTGCTCGACGGCACCGATGTGCGCCGCTGCCGTGGCGCCGAGCTGCGCCGCCGTTTCGGCGTGGTGCCGCAAGACCCCTTCATCTTCCGCACCAACGTGCGCGAGAACGTGCGCGTCTCGCGGCCCGAGGCGGATGACGGGCAGATCCGCCGTGCGCTGGAGCTGGCCAACGCCTGGGAGTTCGTCGCCCAGCTGCCGGAGGTCCTCGACACCGTGGTCGGCGAGGGCGGCAGCACCCTGTCCGGCGGCCAGCGCCAGCGCATCGCCATCGCCCGCGCGCTGCTCGCCGAGCCCGACTGGTTCGTCTTCGACGAGGCGACCAGCGCGCTCGACTCGCTGTCGGAGCGCCTGATCCAGGACGCGGTGGAGAGGAACCTCGGCGGCCGCACCGCCATCTTCATCGCCCATCGCCTGGCGACGGTCAGGAATTGCGACCGCATCGTCGTGGTGCAGGGGGGACGGATCGTGCAGGACGGGACGTACGGCGCGTTGTGCGAGGCCGAAGGCATGTTCCGCGAGCTGGTCCGGCGGCAGGAGCTGCTGGCGTAGGCCCCGTCTCAATGCTGTGAAGCAAAGGGGCAATGGCGATTCCCGGGAGCGTCGCACTCCCGTGCGGTTGCCTTGGGTGCGGATATCTCTCTCCGAGCCGCACAGGAGTGCGGCGCTCCCGGGCTTAGCTTCACCGAACAAATGTGGAAAACTGGTGGATGCAGGTGGGGCGATCCCCGCTTCACTCGCCACAGCATCCCTACCATGCCTACCATGCCTGAGCCGCGTCAGCCGTCCCGCGAACCGCCGCACAACCTCGATCTCGAGCGTTCGGTGCTCGCCGTCGTGCTGGCCGGGCAGCATGCGGTGGCGATCCAGAAGGTGCGGCCCCACGTGCCGCATCCGCTGATGTTCTGGAACCGCGACCACCGCCTGGTCTGGCTCGCCTGCCTCGAACTCGAGGACGGCGGACTGCCCTCCGACGCCCCGGCGGTGGCCGAGCTGCTGTCGCGCCTGCGCTTCGACGCCGCCCTCGACCGCCTGCGCCAGGCCCAGCTCATGGCCGAGTCGGACGAGCTCGACCGCGCCGCCAAGGACAAGCTGCGCCGGCTGTGGGCCTGGGAGGACAAGGACCACACCGCGATCGAGGGCGAGAGCGCCCTGGCTGCGCTCGGCGGGGCCCAGGCGGTCTACGCCCTGGCCGACGCTCCCGGCTCGTTCAGCGCCATCGAGCGCAACAGCCAGTTGCTGCGCGAATACTACCTCAAGCGCCGGCTGATCGCCCGCCTGTCGACGATCACCGACGAGACGCACGTCACCACCGCCACCTTCACCGATCTGGTGACGCGTTCGGGCCAGATCATCCTCGACCTCGGCCGGCTCGACGACACCGCCTCGGTGCACGACATGTCGACCGTCGCCGGTGAGACCTTTGATGCGATCATCGAGCGGCGCAACAGCCCGGACAGCGGCGTGCGCACCGGCATGGCCGATATCGACGACAAGCTGATGAGCCTGCGTCCGGGCGGTCTTTACGTGCTCGCCGCCCGTCCCGGCGTGGGCAAGACCTCGCTTGCCCTGCGCATCGTCCAGGGCGTGGTCTCGGCGCCGGACAACGCGCAACGCGTGCTGTTCTTCTCGCTCGAAGTCGACCGCCGCGATCTGGTCAAGAAGCTCATCGCCGCCTACGGCAAGCTGCCGTTCAAGGACCTGGACATGGGCACGCTGCCGGACGACATGTTCAACCGGCTGCAGGAGACCATCGATATCGTCAAGCAGTGGCCGATGGAGCTGATGGACGTCTCCGACCTCACCGTGCACCAGATGCGCGCGGTGGTGAAGAGGCGCCAGCTCGAGACCAACTACAGCCTCAAGCTGATCGTCATCGACTATCTGCAGCTGCTGCAGGGCAGCTCGCGCGAGCAGGAGGAGTACGCCAAGATCAGCGAGATCAGCCGCGTGCTGAAGAACCTGTCGCGCGAATGCCGGGTGCCGGTGCTGGCCCTGTCGCAGATGTCGCGCGATTCGGAGAAGGGCAGCGCCCCGCGCGAGCCGCGCCTGTCCGACCTGCGCGGTTCCGGCTCGATCGAGCAGGACGCCGATGCGGTGATGTTCATCCACCGCGTCGACAACGAGGACAAGGACGGCCCCGACGCCTATCGCACGATTAAGATCAAGCTGGCGAAGAACCGCTTCGGCCCCACCGGCGACACGCTGATGCACTTCTACCCCGCCAAGCTGTCGTTCGAGCAGGCGGCGCCGGAGCTCGACGAGGACGACGAGGATGGCGGCGGCAGCGGCCGCGTGGCCAACGCCCACGCCAGCCGCGGCGCCCGCCTGAAGCAGGCGCCGGGCGGCGGCGAGGACCTCTTCGACGAGTCGGCGCCGGCGCCGTGATCCGGGCGATCCTCTTCGACCTCGACGGGACCCTGATCGATTCGGCACCGCGGATCTGCGCAGGGCTGCGCGCCTCGCTGACCGCGGTCGGCGTGGCGGTCCCTCCGGATCCTGAGCTGCGCGACTGCATCGGCCTGCCGCTGCCGCACGTCTGGCGGCGATTGGGCGTGCCGGAGGGGCGCGACGCCGACGCGGTGGCTGGCTACCAGACCTGGGTGGCCACCACTGCTCCGCCGCTGCCGCAGGAATTCCCCGGCGCCGGTGCCCTGCTGGCCGGGCTGCATGGCGCCGGCCATCGTCTGGTCCTCGCCTCGGCCAAGGACACGGCCAGCGCGCGGCGGCACCTCGCCATGCATGGCTGGGCGCACCTGTTCCTCGGCGCCAGCGGCGTCGAGCCCGGCGACGGCCCGGACAAGCGCGCCCTGGTCGGCCGCGCGCTCGCCATGCTGCCCGAAGGGCTGCGCCGCGATGCCGTGCTGGTCGGCGACATGCCGGTCGACGGCGACGCCGCTGCGGCCAACGGCATCGGCTTCATCGCCGTCGGCTGGGGCTATGGCGCCCGTGCCGACCTGCTGTCCCACCGCCCGCAGGCGCTGGTGGCCGACGTCACCGAGCTCGCCAGACTCTTCGCATGAAACTGTGGCTCGACGATCAGGAAGCCGCCCCGGAAGGCTGGAAGCGGGCGCGCAGCCTGGTCGAGGCCGAGGCGCCGCTGCGCGGCGGCAAGATCAAGGAGCTGTCGCTGGGCGGCTCCGCCCTGCTGGTCGAGACGGTGGCGTCGGCGTTGGAGAGCGGCGCCTTTACCGCCCGTATCCGGCCGATGACGGTGGTCCTGCGCGGCGAGCATCCCGCCGCTGCGCGCAGTTTAGACAACGCCCGTCGTCATTGGGCGGTCATGCCGCCGCCGGCCCCGCCGCAGAAACCGTCGAAGCGCGGCGTGCTGCTGCGCTTCGCGCTCTGGCATGTGCTGGGATTCGCGGTCGTGTTCGTCGGCTTCGAGGCCTGGAGCCTGTTGCGCCACGGCCGGCATGCCGACCTGGTGCAGCGCTTCCTGCCTGACCGCCGCTGAGCTTCAGGTCTTCGGGATCAGGACCGACTCGAGGTCCTGATAGGTCCGGCGCAGCCACACGCGCACCCGCTGCCGTTCGAGCAGTCCGAGCACCGCACTCCTGTGCGGCTCGGACAGAGCTTCACGCAACCTCGTAGATCAGGTTCTGGCAGATGAAGTCCTTGCGCGCCGGCGTGTTCTTGCCCATGTAGAACTCCAGCGCCTTCGAGACCTCGCTCATGCTCTCGATGTCGACCTCGACCAGGCGGATGTCATCGCCGATGAACTGGCCGAACTCCTTCGGGCTGATCTCGCCGAGGCCCTTGAAGCGCGTCACCTCGGGTCCGCGGATCTCGGCCATGGCCTTGTCGCGCTCGGCTTCCGAGTAGCAGTACTTGGTGGTCTGCTTGTTGCGCACGCGGAACAGCGGCGTCTCGAGGATGTAGATGTGGCCCTTGGTGACCAGTTCCTCGAAGAAGCGCAGGAAGTAGGTCAGCAGCAGGTTGCGGATGTGCATGCCGTCGACGTCGGCGTCGGTGGCGATGATCACCTTGTTGTAGCGCAGCGTGTCGAGGCCGTTCTCGATGCCGAGGGCCGACATGATGTGGTACAGCTCCTCGTTCTTGTACACCGTCTCCTTGCCCAGGCCGAAGCAGTTGAGCGGCTTGCCGCGGATGCGGTAGATCGCCTGCGTCTCGACGTCGCGGCATTGCACCAGCGAGCCGCCGGCCGAATCGCCCTCGGTGATGAACAGGCTCGATTCCTCGTGCCGCTTCTCGTCCTTCTGGGTGAAGTGGACCTTGCAGTCGGTCAGCTTGGGGATGCGCAGGGCGACGCTCTTGGCGCGCTCGCGGGCCTCCTTCTTGATCTTGGTCAGCTCGGTGCGCAGACGCTCGTTGGCGGTGATCTTCTCGACCAGCTTGCGCGCGGTGTCGGCGTTGGTGTGCAGCCAGCGCTCGACCGCCTCCTTGACCAGCGGGACCATCCAGGTGCGCACATCGCTGCCCAGCTTGTTCTTGGTCTGGCTCTCGAACACCGGGTCCTGCAGCTTGATCGCGATCGCGCCGACGAAGCCCTCGCGCACGTCCTCGCCGGAGAAGCTCTTGCCGGCGAACTCGTTGATGCCCTTCAGCACGCCTTCGCGGAAGGCCGACTGGTGGGTGCCGCCGTCGTTGGTGTACTGGCCGTTGACGAACGAGAAGTAGCTCTCGCCGTAGGCGTTGGTGTGGGTGAAGGCGATCTCGAGCTTGTCTTCGCGGTGGTGGAAGGGCTCGTAGACCGTCGTCTCCTCGCCGATCTCGGCTGCCAGCAGGTCGCGCAGGCCGTTCTTCGACACGTAGGTCTGGCCGTTGTAGATCAGCTGCAGGCCGGCGTTGAGGAAGGCGTAGTAGCGCAGGCGCTTGGCGATGTACTCGTCATGCCAGGCGTAGGTCTTGAAGATCTCCTCGTCCGGCGTGAATTCGATGTAGGTGCCGTCGGGCTGGTCCTTGTTCTTGCCCTCCTCCTCATCGAGCAGCTTGCCGCGGGCGAACAGGCCGCGCTTGAACTTGCCCTCGCGGAAGCTGATCACCTCGAAGCGGCTGCTCAGGGCGTTGACCGCCTTGGTGCCGACGCCGTTGAGGCCGACCGAGAACTGGTAGACGTCGTCGTTGTACTTGCCGCCGGTGTTGATCTTCGACACGCAGTCGATGACCTTGCCCAGCGGGATGCCGCGGCCGAAGTCGCGGATGGTGACGGTCTTCTCGTCGCGCGAGATTTCGATCTTCTTGCCGTGGCCGAGGATGAATTCGTCGAGGGCGTTGTCGACGACCTCCTTCATCATCACGTAGATGCCGTCGGCGGGATTGGTGCCGTCGCCGAGCCGGCCGATGTACATGCCGGTGCGCAGGCGGATGTGCTGGAGGGGGTCCAGCGTCTTGATCGCGCTTTCGTCGTATGCTGATGCTTGCTTGGCCATTGCGGTCGTCCGAGATCTTATTTGCCGGTGGGAGCGGGTGCGGGAGCTGGCGTGGGAGCCGGCGCTGGTGCGGGAGTTGGCGCGGCCGCTTCAAGCAGGCCGAACACCTTGTCGGTGATGCGCGCCTGCACCGCGCGGGCGAGCAGGTCCTCGCGCGCCAAGGCGAGGCGCACGCCCTTGCCGTCGGCGCTGGGCGAGGCGGTGATGCGGGTCCAGCCGAGCACCCAGGTCAGGGCGCCGGCTTCCTCGATCTGCGGACTGCCCCAGCGGGCGAGGAAGCTGGCGCGGGCGGTCTCGACCGTCAGTTCGCCCGCGTCGATCGTCGCCTCGACCAGCTCGCCGCGGCGGAAGATCAGCTCCAGGCCGGGCTTGGGCTTGGCGATGATGCGCTCGCCATCGGCGGTGGTGGCTCCGAGCTGCGGCTTCAGCTCGTCGAGCTTGGCGCCCCAGGCGAAGCCGCCGACCGCGGTCAGTTCGGCCGGCAGCGGCTTGCTGTCGCTGCCGACGACCAGGGTGGGCTCGACCTTCACCGAGCCGAACTCGGCGATCTGCTCGCCGTTGAGCCACGAGACCGGTATCACCGGCAGGGCCGCCTCGCCGAGCGTGCGCGGCAGGAGCACGATGGAGACGCGCACGGTGCGGGTCTTCTCGTCGACCTGGGCGGTCGGCTTGCCGACCAGGCGCCAGCTCTGGCCGCCGCCGAGGGTGACGGCGTCGCTGATCGCGGCCTCGATGCTGACGCTTTCGACCTGCCGCGGGACGGTGGTCAGTTCGAGCCGCACCGGCTGGTTGAGGGCGACGGTCCGGGCCGAGACCTTCTGGTTGAAGAAGGCCGAGCGGGGGGCGTCGCCAGCGCTGGCGGCGACGGCTATGAGGCAGAGGAGGATCAGGCGGTGCATGGGCGCGGAGACTAGGCGGCAGGGCCCGCCGGCAACCCGCACCGTCCGCGCTTGCATGCGGCGGATCACTTGCCAGTATCCGCGCCCTCGCAGGAAACGGTACCCATGAAGACCAATATCCGCCGTAGCGCCCTCAAAGCCCGCCGCCGTCACGGCTTCCGCCGCCGCATGCGCACCCGTGGTGGCCGCGCCGTGCTCTCGCGCCAGCGCACGCTGTCGTCGGGCAAGAAGAAGAAGACGAACAGCTAGTTTCCCGGGGGCTCTGCCCCCGAGCCCCCGCCGGGGGACTTCTCCCCCGGATCCCCCGCTCGACACGCCGCGCATACGCGCGTCGATTCGTCAAGCGGGGTTTTTCGTTCCAGGCTCGCTGGGCTTACGCCTGCGCTCGCTCGGCGGACGGTGTCCCGAGAGGGCTAACGGCGGTGGCCGGACATGATGCGGTCGGCAATGGATGGGCACATGGCGGCGAACAGCAGCAGCCAGCGGGCGGTGCGGTGCGGCCACAGCTCGGGACGCGGGCGGGCGATGGCGTCGGCCATGCGGCGGGCGACCTGCTCCGGGGTCTGGGTTGGGACGCGGCCGGCGAACTGCATCGGGCGGCCGCTGGTGCGGGCGCAGGAGTCGAAGAACTCCGTCGTCGTGCGCACCGGATGGACGGTGGTGACGGCGATGCGCTCGGGGGCGAGCTCGACCCGCGCCGCTTCGGCCAAGGACAACTGCGCGGCCTTGGTCGCGCTGTAGGCGGCGGTGTCGGGGGCGGCGCGCCGGGCCAGGGATGAGGACACGATCATGAGCTGGCCGCGCCAGCCGTCGCGCTCCTCCTGGGCGCGCAGCAGCGGCAC
>JALHRW010000126.1 GCA_022841245.1 Planctomycetota bacterium
CGGCGGGCGGGTCGCGCGCACCAGGGCGAGGGCGTAGCGCGCCACGCCGTCGGCGATCGGCGTCTCGCGCACCAGGCGCTGGATCGCCAGCAGGTCCTCGGCGTCGAGCACCGGCGAGACCGTGCCACCGTGGTTGCCGGTGGTGCGGCGGATGATCTCCAGCTCCTGCTCCTCGCTGGGATAGCCGACCTTCACCTTGAGCAGGAAGCGGTCGAGCTGGGCCTCGGGCAGCGGATAGGTGCCTTCCTGCTCGATCGGATTCTGGGTCGCGAGGACGAAGAACGGCTTGGGCAGCGGGCGGCGCTGGCCGCCGGTCGACACCTGGCGCTCCTGCATCGCTTCGAGCAGCGCGGCCTGGGTCTTCGGCGGGGTGCGGTTGATCTCGTCGGCGAGGATCACCGAGGCGAAGATCGGGCCGGGCAGGAAGGCGAGCTCGCGCGCGCCGCTCGACTTGTCCTCGCGGATCACCTCGGTGCCGGTGATGTCGGAGGGCATCAGGTCGGGGGTGAACTGGATGCGATTGAAGCTCAGCTTGGTCGCGGCGGCGAGAGTCGAGATGAGCAGGGTCTTGGCCAGGCCGGGCACGCCTTCGAGCAGGGCGTGGCCGCCCGCTGACAGCGCGACCAGCACTTCCTCGACCACGCGCTCCTGGCCGACGATGACGGTGCCGAGTTCCTGGGTGAGGCGTTGGGCGGCGGCGGCGGCATCTTGGCGCGAGGCGATGGTCATATTCCAGGGTGTACGCCGGGCCTGGCGGTCCGGAAGTGCGGAGGTGCGGCAGCCGCCTGGCGGGGTAGGGTCAGAGATCTTGCAATGCGAACCGGCGCAATAGAGTGCCGCCCCTCGCAAAGGACTTTCATGCCTGCTACGCAGTCCATCCTGGGTCTCGGCCGCCGCAAGACCAGCATCGCCCGTGTGCGCCTCGCGCCCGGCACCGGTACCATCACCGTGAACGGCCGCCCCGCCGACCAGTACTTCCCGGTCGAGCGCCTGCGCCGCGACCTGGCCAACCCGATGAAGCTGACCGAGACCACCGGTCGCTTCGACGTGCAGGTCCAGGTCGAAGGCGGCGGTCCCGCCAGCCAGGTCGGCGCTGTCGTCCTCGGCATCTCGCGCGCCCTGGTCCAGGCCGAGCCCGCGACCCACGCCGCCCTGCGCAAGCACGGCCTGCTGACCCGCGACGACCGCATGGTCGAGCGCAAGAAGTACGGCCTGCACGGCGCCCGCCGCGGCTGCCAGTTCAGCAAGCGCTGATCCGACTTCTCGTCGCGACATCCCGGACCCTGGCGACCCTGGTCGTCAGGGTCCGTTCGTTTCCAGCTGCCGCTTGATCGCACAGCGCCGCAGGAGCGGCGCTATCCGAGTATCGTGCGCACGATCTCGCCGTGGTCGGTCATGCTGCGGACCCGCTCGGCCAGGCCGCTGCGGCGCAGTCGGACGGCCAGCGAGGCCATCACCCGGAGATGTTCGGCGTGATCGCTTTCGCGCGCGGCGATGAGCAGGGCGAGCTGCACCGGCCGGCCGTCGCTGGCGCCCCAGAGAATGCCGTTGGGCAGCACGCCGACGGCGACGCGGCAGCGCGGCAGGGCAGGGGTACGGGCGTGGGGGATCGCCACTCCGTCGCCGATCGCGGTGGAAGTGACGTCCTCGCGCTCGAGCACGCCGCGGATGAACAGCATGCGATCGTGGGCCGACAGGTCGGCGGTGGCGAGGTCGGCGAGCGCGGAGATGGCCAGGGCCTTCGACGGCGAGCCCGGCAGCACCACTACCCGGTCAGCGTCGAGCAGGGCAGCGAGGTCGATCAGCTGCATCGCCAAGGGACGGTGGTCCTAGCGGGTTTCGAATTCGACCAGCAGGTCGTGCAGGGCCTGCGACGAGGCGACCTGGTGCAGGAAATCGCAGAAGTGCTCTTTGCGGATCTGGCTGGCGAAGCTCTTCATCAGCTGCAGATGCTGGTCCTTGAGATCCGGCGGGGTGATCAGCAGGAAGACGCTGTGCACGGGCTCGCCATCGAGACTGTCGAAGTCCAGGCCGTCGGGACAGTGGCCGTACGAGCAGATGATCTCGTTCGACAGGTTGGAGCGGCAGTGCGGGATGGCGATGCCATGGCCGATGCCGGTCGATCCCACGACCTCGCGCTTCATCGCCTCGTCGACGACCAGGGCGACCTGCTTCGCCTCAAGGCGCTTGCACGTCACCAGGGCCTCGGCCAGGGCCAGGATGACACTGCGCTTGTCGGCGTCGGCCGGCAGCGGGGTGTAGGCCTTGGGCACCAGCACCTTGGACATGCGCGGTGCACTGGTGGTCGGCTCTGGCATGGTCATGGGTTCAGGGGCCACGTGAAAGGGATACGTGAATCAGTTGAAACACTTTTAGGGGCACAACCCCCCAGGTCAACGGACGGTGAAGCGAAAAAGCTCCTGAAAATAGGTCAGAACAGACTCCTTTTGGCGTGCGGGAGCCGTCATGATACGACCCTGCCATGCTCATCCAGGCTGCCGACAACCCGCTGATCAAGGAACTGGCCGGCCTTCACGATGCCGCTGGTCGACGTGCCGCGGGCGCCTTCCTGGTCGAGGGACGTCGCGCCATCGCTGGCCTGCTGGCGGCCGGTTGGAGTCCGCTCCGGCTGTGCATCCGCGAGGGGGAGGAGCAACCGGTTGGTTGGCCGATGGCCATAGTCCTCGGCGAACGCGCGGCCAAGCGCGCCAGCGCGGCCTCGACCCCGTCCGGCTACCTGGCTTCCTTCGCCCTGCCCGATCCAGGTCCACTCGATCCTGCCGCTGGCGGCCTGATCCTCGCTGGCGTCGCTGATCCGGGCAACCTCGGTACGCTGCTGCGCACCGCCGCGGCCTTCGCTGTCGGCCAGGTCGCCTGCCTGGGCGGCGCCGATCCGTTCGGCGGTAAGACGGTGCAGGCGAGCGCGGGTGCGATCGCGGCCGTGCGCCTGTTCCGCCCGCAGTCGTGGAGCGCATTCAGCGGCGGCGCCAGCCTGACCGCGCTGGTGCCGCGTGGCGGCGCCGCGCCACCGCTGCCGGCAGGGCCGCGCTGGTTGGTGGTGGGGGGCGAAGCCGACGGCATTCCGGCCGAGGGCCTCGCCGTCTGCTCCGGGCAGCTCAGCCTGCCGATGCCGGGGAGCGCGGTCGAAAGCCTCAACGCTGCGGTGGCTGGGGCGATTGCGCTGTGGGAAGTGTTCGGCCGCGCCGGCGTCAGGTCGGCGTGATACCGGTCCTTCTCACCGTCCTGTTCTGGTCGCTCTCGGTCGTCTGCGCCACCCGGGCGGCGCAGGCCCTCGGCGGCGGCATGGCCAATCGCTGGCGGTTGGTCATCGCCATCATCCTGCTCAGCCTGGCCATGTTCGCTTACGGCACGCTGCCGTCCGGGCAGGCGTGGTGGTGGCTGATCGCTTCCGGCGCCGTCGGCCTCGGGCTCGGCGACCTGGCGATGTATCGCGGCTACGAACTGATCGGTTCGCGCCTTATCGCTTTGCTGACGCAGTGCCTGGCGGCGCCGATCGCCGGCGTGCTCGAATGGCTGTGGCTCGGTTCGCATCCTGGCGCGGGCGAGATCGCCTGGGGCTGCATCGCGCTGATCGGCGTCGGCCTCGCCCTCGGCCCGTCGGCGCGCACCTCGGCGCATGGCGGACGGCTCGCCTTGGGCGTCGCGATGGGGGTGTGTTCGGCGGTTGGGCTGGCGGCCGCCGGCGTGCTGACGCGTAGCGCCAGTGCAGCCGGCGACGGCTCTGGAGCCGTGCTCGCCGGATTCGACGGCGGGCTGGGCGCGGCCTTCGCCAGAAATCTCGGTGGGGCGGTTCTCGCCTTCCTCGGCGGTTGGTTGCTGGCCATGCGCGTGCCGCGACCTGACACGGGCCGGCATGAACGCCGGCGTGGCTGGTGGTGGCTGCTCGGTACGGCCATCTGCGGTCCGACCGTGGGCGTCGCCTGCTATCAATGGGCGCTGATCGAAGCACCGGCGGCGACGGTGCACGCGATCCTCGCCTTGGTCCCGGTCCTGGTCATGCCGCTGGCGATGTGGAGCGAAGGCGACCGCCCGCGGCCGTTGGCCTGGCTCGGCGCGGCCATCGCCGTCGCCGGTGCGGCCGGCGTCGCGATCTGCCACTAGCGTCCGCACGAAAGCAGCGCTTGAGCGCTGTCCGCCGATCAGCACATTTCGCGGTACCAGCGCATGAAGCAACCCGTACAGACCTCCCGCGATTCCGTCCCCTCCGTCCTCGTGATCACCACGCCGACGGCACGCAAGACGGAGGAGGAGGACCGGGCCAAGGAGATGACCAGCCTGCTCGACACCGCCCGCCGTTCGGTGGTCGGCCAGGTGCTGCAGCACTGCGACCGACCCGTAGGCGCGACCTACATCGGCACCGGCAAGGTCGAGGAGATCGCCCGCCTGGTGGTCGAACGCGGCGCCGAGGAGATCTACTTCGACTGCTCGCTCAGCCCGCGACAGCAGGGCAACATCCAGGATGTGGTGAAGTGCGCGGTGTACGACTACGAGTGGCTGATCCTCGAGATCTTCGCCAGCGGGGCCCGCACCGAGGAGGCCAGGCTGGCGGTCGAGCTGGCGCGCGCCGAATACCTCAAAGGCCGGCTGCGCCGCATGTGGACCCACCTCGACCGCCAGCGCGCCGGCGGCGGCCCGGGCGGCTCCGGCTTCCTCACCGGCACCGGCGAGAAGCAGATCGAGGTCGACCGCCGGCTGGTGCGCGAGCGCATCCAGAACCTCAAGGACAAGCTCGAGCACATCTCCGGCCGCCGCGAGCGCGTCGTCGCCGGTCGCAACGAGTGCTTCAAGGTCGCCCTGGTCGGCTACACCAACTCCGGCAAGTCGACGCTGATGAACGCGTTGACCGCCGCCGGCGTGCTGGCCGAGGACCGCCTCTTCGCCACCCTCGACACGCGTACCGCGCGGCTGCCGCTGGATCGCCACCACAACGTCGTGCTTTCCGATACCGTCGGCTTCATCCGCGACCTGCCGCACGGCCTGATCGCCAGCTTCCACGCCACCCTCAGCGAGGTGCGCGAAGCCGACCTGCTGCTGCATGTGGTCGACTCGGCGTCGCACGCCATGGAGCAGCAGATCGCCGCGGTCGAGGACGTGCTCAAGCAGATCGGTGCCGACGAGGTGCCGGCGATCGTGGTGTTCAACAAGAGCGACCGCGCCTACTCGCGCACGCTGGTCGGCTCGTTCAAAAAGCGCTACCGCAACAGCGTCTCGCTCAGCGCCCTGACCGGAGCCGGGATCGGCGATCTGCAGGAAGCGATCAGCCAGGTCATCGACCGCCGTCAGGCCCGTCTGATCGTGCGCTTCAGCGCGGGTGATGGCGCCCTGTCGGCCTTCATCCGCCGCCGCGCCCGCATCGAAGAGGAGCAGTACGAGGGCGAGGAGGCGATCCTGACCATCGTCGCCGATGAGGCTTTGCAGGCCGAGTTGAAGGCGCACCCGGGCATGAGCGTAGTCGCCGTCTGATCTGATCTGATCGCCTTGCTTGTCTGTTTGTCGGGTACCGTCCGCCGGACCGAGCGACCAAGCGAGCGACGGTCGGTCTTGCGTCTGCCGTGTGGCACGTGTCGCGAGCGCGTAGCGAGGCTGGAACGAACGACCGCGCTTGGCGGATCGACGCGCGTATGCGCGGCGTGTCGAGCGGGTCCAGGGCGAAGGGCCCTGCGGCGGGGGTTCGGGGGCCGGCGAGGCCCCCGGGCATCAGCGGATCAGACCAGCGAGTTCCTGCAGGATCTGGTCGGTCGTCTGGATCACGCGGGCGTTCACCTGGAAGCCGCGCTGGGCGGTGATCAGGCGGGTGAACTCGCTGGCGATGTCGACGTTCGAGCCTTCGAGCGAGCCGCTGGTCAGCGAGCCGGAGCCGCCCTGGCCGGGCACGCGCGGGGTCTCCTGGCCGGAGTTCGACGAGGGCTGCCACAGGTTGCCGCCCGCCGAGAGCAGACCGGCCGCGTTGCGGAAGCTGAACACCTGGATGGTGCCGACGGTCTGGCTCTGGCCGTTGGAGTAGAGGCCCTTGATGTCGCCGTTGGCCTCGACCGACATCGATTCGAGCGAGCCGTTGGCGAAGCCGTCCTGGTTGATCGCAGCCGCGGTCGAGGCGGTGCCGAAGCCGGTCAGACCGTCGGTGCCGTTGGTCGAGCCGAGGCCCATCTGCAGGGTGGTCGGGCCGCTCGCGCCCCAGGTCACCTCAAGGCGGTTGTTGTCGGGCTGGCCGCGGTAGCCGTTGGCGTCGAGGCCGACGCCGCGGGCGGTGGTGCCCAGGGTCGAGTCGCCGGTGTAGCGGCCGAAGTTGTCGAACTGGATGCCGGTGACCAGGTCGCCTTCCATGGTGCCATCGGCCGGGTTGATGTTCGCCACCATGTCCCAGACGTTGGCGCGTGCGCCGGTGGCGGGATCGACCTTGGTGCCCGACTTGAAGTAGCGGGCCTCGAGGTTGTGCTTGGTGCCGTTGGTGTCGTAGACGTCGATCGTCGTCGCCACCGTCTCGGGCGAGAAGCGCACGCGGTACCAGTTGAAGTTGACGTTGTTGGGCGCCGAGTACTGCCAGCGATTGACGTCGGTGGTGACCGGGTCGGTCGGGTTGTCTTCGAACAGGTCGGGCTGGCCGTTCGGCGCACCGGTCGCATCACGGTCCTGCACGATCGACAGGGTGTCCGAGTCCTTCACCATCGCGGTCGACCAGGTCAGCTCGTTCGGTGCGGTGGTGCCGAGGTCCATCGTGCCGCTGACGTCGAAGGTGACGATGTCGCCGACCCGCACGTAGGGCAGGTTGGGCATGGTGAAGCTCTTCACCGCACCGCCGGTGTAGTCGGCCGGCGGGATCGAGATCGAACCGCGTTCCGAACCGTTGATCTTGATCGAGACCTTGATCGAACGGCCGACCTGGGTCGAGGCGTCGATCGCCGGCATGGTGAAGGTCGGGCGGAGCAGGCCGCTGCTGGTCATGGTCACGGCGGCGACGTTCGAGGTCGAGACGCCGCGGTAGTTGTAGCCGGTGGTGCCGGTGCCGTCCTCGGACAGGCGGCCGACCACGCTGTCGAAGGCGACCGCAGCGCCGGTGACCAGGTCTCCGGTGATCTCGTAGGTGACCGTGTCGGTGGCGGTGACCTGCGGGTAGCTCTGCAGGGTGAAGACGCGGTTGGTGGTGTTGTAGTTGGCGGCCGGGATGGTGATGGTGCCGGCGCTGTTGCCGTTGACCTTGACCGTGACCAGCAGGCTGCGGCCGGTCTGGGCCGAGAGGTCGCTGTTGGGCATGGTGAAGGTGGGGCGCAGGCTGCCGGCGCTGCCCGACGCGACCGGGGCGACCAGCACGGTGGTGCCGGCACCAGGGTGGGCGACGCCCGCGCCGCTGAGGCCTGCGACCGAGGCGCTGAGCGTCTCCGGCGCCGCCAGCGGCAGCTTGTCGTCTTCGCCGATGAACAGGCTGAAACCTTCGCCGGGTTCGAGCGCCTTGGCGGTGAGGTTGCCGTTCTCCAGCTGCACCGCGCCGAAGGTGCGCGTGCCATGGGTGAGAACCTGGTTGATCTTCTCGATCAGGGTGGCGGCGTCATCCTTCCACGCGTCGACCTGGATCTTGCCGCCGTAGACCTCGCCGTCCGGCTTGGTGCCGAACACCGACAGGTCGGTGAGCATGGCTGACGAGTAGGTGTAGTTGCCGACCGACGAGGCCGGGGGCGGGTTGCCCGGCACGGTGTCGTCCGAGGCGACGATGCTGATGACGTCGCCGGGGTTGACTTTGACCGTCGTCTCGAGCGTGAAGGTGCGCGCCGAGGTGCTGGCGGTGAGCAGGTTGGTGTTGACCACCGTGCTGCCGATGACCACGCCGGCGCGGCGGATCGAGAGGGCCATCTCGCTGCCGGCGAGGCTGTAATCCGCGGCCGGGACCGTCACCTCGGTCTTGATCGTGCCGCCGGTGGTCACCGCGCCGGCCGGGCGCAGCTCGACCGGCGCGACTGGACCGGCGGCCACGGTGCCGAGGCCGGAGAGGGCCTGGCCGGGGTCGGCGCCGTCGCCGCGGAAGATGGTGAGATCCTTGAGCAGGCTGTTCTCGGTTGCCGGGCTGAAGGACGAGCGGTCGGCCGAGGCGGCGACCAGCGGCAGCACGCTGGACAGCTCCGAGCCGCGCAGCGATCCGCTGTTGGCGCTGAGGTTGCCCTGGAAAGCGACCTCGCGGGTGGCGGTGGCGTTGATCGAGCGGTACTGGGTCAGCGAGATGTTGCCCTGGGTGCCGTTCTGCAGGCCGTTGACCCGCAGGCCGCTGGCCAGGTCGACCAGATCGTCGTTCTGGTCGAAGCCGAAGTTGCCGACGCGGGTGTAGTAGGTGCCGTCCTGCGGGTTGACCTTGGTCACCTTGAAGAAGCCCGCGCCCTGGATGGCGAGGTCGAGGGTGCGGCCGGTCGAGAGCAGCGCGCCCTGGCGCATGTCGACGTCGACCGAGCCGGCCGCTACGCCCAGGCCGACCTGGCGCGGATTGGTACCACCGGTCTGTGCGCCAGGAGCGCCGCCTGCGCTCTGCGTCTGGTTCATCGCCGTGGCGAAGGAGATGCGGCTGCCTTTGAAGCCCGGCGTCGAGACGTTGGCCAGGTTGTTGGCCGTGACATCGAGGATGGCCTGGTGGTTGCTGAGGCCAGAGACGCCGGCGAAGAGTGAGCGCTGCATGACTGTTTCTCCAGGGTGCGGACGGCGAGGTTGGTTGCTGTTTGGCTGATACGCGAAGGGTGTGCCAGTTCAGGCGAGGGCGTCGACGAGGGTCGGACCGACCCGTCCGCCGAGCTGCTGCGTGGCGCGGACCGGCGTCGGTCCCACGGTCGGTTCGACGCCGTCGACGGTGAAGAGCGGTTCGTCGTCGCGACGCCGGCGGCCCTGGCCGGTGCGCGGCTCGTCGCGGCGCTCCTGGCGGGCGTGCCCTTCACCCCAGGCCTGGCGCTGGTCGGAGCGGTCGACGCTGATGTCGACGGTCGGATGGTCGCCGCGCACTTCGGCGCGGATGTGCGGCAGGGCGCGATCGAGGGCCTGACGCACGCCTTCGTCCTCGGCCATCAGCCGGGCGGTGACCATGCCGTCGCGCGAGATGAACTCGATGCGCACGGTGCCGAGCTCCGGCGGGGTCAGACGCATGACCATGCGCGCGCCGCCGTCGGGCAGATGCTGGACGATCGCGCGCGAGACCTGGTGGGCGACGGCACGTTCCAGCGGATTGGGTTCGGCGCGGCCGGTGGCCGGCTGCGCAGCCTCGCTGCGCAGGACGGCGGCGAACGGTTCGGCACGCGGCGCGGCAGCGACCGCCAGGCTGGAGCCGTCTCCGGCGACGACGGCCGCGGCAGATGCAGTGGCGTGCGGGGCCGCGGGAAAGGCTTCGGCTTCGCTCTCGGCGTCCTGCAGTGCGAGGGTGCCGGGTGCCAGCACTGGGGTCGGCAGCGGGGTCGGCAGGGGGGCGGCGGCGGGTAACGCGGACGCGACGGGTGGCGCTGCGGCAGGCATTCCCAGGACCGGCGATTCGGGCGCGGGCGTGGCTGCAGGAATCGTATCTGCCGCCGCTGGCATCGCCTTCGGCTTTGGCAGTTCGGCGGCAGCCACCTGCATCGCTGGTGCAGGATTTTCCAGTGCTTCAGCGACTGCGGCAGGATCGACATCGGCGATCGGCACTGCGTCGATCGCGGTCTGCGGCTGGGCCGGGGTGCGGGCGCTGGACTGCATCGGCGGCTTGCGGCTGGCCTCTGCCACTGCGCCAGCCGCCACGAGGAGCGGTGCCGCGGGCACGGCGGCTGTGCTCTGGGCTGCCTCCGCCTCGACTTCAGTCGCAATGACCGGCATGGTCACGGGAACCGGCGTGCTGGTGGTCGGCAGTTCCGCGGCAGGAGCGACGCGCTGGCTGGGAGAGGGCACGATCGCGAGCGCCTCGGTCGGCGGCGATCCTGGCAGCTTCGTCGACACGACTGGCGCAGCATCGCCGTTGGCGATCTCGTCAACGGCGAGCACCGGCAACGCAGGAGCCTCGGTTGGCAATGCAGGCGTCAGCGGCTTGACCGTCGTGGTCGACACCGGACTGGCCTGGCTGGCAACCAGCGGCTCGCTGAGGACGTCGTCGATCATGCTCCCTGCGACGTTCGGTACAGGTTGGGCCGGTAACGCGGTGGCGCCGAAGGATGCGAGCAGGGCCAGCAGTTCGCCGTCCTTGGTCGCGTCTTCCGACGGCTCGGCGGCCTTACCGAGGAAGGTGGACAGCAGCGCGGCCAGACCGGTGTCGGACGGGATCGTAGCATCGCCCGGAATCACGGCAGGGGCTACGGCAAGTTCAGCACTCGGCGATGGAGCCAGGAGCAAGGCGAAGATGCTGGGGTCGACCCCGGCTTGCGCTGCCGCCTCGGGCGTGGGTGGACCTGCAGGCGAGCTGCCGGGCAGGATGCCCTCGGCCAAAGCTACGGATGCCGGGGCGACTGTCGGAGCGGCGATGGCGGGGGCGGCGATGGGCAGCATGCGGTCGACTGAACGCACGTCCCGGGCCAATCCGCCAAGGGCTCAGGGTCGGCTGGCCGGCGATGGCCTTCCCCGTGTCAGGACATAGGCTTACGAACATGGCTGATCCGCGTTTCGAGATCCTCCGCGAAGCCGATGGCACCCTGCTGGTCAAGCTCGGGGCGCGCGGCACCGTCGACGTCGACCTGTCCTCCGGCTGGTCGGCGCACGTCGTCGCCGAGATCGACAAGCAGCGACCGCCGCGCATCGTCATCGATGCCGGCCATGCGCCGGCGGTCGCCTCGGCCTTCTTCTCCGGCGTGATCCGCATCCGCGATCGCAGCGGCCTGCCACGCAACGACATCGTCCTGCGCTGCGGCAGCGACCGCATGCGCGAGGCGGCGCGATTGCTGGGCATGGATCAGCTGGTTGCTCTCAGCTCGTAGGGCTCTGCCCTACGTACCCGCCGGGGGACTTCTCCCCTTCGCTCGGCGCCGACTCCCCGCCCGGGGAGTCGCGTCGGCTTCGCCGATGCCCTCGCTCACCCGCTCGACACGCTGCGCTGACGCTAGCGATTCGCCAAGCGAGGTCGTTCGTTCCAGTCTCGCTGGGCTTACGCCTGCGCTCGCTCGGCGGGCGGGAGCGTCGACGTCCACGTCGACGAGGGGCAATCACCTACGCCGAAAGCGTGCAGATGTCGGGGAGCTGGCGCCAGCGGCCTTCGTGGTCGAGGCCGTAGCCGACCACGAAACGGTCGGGGATGGTGAAGCCGACCAGCTCGGCGCGCTCCAGGCCGCCAGGGCGGCGACGCGACGGCTTGTCCAACAGGACGCAGACCTCGACGGAACGGGCGCAGGATGCCAGCGCGGCGGTACGGGCCGTGGCCAGCGTCAGGCCGGTGTCGAGGATGTCGTCGACCAGCACGACCGAACGGCCGTGCAGATCAGGCATCGGCTCCAGCGCGACGCTGCCGCTGCTCTCCATGCCGCCACGGTAGCTGCTCGCGCGCACGAAACGCAATTCCAGGTCGGGACGGTGCAGCCTGCGTACGAGGTCGGAGGCGAAGACGAAAGCGCCGTCCATCAAGACCAGCAACAACGGGGCGGCACTGCCGCGCAGACGCGCTGACAACTCCTCGCCCATGGCGTCGACCCGCCGGGCAATGGCGTCGGCCGGGATCAGGACCGGCGGCAAGGCACCGGATAGCACAGCTACTCCGGCGGCAAGGCGTCGCCTGGAACTTCGGCCGGTTTTTCCGCCGGCTTCTCGGCTGGAACTTCAGCGGGCTTCTCGGCCGGAACTTCGGCGGGTACTTCCGCCGGCTTCTCGGCTGGAACTTCAGCGGGCTTTTCGGCCGGAACTTCGGCGGGCGCTTCAGCGGGCTTTTCGGCCGGGACTTCGGCAGGCGCTTCAGCGGGCTTTTCGGCCGGGACTTCGGCAGGCGCTTCAGCGGGCTTCTCGGCCGGGACTTCGGCAGGCGCTTCAGCGGGCTTTTCGGCCGGAACTTCGGCGGGTGCTTCAGCGGGCTTTTCGGCCGGGACTTCGGCAGGCGCTTCAGCGGGCTTCTCGGCCGGAACTTCGGCGGGCTTCTCGGCTGGAACTTCAGCGGGCGCCTCAGCGGGCTTTTCAACCGGTGCCTCGGCAGGCAGCTCGACAGGCGTTTCAGCCGGCTTTTCGGCGGGCAGTTCAGCCGGCGTCTCGGGCGGCAGCTCGACGGGCGCCTCGTTGGGCTTGTCAGCCGGAGCATCGGCCGGTTTCTCGGCCGGCGCGTCGACCGGTTTGTCAGCCGGTGCATCGGCGGGGGCGGGCACGGGGTCGGCAGGGGTAGCGGTAACAGCAGGGGCAGCCGTCACAGCGGCGGGTGCACCGCTACCGATGCCGATCGCGGCCATGGCGGCGAGCAGGGCGTCGAGGTCGCGAATGGACTCCTCGTACTGGTGGCGTTCGTGCTCGGTGATGGCGCCGATCGAGACGACCTCGCTCTCGATCGCCTGCCGGGCCGCAGCGATCTCGACCCCGGGCGAGGTCTTGAGCGTGCCGGCCATCAGCAAGTTCTCGGTGCGCGCGATCACCGCCCTGGCGGCTTGGTACTGGGCGTCGATGCGGCTGGCCGGCCGGTAGGGCCGGTCGTTGGTCACCCCGCGGGTGAGCGCCTTATCGAGCAACCCGGCTTGCGGCTTGGCCTGCTCGGCGGCGGCAAGGACGGCAGGAACGGCGAAGGTGAGGGCAAGGAGTCGGCGCATGGAAGATCGCTCCGGAACGCGCATTGCATACGGCGGGGACGGACGGCAAGGCCAGCCGGGGGGTCGTCGTCGAGCGTGTCACAGCCACCGGCGGTCCCGGGGCCAAGCTACTTCAGCAGCCGTCTTGCCAGGGGGGCTGGCCAGTCGCCGGTTGCGGCTGCCCGCAGGTGCTCGGTCATGGCGGTGAGGTCGCCGGCCCGCTGCGCCAGGCGGGCGCGGACGAAGGCGTCGTCGTTGGCGTACCACGGATCGGCCGGCACCTCGCTCGGCAGCGGTTCGGTGCCGAGCAGCGCGCGGGCGAAGCGTCCGGCCATGCCGGCGTCCTCGGCGATCTGGCGCCAGGCGTTCTCGGCTTCCGGCCGGTCGCCGCGCTCGGCCAGCAGGTCGCCCAGCCACAGCCAGGCCCACGGTGCCAGGTCGGGCCCGGCCGTCTCGCCGGTGAGCCGGTAGGCGGCGATGGCCTCGTCCGGGCGGTCGGCCAGGCGCAGGGCTTCGGCCATCTTCAGCCGGGCCTTGCTGCACCACGCCGCCGGCATGGTCGGCGCGTCGGCCACCGCCTGGTAGCGCAGCAGGGCGGAACGCGGGTCATCCATCGCCAGCAGGACATCGCCGGCCCCGGTCAGGGCGAGGGCCCCGCGCTCGTGCAGGTGCAGGTAGGCGGCGACATCGGCCCCGGCGGTGAACAGGTCGAGCGCGCGCGGCAGGTCGGTGCTGCGCAGGGCGTCGGCCCGGCTCAGGTGGTCGTCGACCAGGCGTCGCGCGGCGTCGACCGGCACGTGGGTGAGCAGCTGGTCGGCGCGGTAGTCGCGGCGCAGGGCGGCGAACAGGCGCTCGGCCTCGTCGAGCCGGCCGAGGCGCAGGGCGCAGGCCCAGGCATGGAAGGTGGCGAGCGTGACGTAGCGTCGGTCGAGGCGATTCTCCTGCGCCACGCGCACGAAGCGTTCGAGTGCGAGCTGGTCGCGGCCGAGCGCCTCCAGGCACAGCCCGGCGCGCAGCAGGGCGTCGCGCGCCTGCGGGCTGTCGGCGTGGTCGGCGAGGAACCCGTCATAGAGGCTGAGCGCCCGCTCGAAGCGCCCGTCCTGGCGCAGCATGTCGGCCGGGGCCAGGGCGCTGACCGTCAAACCCTGGCGCTGGCGTTCGAGGACCACCTCGGAGACCTGCGCGGCGACCGGGTCGGCGGCGACGAACGTACCGGCGGCGTCCGGGCCCTCGAGCGGCACGAGGTCGAGGAAGCTGAGCGGCTCGGCAGCTCCGCTGGCGTCCGACATGCGCACCTCCAGCGCATCCTCGGCGCGGACCATGGCCAGGCGCAGGGCGGCGCCGACGCGGACCGCCGGCAGGTCGCGGCCGGTCATCTGCTTGCCGTCGCGCAGCAGTTCGAGGCGGGCGCCGGTCGGGCTGCTGGCGAGGCGGGCGGCGTAACCGCGGCCGATGTCGCGGTCGCTGACCATCAGCAGGACCTCGAACTCGGCCTCGCGTACCGTCACGGTGGCGGCGAGGCGCACCGGGCCGGAGGTGGCCGGCAGCTGCGCCAGGCGCATGCCTTGGCCGAGCGACGGACGCGGCTGGCTGCCGAGGCGGCCGCCGCCTGGGGAACCGGGCGGCAGGATCGGCTCGACCTGGACCAGTTCGGTGACCCACTCCGGGCCGGCAGCGGCCGGCAGCAGGGGCGGGGGCTGCATCCGCGTCAGGGCCGCGCGGGGCCGGTGGCCATCACCGGTTTCCATGAGCCCAGTTTTGTCTTCCTGACCGGCCGGGGCACCGAACTGACCGACGCCGCCGGCGCGGCCCGGGCCCTGATCGAGGGCCGGCCGGTCATCGTCGAGGCCCGCG
>JALHRW010000127.1 GCA_022841245.1 Planctomycetota bacterium
GCCAGCACATCGACAGCGAAGGCCTCGGTGGCTTGGCGAATGAGGTCGCGGACCCAGGCGCGACGGTGCTCAGCGTGGTCGCCGCAGAGGAAGGCGCGACGGACGCACCGGGATATGACGTGGTAGGCGCCGGGGCGCTCGTCATGGACCAGGAGATGACGGGGAAGAGGCATGTACCGCTTATGGATCTAAACGGACCCATATCAAGTATTCGCAGGGGTTTCGTTGCCGGTTGCGCTGTAAGTGGTTGATTTACAGTTGAACAATGTGTGCCTGTCCACGGTTTTGGTGAGGTTGGTCCCCACGGCTTGCAGAAAAAAGTCGGGCAGTTAACGCTCGGGGCGTGGGCCACAGAGCCGGTTTAATGGCTGCGGCATCCTGTCCGACAACTCCAGGCTAGCGCTGACGGTCATGGGGCAAGGTGTCGGTGGCCGGTATCGGCCGGTATCCGGGGCGCCGGCTATTTCTCCGTTTTCTGCGTGGTTATTCCCACCTTGTTCCCACGGCGACCCGTTTTTGCCTCGTGTGGCCAAGCCATCAGAAACGAAAAACCCTCGGCTTTCACCGAGGGTTTTCGTACTGGGGACCCCGACGGGGTTCGAACCCGCGGCCTCAAGAGCCACAATCTTGCGCTCTAACCAACTGAGCTACGAGGTCCGTGACAAGGCGGAGCATGCTAGGGCAATCTGACTGGGGTCAACCAGGGGGTGGCTGGCTGGGGTCGACGCGTCGCAGACCGAGGTGGCTGTCGAACTCGAGATCGGCCTGGTCGGGGTCGGCGGCATTGTAGCGCACCAGGTTGCGCAGGTGCTCGTAGCTCTCGAGTTCGACCAGTTCGAGGAAGTGCAGGGCGAAGCCCGTGCTGCGCGAGCGCACCACCATCGCGTGGGCACGGACCTGGATGGCCCCGCCGCGCCCGTCCAGATGCAGGATGACGGTGCAGGGGGTGGCCTCGGGTGGTGCGTCGCCTTCGCCGATGTAGCACCCGTTCAGGCTGAGATCCTTGGTCGTCCCGCTCTGCATCCGACCATCGGCGAAGATGCAATCGAGGGGGACGGCAGTACGGACACGGGTGAACTCGCGTTGGTTCATGCCGGAGCATAAGCGCTTCCGGCCGTCTGTGCAGCAGGCAAGCGGCGTTCCCCGGCCGGGGGAGGCCATACGCTGCCGCCATGCTCAGCCTGACCCGTCGCTTCACCTTCAGCGCTTCGCACCGCCTGGTCTCGGGCCGGCTCGATGCGGCTGGCAACGCCAGCACCTTCGGTGCCTGCCAGCGCGTGCATGGCCACAATTATCGCCTGGAGGTCAGCGTCGCCGGCGAGCCGGACCCGGCCACCGGCTTCTTCTGCAACGTCCTCGAGCTGGAACGCACGGTGCGGGAGCAGGTGGTGGATCCCTGCGACCACCAGCTGCTCAACGACCTGCCGCTGTTCGCCGGCTTGGTTCCGACCATGGAGATGGTCGCTCAGGTGTTCTGGAAGGTGCTGCAGCCCGCCCTGGCGGCGCGTGGCATGCGGCTGTCCGGCCTGTGCTTTGCCGAGACCGACGAGCACTGGGTGCGGATCGAGGATCGCTAGCGTGGCTCCGCCCCAGCCACGTCCTCAACGAGTCCCTAGATGCCCGGCTGGATCGTGAACAGCCGGTCGAGCTTGGTGATCTCGAGGATGCGCAGGTTCTTCTCGTGAAGCCCGGTCAGGATCATCTCGGACGAGCGCTTCGCCAGGGCGATGTGGATCGTCACCAGGTTCGCCAGCGACGGGCTGTGCAGCATGCTGACCAGACCGAGGTCGACGATCAGCCGTTGCTCCCCGTCGAGCATCGACTCAAGCACCATGGGGACGAACTCGCTGCGCGAGAACATCGGCTCGGTGGTGATGCGGATCCGGCAGACGCCGTCAGGCAGGTGGGCGACGATCATTCGCCGGCACCATATGACGCCGGGCGGCATACCGCAATGGCCGGCGAGGTCGTCATGGACGACGCCTCGCTTCTGCGCGGCTGCGAGGTGATCCGCCAGTGCCGAGGCGGTCCGGGCGGCCAGCATGCCAACAAGACTGAAACCGGAGTGCGTTTGCGCCATCGCGCCAGCGGTCTGCAGGTCCAGGCCAGCGAGCACCGCTCCGGCGCGGCGAACCGCGCTGCCGCCCTGCGTCGCCTGCGTATCGCCCTGGCCTGCGCCGTGCGCGGCGGGGCCGATCCCGGTTGGCTGGGCCGGCATGTGCGCGGCGGTCGTCTGTACTGCGGAGCTGAGGCGGCCTCGTGGCCGGCGGTGGCGGCGGTGCTGCTCGATGCGCTGGATGAGGCGAACGGGGATCTGCATGCCGCCGCGGCGGGCTGCCGCCTCAGCACCAGCCAGCTTGCCAAGGCATTGTGCGCGGATCAGTCCGTGCGCGTCGCTGCAGATGCCATCCGCCGCCGGGCATCGTTGCCACGGCTGCGCAGCTAGCGGCTTACTGGGAGAAGCTGGCGGCCGTCACGCCGTTGCGCAGGTCGTTGTCGAGCAGCTCGGCGCGCAGTCCGAGGAACGCCCCGGGCTTGTCGCCGACCAGGTCGTCTCCGCCGGCGATCACCCACCAGCGGTCGAAGACGCGCCAGCTGGCGGTGGCCCGCAGCATGAAGTCGCCTTCCTCGTAGCGCCGGTCGTCGGGCTCGCGGTCGCGATCCTTCATCCGCGCCATGATCCGCAGGTCGACGTCACGCAGCAGCGCCCATTCGCTCCACATGCCGAACTTGGAATCGATCAGGCCGCCAGCCAGGCTGAGCCGGTAGCGCTCGATGCTGTCGTCCGGCAGCCAGCGCCAGCCGAACTGGGCGTTGATGTCGACCGGCAGCTTGTCGGGATCGTCCGTCTCGACATTGCGATCGCTCGGCGCGGTGCGGTAGCTGAGTCCCAGGTGCCAGAACTTCCACGGCTGCGGTTCCAGGCGCAGGTAGGCCTCGCCGCGGGTGGTGCCGCTGTCGAGGTTGCCGCCGCCCTCGAGGCCGGCGTAGAACTTCAGCTGCGACACGCCCTGGGTGAACGGCTTGACCTCGTCCAGGCGTTCGCTGGCGCTGGTCAGCACGGAGACGGCCTGGTCGTGGACGGTGTCCTCCATGACCAGCTTGCCGATGGTGCCCTTGCCGGCGGCGACCTGGGCGGTGACCTTCTCGAGATTGTCGCCGATGCGGTCGAGCTTGGGCGCGAACGAGGCGACTCCGGCCATCGCCGTGCGCAGATCCTGGCGGTTCTCCGCCACCGCGTCGCGGATCTGCGCCGCGGCGGCGGCCAGGTTGTCGACCGCGGCGGGCAGCTTGCCGGTCGTCGCCTGGATGCTCGTGCGGTTCTCCTCGACCAGCATGGCGACCTGCGCGCTGGCCGCCTCGATACGCTCGAGCGCCGCCTTGACCGTGGCGCGGTTCTCGGCCACCAGGTCGGCGATCTCGCGGGTCATGCGTTCGGCGTTGGCCACCGTCGCCTTCACCGTCTCGCGGTTCTCGGTGATCACGTCGTGCAATTCTGCCGTCAGCTTTTCGGTGTTGGCGATCGCTGCCTTCAGCGTGGCTCGATTCTCGGCGATGGCGTCGCGGATCTCCTGCGAGGCGCCGGAGAAGTTGTCGAGGGCCGTGCGCGCGGAACCGATCGTTCCCTTCACTCCATCGCGGTTCTCGTCGAGGATGTCCTGCATCGTGCGCATGACCTCGTCGAACGAGGCCGGGTCGCTGCTGCGCAGGGCGGCGACGTTGGCGGCGTTGATCTGCTCGCCGCCGTCCGACATGATCTCCATGCTGGCGCCGCCGAGCAGGCCCTGGTTGATGCGCACCAGCGACTCCTTGCCCACCAGTACCGCTGGCTTGGCCAGCTCGTCGACCGAGAAGGCCACCTGGATGCGCGGCTCGCCCTCTTCCAGCACTGGCAGCACCGAGGCGACCTTGCCGATGCGCACGCCGTTGTAGAGCACCGGATCGCCGGGGGCGAGGCGGGCGACGCGGCGGAAGTCGACCTTCAGCTCGCCCTTGCCGTTGTTCCCCTTCGAGGTCTGGAAGGTGAACCACACCGACAGCCCGAGGCCGAGGAAGAACAGTGCGCCGACTTTGAGTTCGGTGGAGATGGCCATCAGCCGAACCCCTCGGTCAACGGGCCCTTGGTCGATCCGGTGAGCATCTGCTGCAGCACCGGGTGCGGGTTGGCGCGGGTCTCATCCTTGTCGCCGCAGGCGACGATGCGGCCCTTGTAGAGCAGGGCGATGCGGTCGGCGATCATGAAGGCGGCGGCCATGTCATGCGTGATGACGATCGAGGTGACGCCCAGCTTGGCCTGCAGGTCGAGGGTCAGTTCGTTGACCCCGTTGACCGTGACCGGATCGAGGCCGGTGGTCGGCTCGTCGTAGAGGATGATGCGCGGCTTCTGGATGATCGCGCGGGCGATGCCGACGCGCTTGCGCATGCCGCCGGACAGGGCCGCCGGCTTGAGCGAGAGGATCTCCTCGGCCGGCAGGTAGACCCGTCGGAGCGCCTCGACCACGCGGTCGCGCACTTGCGAGAGGGGCAGGCGCTCGACCTCGATCAGCGGCAGGCCGACGTTCTCCAGCACGGTCAGCGAGTTGAGCAGCGCCGCGCCCTGGAAGACCACGCCGAGATCGCGGCGGTAGAGTTCGATGTCGGCATCGTCGGCGGTGGCGAGGTCGAGGTCGCGTCCGCCGGCGCCGACGCCGTGCACCGTGATGCGGCCGTCCTCGGGCCGGAGCATGGCCATGAGGTGGCGCAGCAGCGTGGTCTTGCCAGAGCCGGAGCCGCCGAGGATGGCGACGGTCTCGCCCTTGTAGATGTCGAGCGAGACGCCGCGCAGGATGTGGCGCGGGCCGAAGTGGCGGTGCAGCTCGCGGATGCGGATCAGCACTTCGCGGCCGGGCGGGGGCGCAGTCGGGGCGGCCGGCAGTTCCAGCTCGGTCTTGCCCCAGCGGTTGCGGGATTCGAGAGCGTCGCTCATGTCGCGTCGAAGATCGGCCGGAGCGCGATGTTGATGAAGGTGTTCAGCAGGAAGTCGGAGACCAGGACGAAGACCACGCACAGCACCACCGTCGAGGTGGTGGCCTGGCCGACGCCTTCGGCCCCGTCCTGGGTGTTCAATCCGCGGTCGCAGGCGATGGTGCCGATGATGCAGGCGAAGGCCACGCTCTTGAAGATGCCGTACCAGAAGTCCGGCCCGTTCAGCAGCAGGATCGCGCTCTCCTTGAACTTGGCGATGGTGACGTCGAACAGCGCCTGCGAGACGATCGCTCCGCCGGCCAGGCCGACGAAGTTGGCGATCGCGGTCAGCAGCGGCATGGCGATGATCAGGGCGAGCAGGCGCGGCAGCACCAGGTAGCGGACCGGGTTGATCGACATGACGCGCAGGGCGTCGACCTCCTCGTTGACCGCCATGGTGCCGAGTTCGGCCGCGATCGCCGCCCCGACCCGGGCGAGGATGATGATGGCGCACCAGATCGGCCCCATCTCGCGCAGGAAGGTCGCGCCGATGATCGCGCCGAGGTTCTCCTGCATGCCCAGCTTGGCCAGCTCGAAGCCGGTCTGCATGGCCATGATCATGCCGGTGAGGCCGGCGACCAGGGCGAGGACGACGATCGAGCCGAAGCCGGCCATCTCGATCTGGCGCATCAGCTGCGGGATGACCCGGCCGACGTTGCCGAACTGGGCGCAGGTGTCGACGAACAGCAGCACGGCCCGGCCGGCATGCCGCGCCTGCTTCATCAGCACCGTGCCGGTGCGCTCCGCAGCCTTGCCGGCGTGGCTACGGGTGACCACCTCGGCGGCGGTATCCTGGGTTCTGGAGCGGTTCATGACGGTGCGGTCCGCAGTGGAATCCCCCACAGCGCCAAGGCCAGCAATGTCTTGCCGTCGCAGATCGCGCCGCTGGCAGCCAGGGCGGGTAGGTCGTTCCGGGCGACGACGTGGCGGGCGACGAGTTCACCGTGGTCACGTGTGCCAGGGGCCTCGCGCAGACCTTCGGCGCGGTAGACGATCATCTCCTCGTCCGACACGCCCAGGGCGGGGAAGAAGCGCATCAGCTCGATGATCCGCGTGGCGGCATAGCCGGCTTCCTCGGCAAGTTCGCGGCTGGCGGTGACCTCGGGTGCTTCGCCGACGACGCGCGTGCCGGCCGGCACCTCCAGGGTCCAGCGGCGTACGGGATAGCGCCACTGGCGCACCAGCAGGACCATTCCCGGCGAGGGTTCGGCGAGGACGACCACCGCCCCGGGGTGGTGGATGGCTGGGCGGACGACGCGGCCGTCGCTGGTGTCCCAGGTCTCCTCGTCCATGCGGAAGCGCGGTGATGACCACAGGGGGGCGCTGCTGACCAGGGTCGGATCGGGCACGCGGGCTTCTACTGGTTGCCGCGGGCGTGCGCAACCCAGGGCCAAGGTCGGCCGGCTGGCCGTTGCCCCTCCGGTACGGCCGGCCTAGCCTCCGCACCAGCCACCCGGAGACGACATGGCCACGATCACCCTCAAGGGCAACCCCATCACCACCATCGGCAGCCTGCCGGGCGTCGGCAAGCCGGCCCCGGCCTTCAGCCTGGTCAAGTCCGACCTGTCGACCGTGAGCGGCCAGGACCTGCGCGGCAAGCGGGTGGTGCTGAACATCTTCCCCAGCGTCGACACCCCGACCTGCGCCTCCTCGGTGCGCCGCTTCAATGCCGAGGCGTCGAAGCTCAGCGATACCGTCGTGCTGTGCGTCTCGAAGGATCTGCCCTTCGCCCACGCCCGCTTCTGCGGTGCCGAAGGCCTGAAGGACGTGCATGGCGTCTCCGACTTCCGTTCGCCCGCATTCGGCACCGACTACGGCGTGACCATCACCAGCGGCAAGCTGCAGGGCCTGCTGTCCCGCGCCGTGGTGGTGATCGATGCCGCCGGCACCGTCGTCCATGCCGAGCAGGTGGCCGAGATCGCCAACGAGCCCGACTACGCCAAGGCCCTGGCCGCCCTGCGCTGACCGCCCATTGCACGGGCGGCCAAGTGGTCGAAGGTGCCGCGCTCCATGCGCGTCAGCCTCTCCTGGATCCGCCGCCTTCTCGCCGCCGACCTCCCTGTCACCGACCAGGAGCTGTGCGACCGCCTGTCGGTCCACACCTGCGAGATCGAGGCGCTGCACCGCACCGGTCCCAACCTCGACCGCGTGGTCGTGGGCAAGGTGCTGACCTGCGCCAAGCATCCGTCGGCCGACCGCCTGACCTGCACCACGGTCGATGCTGGCGGTCCGGCGCCGCTCAAGGTGGTGTGCGGAGCGCCCAACGTCGCGGTCGGCCAGACCGTCGCCGTCGCCACCGTCGGCGCGACCCTGACCATGCCGGGCAAGGACGGCAAGCCGGTCACCATCACGATCAAGGCAGCGAAGCTGCGCGGTGAGCCCAGCGAGGGCATGATCTGCGCCGAGGACGAACTCGGCCTGGGCAGCTCCCACGACGGCATCATGGTCCTGTCCGACGCGCTGCAGGTCGGCACGCCGCTGGCCGCCGCCCTCGGCCTGGGCGATGCGGTGCTGGAGGTGTCGAACACCGCCATCACCCACCGTGCCGACCTGTGGGGTCAGCTCGGTTGGGCGCGCGAGACCGCCGCCATCCTCAGCCTGCCTGCGCCGGCCGTGCCCGACACCAGCTGGAGCGACGATGCCCAGGGCTGGAGCGTCGCCATCGCCGATCCGGGTTGCCGCAGCTACTGCGGTGCGGTGGTCGAGGGGGTGTCGAACCGCGAGAGTCCGCGTTGGATGCGCGACCTGCTCGAAGCCGCCGGCGTGCGTCCGCTCGGCCTGCTCATCGACGTGACCAACTTCGTCATGCTCGAACTGGGCGAACCGATGCACGCCTTCGACGCGCGCGCCGTCTCCAGCCGCCAGGTGCTGGTGCGCGCCGCCCGTGCCGGCGAGCGCCTCGCCACCCTCGACGGCAAGGAGCACGAGCTGGCCGCCGACGACATGCTCATCGCGCACGGCGAGCGCGGCCTGGCCCTGGCCGGCGTCATCGGCGGCAGCGCCTCGGCGGTGGTCGCCGACACCACGGCGATCGTGCTGGAGGCCGCCAGCTTCGTGCCCGAGCGCATCCGCCGCACGCGCATGCGTCATCTCATCGCCACCGACAGCGCTGCGCGGTTCGAGAAGACGGTGCAGCCCGAGCTGTGCCCGGCGGCGATCCATCGCGCCATCGCCCTGCTCGGCGAGCTGTGCCCGGGCTGCCGCGTCACCGCGCGTTTCCACGCCGGGCCGGTCGCCGGCGAAGCCGCCGTGGTGCCGTTCGATCTGGCGTTGGCGGACACGCTCACCGGCTTCCGCGACGGCCCGGCCGCCGCCCGCGAACGCCTGGTCCGCCTCGGCTTCGCCGTCGATGGCCCCGACCATGCCGCCGCCGTGCGCGTGCCGTGGTGGCGGCGCAAGGACGTCAGCGCGGATGCCGATCTGGTCGAGGAGGCGGGACGCCTCGCCGGCTGGTCGCGGCTGCAGCCGGAAGTGCCGCGCCTGCCCGCCGCCGCGCCGAAGGGCAATCCGCTGCGCACCGCCGAGCACCGCCTGCGCGACGCGCTCTCGGCGCAGGGTTTCGACGAGGTCTGCACCTACGTCTTCGCCTCGCCGGCCTGGTGCGACGCCCTGGCTGTGCCGGTCGAGGCGCGCGTGGCGCTCGAACACCCGCCGCAGCCGGAGTGGAGCTTCCTCCGCCCCAGCCTGCTGCCCGGCCTGCTGCGCGCGGTGGCCGAGAACCGCAAGCATCTCCCGGCCCTCGCCTGCTACGAGATCGGCAAGCGCTACGGCCCCGGCATCGGCCGCGGCTGCGACGAAGAGCTGATCGTCACGGGCGTGGTCGCTGCCGCCGCCGACAAGGCGCCGTTCTTCGCCGCCCGTGACGCCGCCCTGGCCGGTCTCGCCGCCCTCGGCCATGCCGCCGGCTTCCGTCCGGCCGAGCCTGGGGTCGATGGCACCGCTGGCCGCTGCGTCGAACTGCTGGTCGCCGGCACGGTGGTCGGCATGGCCAGCGAGGCCCCGCGCCGCCTGCGCGATCTCGCCGGTTGCCCCGAGCGCGTCGGCTGGTTCCGGATCGACCTGGAGCGTCTCGTGGCGAAGTCCGGCGAACCGGCCCCGGTGCGCCTGGCCATGCCCAGCCGCTTCCAGAGCGTGGGCAACGACTTCACCTGGGAGTGCGACGAGGCCCTGGCCTACGGATCGCTCGAGCGCGCGGTGCGCAAGGCTGGTGGCCAGCTGCTCGCCGGTCAGGAGCTGGTCGGCATCTACCGTGGCGCCCCGTACGCCGCCGGGCGCAAGGCCGTCACGGTGACGGTGACGCTGCAGAGCCAGGACAAGACGCTGGAAGAAGCCGACATTCAGTCGGTGCGCGAGCGCATCATCGCGGCGGTCGGAGCCACCGGAGCCGTTCTGCGCGGCTAAGCCGATTGCCTGGCCCGGTATTCGCCCGGGCTCTGACCGAGGTGCTGACGGAAATGCCGGCATAACACAGCGGCGCAGCCCAGTCCCGACTGTCTGGCTATTTCCTCCAGCGGCTCGCGCGTCGCGGCGAGCAGTTCGCGCGCCCGGCGCAGGCGCAGGTCGAGGACGTGCTGGTGCGGCGACGAGCGCACGTGTTCACGGAAGGCCGCGTGCAGGCGCGACGGCGACCAGCCGGCGGCATCGGCCATGTCGGCCACCGTCCAGTTGCGCACCGGATCGGCGGCGATGGCGCCGAGCACCCGTTGCAGCGCGGGCGGTACCGAGGGATCCATCGCCGTTGCTGACCACAGATGGGCGCGCCACTGCAGATGGGCATAGCTGGCCACAGCCAGGGCGCGGCGGTCGAGCCGGTCGTCGCTGAACGAGGCGACCAACTGGCGGGTGTAGGCGAGAATCTCGCCTGGATCTTCCCAGCGGGTGAAGCGCGGCACGCGCCGTTGGATGCGCCGCCCCACCTGCCAGGTGATGACGATGCAGGCGTAGGGGTCGCGTTCGTCGCTGCGGCTGATCAGACGGTCGCCGGGCATGTGCCAGATGATGGTGCCGGGCAGCGCCTCCACCTCGGCTGCCCCGTCGAGCGCCCAGCAGCGACCCCGAATGACCAGCTCGACCTTCTCGAGCCCCTCAGCGAGGCGCGGGCCGCCTGGCTGCCGCCCGGCGAGCATGGCGAAGTGCGAGCAGCCTTTCAGGCCGCGCACGTGATCGATGCAGAAGTCCTCCATGGTGGAGGAATCGTCAATCAGTTGCCGTTTTGGGCAATGTATTCCTGGAATCCCTCACGTATGCTACGCCGTCGTAACCGGATCCATCAATCCAGGAGACTCCATGCCCGCCAACGTCCGTTTCGGCATCATCGGTACAGGCGCCATCGCGCCCAGCCTGTGCAACGCCATCAAGAACCACAAGCAGGCCGAGGTCGTCGCCGCCTATGACGTCCACGCCGGCCGGCAGACCGCGTTCTGCGACGAGTTCGGCATCGCCAAGCGGCCGCGCACGCTCGATGAGCTGCTCGGCGATCCCGGGATCGATGCGATCTACGTCGCGGTGCCGAACAAGTTCCACGTGCCGTACACGCTGAAGGCCCTGGCCGCCGGCAAGCACGTCATCGCCGAGAAGCCCTTCGCCATGGACATCGAGGAGGCCCGCCAGGTCGCCGCAGCGGTGAAGAAGTCGCGCAAGCTGTGGATGCTGGGCATGAACCGGCGTTTCCCCTCCATGATGCAGAAGGCCCATGACCTGGTCGCGCGCGGCGTCATCGGCGAGGTCTATCACGCCAAGGCGCGCTGGCAGCGGCGCTCGGGCTGCCCGAAGCTGCAGACCTGGTTCGGCCACAAGAAGCTGTCGGGCGGCGGCTGCCTGCTCGACATCGGCGTGCACATGCTCGACCAGACCATGTTCATCTCCGGCAACTTCAAGCCGCTGACCTGCTCCGGTTCGGTCTACGGCAAGTTCGGTCACCGCGGGCAGGGCGAAGGCGGCTGGGGCAAGAGCGACCGCGATCCGAAGATGACCTTCGATGTCGAGGATTTCGCCAACGCGCACATCCGCCTCGCCGGCGGCATGAGCATCGACCTCGACGTCAGCTGGGCGGCGCACATGCCCAAAGCCAACGTCATGGAGTCGATCATCTTCGGCACCGAGGGCACCATCTGGGTCGGCCAGGATGAGGCGGTCGCCGGCGGCAAGGAGAGCGCCGTCCTGTGCACACGAAAGAAGAAGGAGTTCGTCCTCGACGAGAATCCCAAGGCCAAGGTGAAGTACCCGCACTGCGACCGCTTCAACAACTTCGTCAACGCGGTCCTGGGCAGGGAACAGCCGTGCGTGACCATCGACCAGGCCCTGGCGGTGCAGACCGTGCTCACCGGCATCTACCGTTCCTCGGCCAAGGGCGCCGAAGTCGACCTGCGCAAGCTGTAAGCGTGGAAGGACGGTTGCCCCGGCGATGGCTTCCGCCACCGCTGGGGCATACCGCCGGCATGCGCCACCTTGCTCTGATCCTCCTCGCTGCCGCCGCCGTTGCTGGCGAGATCGCCACCCAGGCGGTGGAATACCGTATGGGCGAAGTCGCCATGCGCGGCTACCAGGCGACTCCGCTCGGTGCCGTCGGGGTTCCCGGCGTGCTGGTGGTGCACGAGTGGTGGGGAGCGAACGACTACGCTCAGCGCCGTGCGCGCGAATTGGCCGAGCGCGGCTACGCCGCCTTCGCCTGCGACATGTATGGCGGCGGGGCCGTCACCGACGATCCCAAGCAGGCTGGAGCCCTGGCCGGTCCGTTCTACCAGGACCGCGCACTGATGGTGGCCCGTGCCCGTGCCGGGCTTGCTCAGTTGGCGAAGGTCCCCGGGGTCGACGCCAAGCGGCTGTCGGCGATCGGCTTCTGCTTCGGTGGCACGGTGGTCCTCGAACTCGCCCGCGCAGGCGAGCCGCTGCGCGTCGCGGCCAGCTTCCATGGCGGATTGAAGAGCACGACCGCGGTGCAGCCCGGAGCGATCCTGGCCCAGGTGCTGGTCCTGCATGGCGGCTCCGATCCGCTGGTCCCGCCCGCCGAGGTCGCCGGCTTCATCGCGGAGATGATCGCAGCCAAGGCCGACTGGCGCATGGCGGTCTACGGCACCGCCCTGCATGCCTTCACCAATCCGAAGGCTCGTGAGCTGCATGCCGTGATGCCGGCCGTCGATCACGACCCCGCCGCCGAGGCGGCCAGCTTCGCCGCCCTGCATGCGGCGCTCGCTGAGCGCAATCGCTGATCGGATCGGGCTGGTCGAGGGTTGAGCCGGTCTGCACTTGAGAACCGGCTTGGACGATCCTACTGCTGCACTTTGCATCATCGCGAGGCCACCCCCATGTCAGATCAGCTCTTCCACGCACCTGAACGCGTCCGCGCCGGCGCCCTGATCCCGGATCAGGCCTCGTACCAGGCGCTCTATGACGAAAGCCTGCGCGACCCCGACCATTTCTGGGGCCGCATGGCGCTGGAGCATCTCACCTGGCTGCATCCCTTCCGCGAGGTCAGCGACAACGACTGGCAGCAGGGTCTGGTCAGCTGGTTCCTCGGCGGAAAGATCAATGTCTGCGAGAACTGCGTCGACCGCCACGTCAAGACGCGCGGCGACCAGGTCGCCATCCTGTGGGAGGGGGACGAGCCCGGCCACAACCGCCGCATCACCTACCGTGAACTGCAGCGCGAAGTCTGCCGCATGGCCAACGTCCTGCGCCATCACGGGCTGAGGAAGGGCGACCGGGTCGCCATCTACATGCCGATGATCCCCGAGGCGGCCTACGCCATGCTGGCCTGCGCCCGCCTCGGCCTGGTCCACAGCGTGATCTTCGCCGGCTTCTCCGCCGAGAGCGTGCGCGACCGCATCCTCGACGCCAAGTGCAAGGCGGTGATCACCGCCGACGAGGGTTTGCGCGCCAGGAAGATCATCCCGCTCAAGCGCACGGTCGACGAGGCCGTCATGGCCTGCCCGACGGTGCAGAACGTGTTCGTGGTCAAGCGCACCGGCGGCAAGATCCCGTTCTACGCCCCGCGCGACGTGTGGATCGACGAGCTGATGGCGCAGGAGCGCCCCTACTGCCCGATCGAGCACATGGACAGCGAGGACACGCTGTTCCTGCTCTACACCTCGGGCAGCACCGGAAAGCCCAAGGGCATCGCCCACACCACCGCCGGCTACCTGCTCGGCGCGGCGATGACGATGAAGTACGTGTTCGACCACCGCGAGGGTGACATCTTCGCGTGCATGGCCGATGTCGGCTGGGTCACCGGCCACAGCTACGTCGTCTATGGTCCGCTGTGCAACGGCGCGACCACGGTGATGTTCGAATCGATCCCCACCTATCCCGACGCCGGACGCTACTGGGATGTGGTCCAGCGCCTGAAGATCACCCAGTTCTACACCGCGCCGACCGCGATCCGCGCGATCATGCGCGAAGGCGACCAGTGGCCGAAGAAGTACGACCGCAGCAGCCTGCGCGTGCTCGGCAGCGTCGGCGAGCCGATCAATCCCGAGGCGTGGCGCTGGTACTTCGAGAACATCGGCGAGAAGCGCTGCCAGATCGTCGACACCTTCTGGCAGACCGAGACCGGCTCGATCATGATCACGCCGCTGCCGGCGGCGATCCCGACCAAGCCCGGCTCCGCGACCCTGCCGTTCTTCGGCGTCGAGCCGGTGGTGCTCGACGAGAAGGGCAAGGAGCTGGCCGGCAACGGGGTCACCGGCGTGCTGGCCTTCAGGCGCGCCTGGCCGTCGATGGCGCGCACCATCCAGAACGACCACCAGCGCTTCGTCGACACCTACCTCAAGCCGTTCCCCGGCTACTACTTCACCGGCGATGGCTGCCGCCGCGACGAGGACGGCTACTACTGGATCACCGGCCGCGTCGACGATGTGATCAACGTCAGCGGCCACCGCATGGGCACCGCCGAGGTCGAGAGCGCGCTGGTCAGCCACCCCGGCTGCGCCGAGGCGGCGGTCTGCGGCTACCCGCACGAGATCAAGGGCCAGGGCATCTTCGCCTACGTGCTGCTCAAGGAGGGCTACAAGGAGACCCCCGAGCTCATCGGCGAGCTGCGCAACGAGGTCCGCCACCACATCGGCCCGATCGCCACCCCGGACGTCATCCTCATCGCGCCCGGGCTGCCCAAGACCCGCAGCGGCAAGATCATGCGCCGGATCCTGCGCAAGATCGCCGCCGACGAGACCGACAACCTTGGCGATACCAGCACGCTCGCCGACCCCGGCGTGGTCCAGTTGCTGATCGAGAAGCGCCGCGCGCTGGCGAAGTGACCTTCGTCCGGTCGTCCAGTCGTTCGGAGAGTGTGCCTCCCATTGGCGGCGCAGGCGTAAGCCGAGCACGCCACCACGACCGTGGTGCACGCGAGACGCGAGCGCGTGAAGCGCGAGCGGGGGCTCCGGGACGCGGCCAGCAGTCCCGTAGGGGATCCAAGGGGGCCCCCTTGGTCGGGGGTCCGAGGGGGTCGAGACCCCCTCGAAGCCAGCGAGCTAGCGAGCCAACAGCGCGTCAATCT
>JALHRW010000128.1 GCA_022841245.1 Planctomycetota bacterium
AGCCGGCCTCGCCGACGCCACCCGCAACACCCTGGCTGTGCACATCACCCTGGCCGATCCGCCCCCGGGCCTGCGACCCGACATGCTGGCGCGGGTGCGCATCCTCGGCGACGCCACGACCGGCCGGCCCCGGCCAGCCGCCGCCGGCTTGGCAGCGCCGGTGACGGCCTTGCGCGATCGCGCGGGTGACCGTGCAACGGCCTGGGCGGTCGATGGGGATGGACGCCTGCGCCTGCGCGAGGTCATCCTTGCCGGCAACGAGCGCAGCGGCTGGGTGCCGGTGGCAGCCGGGAGTCTCGCCCTGGGCGAGCCCCTGGTGCTCGGCGCGGTGGACGGCCTGCGCGAGGGCCGACGGGCGCGAGCGTCGTTCGCGGAGGGACGCTGACATGACCGCTCCGCTCATCGCCGCCCGCGGCATCCGCAAGGCCTACCGCAAGGCCGGCGGCGAGGTCGTGCCGCTCGATGCCCTCGACCTGGACGTGCCGCGCGGGGAGTTCCTCGCCCTGATGGGGCCATCGGGCAGCGGCAAGACCACGCTGCTGAACCTGCTCGCCGGCATCGACCAACCCACCGCCGGCGTGCTGACCATCGCCGGTACCGACCTCACGCGGCTGTCGCGCTCGCAGCTGACGCGCTGGCGCGGCGACCACGTCGGTTACATCTTCCAGCTCTACCACCTCCTGCCGGTGCTCACCGCCTGGGAGAATGTCGAGCTGCCGCTGCTGCTGCATCCGATGCCGGCAGCCGAGCGCGACCGCCGTGTCGGCCTCGCCCTCGACCTGGTTGGCCTGGCCGATCGTGGCGACCACTTCCCGCGCCAGCTCTCCGGCGGGCAGGAGCAGCGCGTCGCCATCGCCCGCGCCCTGGTCGCCGATCCGCCGCTGCTGGTCGCAGACGAGCCGACCGGCGATCTCGACCGCGAGAGCGCGACCGCGATCCTGGCATTGCTGCGCCGCCTGGTCGCGGAGCTGGGCAAGACCATCGTCATGGTCACGCACGACCAGCGCGCCGCCGAGGCCGCCGACCGCGTCCTCCATCTCGAAAAGGGCCGGCTGGTCGAGCCGGGGACGGTGCCGGCGTGATGCGGGTCGCCAGGAACCTCGCCGGACTCGCCGTGCTGCAGGTGCGGCGCCACCCGTTGCGCACCGGCCTGACCGTCCTGGGCGTGGCCTGCGGCCTGTTCCTGCTCACCGTCGTCGAGGCGATGCACCGCGGCCTCGAACGCGCCACCGCTTCCGTGCCCGGCGATGACCGCCTGGTGGTGTTCCGCTCCGGCCGCTTCTGCCCCAGCACCAGCCGACTGCCCGAACGCTACGGCGCCGCCATCGCCGTGGTGCCCGGCGTACGTTCCGTCGTCCCGACCCTGGTGCTGCTGTCGAGCTGCGCCACCGGCCTCGACGTGGTCGCCTTCCGCGGGGTACCAGAGGGAACGCTCGGGCCGGAGATCGCGTCGCCCGAGGCGCTCGCCGCCTGGCGCGGGCGCGGCGATGCGCTGCTGGTCGGTCCGGCGTTGGCGCGGCGGCGCGGCCTGGCCGTTGGCGAGGCCTTCGAGGCTGCCGGCATGCGCGCCACCGTCGCAGGTCTGGTCGATTCGCAGGAGGCGCAGCACCGCAATGTCGCCTTCGCCCACCTCGCTACCGTGCAGGGCGTGGCGCGGGCCCGCGGCTCGGTCACCCAGTTCGACGTCCAGGTCGACAACCCCGCGCGCATCAGCGAGGTCGCCGCAGCCATCGATGCCTTGTTCGCCGCCGAGGCCGAGCCGACCCGCACCGCGCCCGAGAAGGCCTTCGTCGCGCAGGCCGCCGGCGAAGTCCTTGGCCTGGTCGCCTTCGCCCGCTGGGTCGGCCTTGCCGCGGCCGCAGCCGTGCTCGCGGTGGTCGCCAACACCGTGCTGATCGCCGTCCGCTCGCGGGTGCAGGAACTGGCGGTGCTGGCGGTAATCGGCTACGGCCCCGGCGCCATCGCCGTGCTGGTCCTCTGCGAGGGCCTGCTGCTCGGCCTCGCCGGTGGAGCCGTCGGCGTCGCTGCCGCCGCCATCACACTCCATCTCGGTGGATTCAGCCTGACCGCCGAGGGCCTCAGCGTCGTCTTCGCCATCGATGCCGGCCTCCTGCTCACCGCCCTCGCCGCTACCGTGCTGCTCGGCCTGCTCGCCTCGGTGGTCCCGGCCTGGCAGGCTTCGCGCACCCCCGTGCTGACCGCGCTGAGGGGTGGCTGATGCGCCTGCTCCCGCTCGAATACGCGGTGCGCAACCTCCTGCGCGATCCCTGGCGGCTGCTCCAGCTCGCCGGCGGCAGCGCCCTGGTCGCCTTGCTGCTGCTGGCCACCGGCGGCTTCAGCGCCGGAATGCGCGGGGCCATGGCCGGCAGCGGCGATCCAGCCAACACCATCCTGCTCGGCGCCGGCAGCGAAGGGAGCATCGAGCGCAGCAGCCTCGATCCCGGCACTGCCGCCATCGTCGCGGCCAGCGTCGACGGCCTGCGCGAGGCCGCCGGAGCGCCGGCGGTGTCGCCAGAGATCGTGCACATGACCCTGGTCGAGGCCGGCGGCGCCACCGCCCAGGGCACGCTGCGCGGCATCACCCCGATGGCGTTCGCTGTCCACCGCGGGGCCCGCCTGGCGGCTGGCCGGCTGCCGGCGGGCGACGAACTGCTCGTTGGCCGTCTCGCCCACCGTCGCCTGGGCCTGCCCGAGCGTGCACTGCATCCGGGGGCGATGCTCCGCCTGGAGGGCCGCGACTTCACCATCAGCGGGATCTTCGCCGCCCCCGGCACCGTCTACGAAGGCGAGCTGTGGGCGCCGCTCGACGCGCTGATGGCCGCGACCCGACGCACCACCATCTCGACCGTGGTGGTGGCGCGCGGACGCGCCGAGCCCGCCGATCTCGAGGCCTTCGCCGCCATGCGCCTCGACCTGGAGCTGAGCGCCGTCGGCGAGGCCGAGTACTACGCCGACCGCAACCGCTTCTTCGCGCCGATCCGCGCCATGGCCTGGCTGACCGCCCTGCTCATCGCCGGTGGAGCGGTCTTCGGCGGCCTGAACACCTTCCACGCCGCCTTCGCCGCCCGCCGCCGCGAGGCCGCGACCGTGCTTGCGATCGGCTTTCCGCGCCGGGCTGTGCTCGTCTCCTTCCTGACCGAGTCGACGCTGGTCAGCATCGTCGGTACGCTCGCCGCGCTGCTGGTGGCGCTGCTGCTGCTCGACGGGGCGGCCTTCAGCGTTCCCGGCGGCACCTTCACGCTGGACCTCGACGCCGCTTCACTTGGCCTCGGTCTCGGCGCCGGCCTCGCCCTCGGCCCGCTCGGCGCCCTGCTGCCAGCGTGGCGCTGCCTCTCATCACCATTGCCGAGCGCCCTGCGCTCGGCTTGACCACGGAGTACGCCCATGTTCCGCATCTTCCTCCCCGTCCTGCTCGCCAGCGCCCTCGCCGCCGCCGATCTGCCTGGCGGTCTCTTCGTCGCGACCCCGCCAGCCGATGCCGTAGAGGTGATCGCCGCCCGCGCAGCGCCCAAGCCGGGTGCGGCCATCACCGTGACCGGCGTGGTCGGCGGGCGGCTGAAGCCCTTCGTCGATGGCCGTGCGATCTTCACCATCCTGGACCGCAGCCTGATCTGCACCACCGGCTGCGGCAGCACCTGGAGCGGTTGCGGCCTGCCGCCCGAGCAACTGCGCGATGGTGTCGCCACGGTGCAGGTCGCCGACGCCAGCGGCAAGCCGCTGGCAGCAGCCCTCGAAGGGGCGAGCGGGCTGGTACCCGGCTCCACCGTGGTGGTCAGCGGCACGGTCGCCCCCGGCTCCGGCGACAAGACCCTGATCGTCAGCGCCAGCGCCATCCACCTGGCTCCGGCAGCCGCGGCCAAGCCGCACTAAGGCACATCAGCCCAGCGTCGCCTGCTCGCCGGCGAGGAGGATCTCGATGGCCTGTTCCGGCGTGGTGGCCTCGCGCAGACGGTCGGCGACGTAGTCGCTGTTCTCCATCATCGCGGCGATGGTCGCCTGCAGACGCTGGTGGACCTTCGGAGCGCCGGCCGGGGTCAGCAGCACGAAGACGAGATGGGCGCGTTCGGTGCTGCCCTCGATGGCGATGCCCTGGGGAGAGTTGGCGACGATGATCACCGGTTTCTCCAAGCCATGCAGGCGGGCGTGGGGCATGGCGATGCCCTGGCCGAGGTAGGTGGCGGCCGTGCGCTCGCGTTCCTGCACCGCCTTGCGGATCTGATCGACCGGCAGCGGGAGGGCTGCGGCCGGAACCTTGGCCAGGATCGCCGGGATCGCCTCCATCAGTGAACGGGCCTCGACGCCGAGCACCACCCGGTTGGCGGCGACGGCGTCGGAGACGCGCACCGCTTCGTCGCGCTCGAATTCATCGTTGATGGTGCCGACGATCTCCTCGATCACGTCCTCCAGCGACAGCAGCCCGGTCCAGCGGCCTTCGGCGTTCGACACCAGGGCGACGCGGATGCGGCGACGCTGCATCTCGGACAAGGTCTGCTCCAGCGATGCCGATTCCTTCACACTGAGGTATGGCCGGACGATGGCGGCGAGGTCGGGCACCGAGCCGGGCTCGTCCTGCTTGAGCAGGATGTCCTTGAGATGGACGATGCCGGCCGGCTTCTCGGGGTCGCCGATGATCAGCGGGTAGCGCGAGTAGCGGTGGGTGCGGATGATCGCCCGCGAGTCGCTCCACGGGTCCGCTGCCTGCAGCACCTTCACCTGGCTGCGCGGGCGCATCGCGTCCTTCACCGTCAGCTCGCCCAGATCGAAGACGTTCTCGATGAAGAGCAGGCGGCGGAACGAGAGCAGACCGTGGCTCTGCGAGCGGTCGAGGATGATGCGCAGCTCATCCTCGCTGTGCTCGCCTTCGCTGGCCTTGCCGGGGAAGCCGAGCAGCCGGAGGCAGGCCCAGGCGACGCGGTTGAGGATCCACAACGGCACGAAAAACAGGAAGTGGAAGATGCGCAAGGGCATGGCGCAGCGCAAGGCAGCCTGGTCGGCGACGCGGATGGCGATGCTCTTGGGCACCAGTTCGCCGATGACGATGTGCGAACCGGACACGACGATGAAGCTGAACGCCACGGCGATGATCCGGCTGGTCAGCGAGCCGTCGCTGGCCCCCAGCATGCCGGCACCGCGCTCGCCGACCATGCCCAGGGCGACGCTGGCCAGGGTGATGCCCACCTGGCAGACGGAGAGGTACTCGTCCATCTTGCCATGCACCTCCTGCAGCAGGCGGGCGCGGGGATGGCCTTCTTGGACGAGCTCCTCGATGCGCGAGGAGCGGACCTTGACCACGGCGAACTCGGCGAGGACGAAGAATCCGTTGAGCATGAGCAGGAATACGCCGAAGGCGACAAGCAGCACGATTTCAAGCATGTCCCCACCATGCGACGCATCAGGCCGACTCAACCCGCAGCTCCCGCATGGGCTGCTTGCGTGCTCTATCGCCGGGGATAGTTCGCCATCAGTGCCTCCGACCCCGCAACCGTTTCGTCGCCCTGCCAGCCGATCAGGAGCGACGACCTACACCAGCATCTGAACGCCGGCCACGGCCGCCCAGGCGATCGTGCAGAAGAATGCCAGCGTGCCGAGGAACACGCCCTGACCGATGAGGATGGCGAGACCATCGCGTTGGGCGAGACCCAGGCCGGTGAGCAGGATGGCATAGGCCGGCAACGCGTTGGAAAACGGCACCGGCAGCGGAAGCGCCAGCAGTATGCCGCTGACCGCGACGATCGCACCGGCCAGGATCCTGGTCCACGGGCGCTCGACCATCCACACCCACCGCGGGCGCAACAGGGAGCGCAACCGGCTCATCTGGCGGGCGGTCCCCGCAAGCACCCGGGCGACGAACCCCGGTGGGCAGCGCATGGCGCGTATGCGTGCCGGTATGGGCGGCGTACGTCCGAGGCTCACACCGAGGCCGATCGCAGCGATGGCGATGCCGAAGGGCATCGACAGGCCCATCATGGGGACCGGAGAGACGAACGGCAGCGGCAGCAGGATCAGCAGCAGCAGCCAGGTTCGCTCGGCCAGACGGGCATGCAGCTCATCGAGGGTGAAACCCTGCGGTCCTCCGCAGATGGCCGCGAGCTCGTGCAGCGTCGCCGCCAGATCGTGCTGCTGGCTCATCCGGGCTTCGCCCGGTCGCCGGCCATCAACGCCTCCTGGATGGCGGCAGCGTCGCCGGCCTGGCCGAGGCGATCCAGGATGTAGTCGCTCTCAGCGATCTGGGCGATGCGGGCCAGCAGGCGCAGGTGCAGGCGCTGCGCCCCGGACGGCACCAGGAGGATGAAGAGGAAGCGGGCGGTTTCGCGCCGATTGGCCACCAGGATCCCCGGCGTGAGGCGCGCGAAGATGGCGATCGGACGCTCCAACCCCACGATGCGGGCATGCGGGATGGCAATGCCGCGGCCGACGTAGGTGGACAGGTTGCGCTCGCGTTCGAGCAGGAGCCGCGCGACATCCACGTTGCCGGTCGTCCCGGGCAGTTCGGGCAGCGGGATCCGCCGCATGACCAGACTGATCGCCTCATCGATCGAGGTGGCCGTGATGTCGAGCGCAACGCGCCGGTCGGTGAGCAGTTCGTCGAGGTGCAGCGGCTGTTCGCGCTCGAACTCGTCCTCGATCGAGCCGACGATCTCCTCGATGACGTCCTCGAAGGACAGCTGGCCGACCCAGCGGCCGGCGGCGTCGACGACCACGGCCAGGTGATTGCGGCTACGCTGGAACTCGCTCAGCGCCCGTTCCAGGGGCGCATCCGCCGGGAAGGTGAGGAAGGGCCTGACCATGGACGACAGCGGGGCGCCAGGCGCGAGCTTGGCCAGCACCTCCTTGGCATGGACGATGCCGATCGGCGCGGCCGCAGGATCGGCATCGCGAGCCACCACCGGGTAGCGCGAATAGCCATGCGACAGGATCGCCTCGACCATGGTCTCGCGGGTCCCGTCAGCCGGCATCACCTTGACCTGGCTGCGCAGACGCATGGCGTCCTTGACCGTCTCTGAGCCGAGGTCGAAGAGGTTCTCGAACAGCAGCAGTCGACGGAAGGGCATCACCCCGCCATCCTGGGATTCGCCCAGGATGATGCGCAGCTCCTCCTCGGTGTGGACCTCCTTGAGATCCTTGCTGAAGCCCAGGAGACGCAGTACGGCATTGGCTGACAGGTTCAGGACCATGATGGGCAGGAAGAAGATGTGATGCAGCATGCGCATCGGCCGGGCGGCGATCAGGGCGGCGCGCTCGGTATTGCGGATCGCGATGGCCTTTGGCACCAATTCGCTGGTAACGATGGTCAGATAGGTGGCGAGCGCGAAGGCGACGACCACCGAGACGACTCCCGCCGCCTCGCCGGACCAACCGATCCTGGCGAAGACGTCCTTCACCAGCTGACCCAAGCCCTCGTCGATGACCACACCCATGCCGATGGTCGCGCCGGTGATGCCCACCTGCACCACCGAGAGGTACTCGTCGAGATGACTCTTGATGTGCCGCAGCAGCGGCGCCCGCGGGTCATTGCTCAGCGATAGCGCAGCCACCTGGGAGTCGCGTACCTTGACGATGGCGAACTCGCTCATCACAAAGAAGAAGTTGCACCCGAGCAGGGCGAAGCCGGCGACAGCGTAGGCTACGGCGCCCCATGCGTCAGCCGGTGCGCCAAGCGGAATTCCCGTACTGGCGTCCATATGGGAAGTGTGCGGCATGCATCGCACTCGCAATCCGGTTGTGCTGCACCTTCCGATGCCGCCACTGAACCGACTATGGCATCCACTACCTGTTCCCCGCTGTCGTCCGTATGGGATTCATCAGATCACCTGGGCCTGGTCGACCTCGACCAGAGCGACGTCTCCGTCGACAGTCGGCGCCGACCTGGATGCGTGACGCGGCGCAGGCAAGAACGTCATCCCGCTGTAGGCTAACGACCTACAGCGGGATGAATGGTGCGCCCGGTGGGGATCGAACCCACGACCCAGGGATTAAAAATCCCTTGCTCTACCAACTGAGCTACAGGCACATCAAGACGTTACGGCCTCTGTGGGTGGCACCTGGGGAGCACGGTTATCGGTCGCCTGATGCGCGGCCAGGGCCGAAAGAGCAGCGAGCTGACGAGTTTCATTGGTGCGCGCATAACGCAAGATCACGGCCGGCGTCCGGTGGCCGGTGATCGAGGCGATCGTTTTGAGATCCAGCTTTCGCTCGAGCATCAGGCTGATGGCGTAGCACTTGAGCTGATAGATCCCGATGGCCGGCTTCCGCTTCGCCTTGTCCTTCTCGTCCGTGTCTGCGCCGACCTGATGCCAGAACCACGCCGAGGCCTTGGCGCCCGATGTCCAGGCCTTGCCGAGCGGGTCGAGCAGGAGTGGCCCCTCCTTTCGGTCGCCGATGAGCCTGGCCAGCAGCTCCGCTGTTTCCGGCAGGATGGGGTGCCGGTGCGTGTCGCCACTCTTAACCGGAAACGTCATGCGCGGCCGCTCGCCCAGCTCGATCTTTTCGATGCGCAGCATGGCCAGTGACTGCGGCCGGTGCCCGTAGGTGCTGACGAGGTGCGCCAGCGCCCGGCCGCTGAGCCCGCCCAGGCGCTCGGCCTTGGCGACCAGCTCGGCAACCTGGGCTTCCGTCAGCAGGTCGGGCTGGGGCTTGGTCGTGGTGCGGTGCGGCCGCCGGCCGATGGCGCCGGCATCCACGTCCTGCGACAGGTAGATGCGCGCCCAGCGCAGGCACGCCTTGGCTATCCTCCACGGGCCAACCTTGAGCTTGGCCATGCTGGACGGGGTAGCGTCGGCCGTGGTCGTCCAGTCGGCCGTGCACCGCTCCAGGGTTTCCTTGGCCTGCGTCCTGTAGGCCAGCGTCCGCCCCTGCTCGGCGAGGAAGGCCAGCCATCGGGTACGGACTTCGCTCCAGGGGACAACCAGGCGGCTGGTCGGGCGGCGCGTCCGGGCCAGTTCCTTGCGGGCGCGCAGTTCGCCTTTGGCTTCGGCCAGGGTCGGAAAGGTCTCGCCCTTGGCGATGGGGGAGCCGCGGCCGCCGGTGCGCCAGGCGACTCGATGGCCGTCACCGTGGGATTCGATCCAGGGCATTACCCTGTAGCTTTGCCGTTGTGGGGCCAGAGCAGTTCGAGCGGCGCCTGCCACAGGTCGCTACTGTATAAACCCTGCAGAATACAAACCGATGTAAACGCCGCCGCGCAAACCGAGACCCCAAAGTCTAGCCACCGACCAATCCATGGCACGAGAGCAAAAAAACAAATCACAGGGACGGCCACGGTGGCTGCTATCCAGCATAGCTTTAGCGCGACCCACCACGCCGGATGTCTGCCATGCGGAGAAGCGCGAAAAAACAGGTGTTCCGCTCCATTCATACGTGCATTCCCGATTGCACCCATGCCAACCCTGACCCGTCCGGTTGCACACTGATGCAGGTGGTTGTATTGACCCCGGTCATACCGCGGTAGGGTTTCGGCATGGGCAAGCTCTCACCAGCTCGGCGCGACAAGCGCTCTGACCTGCCGGTCACCAGGCCCCTGACCGGCGCGCGACTCGATCGGATCGAGCGACGCATGACCAACCTAGGCGTGATCATGGAAGAAATCACAGTGGCCGTTCGCTCAGGGCATCTGCGACTGCTGCCCGCACCTGAGATTCAGAGGAGAGCCCGGCAACGTCGCGCTGAATTAGCTCGATCAGCCGATTTTTTGCCGGCCCGTCTGCCAGCGTAAGCGAAACTAGCTCGCTGGCGAGCGCGGCCAGGTTGCGCTCCATGCGCTCCAGGTGCTCGATGCGTCGCGCCATGCGACTCTCGCCGTTTCGCGCCGGCATGTCGGTGCGCTGCGCTCTCTGTGTGGCGGCCGCATCGAGCCACGCCTCAAGATCAGCGCCGGTAATTTGCAATATTTCCGCCCACTTCCTAGCTACCTCGTCGCGCGGCGCATCCTTGCCGGTGTTCGCCTCCGACACCGCCCCGCGCGAGCATCCCGACATGTCAGCGAGCTGATAGCCGCGTATTCCTCGCGCTTTCAGGGCTTCACCAAGAAGTTGGGAGAAGGGACTCACGCCTTGATCATATGCGGTATTCAAGCCCGTGTGAACCAGTAATTAGGAAGTTCAACCCCGCTTGAAATTCCTATTGACGTTCAACCCCGCTTGAATATCTAGGGGATATGCGCAAGCACCTCCCCCGTGGTCGCCGTCCTGGTCAGCCAGCCTACTCGGCAGACCTGGCCCTGGCCGCGATCCGGAAGGCGAAGGCCGGTTCGGTCGTCCGCCTGATCCTCCAGGACCGCATCAACCACAAGGACCGCAGCCGCAACGCCCAGGCCATCCGACTCGGCGTCAACTTCATGACCCTGAGCGAGGCCGAGGGCGGTAACCGCTGGCCGATCGGCGCGGCCGGGAAGCTGCTCCGCATGGCGCTCGGTGTCGAGCGGCAGGCGGTGGCGTCGTGATCCTGCGCCTCTCCGCCGCCGCCAAACGCTGCGGCATCGATCGCACGACCCTCTGGCGCTGGACGCGCGAAAACATGCGCGTGAAGGGCTGCCTGTTCAAGCCCGGTTGGTACGTGGTCGAGAAGCTGGCCGCCCTGGGCCTGTGCGCCGCGCCGCCGGCCGAGGTTTCCGCGATCACCCCGACCGAACCCGTTGCGAGGTCCGCATGATCGGCCCCCTGGAGCGTCTGGTGGAGCGCTGCCTGTGCGGCGGCTGTGACGAATGCGGCCACCATGAGGACATCGACCAGGACGAGCGCGACGCCGACCTGGAGAGCCAGGCGGAACGGCAAATCGACGCGGAGGCGTCATGCTGACCGTCTTCACCGACCGCTGGTCCCTGAAAGACCACGCCCGCCAGCGCAACCGCCTCGCCGGATTCGACCGCAACCGCCCGGTGTCCGCTGCCGACATGGACCGCCGCCGCGCGATCGCCCGGCGCATGGCCCGCAAGGGCATGGTCAACGCTGCGGTCGGCGAACTGCGCGCCGTCGCCTACGAGTGCGCCGTTATCGCCCCCATCGCCGCACTGGCCACACTCGGCTGGTTCGCGGCCAACATCCCCTGATTCCTGACTTCAACCTCGACCCGAGGAGTCCGCCATGCGCAAGTTCTACGTCATCCTGCCTTGTGGCCACGTCGCCCTGCTGCCCAAGCGCTGGACCGTCGCCGTGTGCGCGTCCTGCGGCTGCGAGTTCGAGTCCATCTGATCCACCCCCTCGACCCGAGGAGTTTGCTATGTCCACGTCCCCCGCCCCTTCCACCGCTGTCGCCATCCGCCCGGCCGCTTCCGGCTTCGGCCTCGCCATGTCGCCGCAGACCATCGAGCAGGCTGAAAAGTTCTGCCAGATGCTGGCCAAGACCGAGTTCGTGCCCAAGGCCTTCCGCAACAAGCCCGACAGCATCATGGTCGTCGGCGCGATGGGTGCTCGCCTGGGCGTGGACGTGTTCACCGCCATGAGCGGGATTGCCGACATCAACGGCAAGCCCTGCGTGTACGGCGACCTGATGATGGCCGTCTGCCAGAATCACGCCGAGTTCGAGGACTGCATCGAGTCCACCGAGGGCAAGGCCTACGAGGACACCTTTACCGCCATCTGCACCGCCAAGCGCAAGGGCCGCGCCCCCGTCACCCGCACGTTCTCGGTGATCGAAGCCAAGGAGGCCAACCTCTGGAAGAAGGCCGGCCCCTGGACCTCGACCCCGCAGCGCATGCTGCAGATGCGCGCCCGCGCCTTCGCGCTCCGCGACACCTTCGCCGATGCGCTCGCCGGCATGCACAGCGTTGAGGAAATGGCGGACCTGGTGGACGTGACCGCCAGCGCCTCGGTGCAGACGGAGCCCAGGGCGGCCAAGAAGCGCACCATCGAGACGACCGCGGCCCCCGCGGCGACGGAGAACGGCGGCGCCGTTCAGCAGACGACCGAGCAGCCCAGCGACGACCCCTCCGGGGCCAGCGCGTCCGCTGGTGGCCAGTCTCCCGCCGCGGAGGGCGAGCACGCCGCCGACGCCGGCGTCCCGGCCAAGACCGAGCCGACCACCGCCCGCTGCCAGGAAGTGACCGAAGCCCTGATGAAGCGCGGCCCGGGCGGCAAGGCCCTGGTCCTGGGCATCATGAAGCGCTGGAAGCTGGCCGTTGTAGCCGACCTGTCCCTGCTGAGCGACGAGGACCGGCAGGCCTACATTGACGAGATCGCCGAGGCGGACGCAAAGCTGGAGCCGGTGGCCGGCGGGAAGGCCTGAGTCATGAAAATCTATCTCGCCTCCCGCTATTCCCGCCGCGAGGAGCTGTGCGGCTACCGCACCGCCCTTGAGTCCGCCGGCCACACCATCACCAGCCGCTGGCTCAACGGCAACCACCAGATCGACGACAAGGGCCTAAGCACCGAGGCGGCCGATGGCGAGCGCACCCGCTTCGCCGTCGAGGATTGGGAGGACCTGATGGCCGCGGATTGCTGCATCAGCTTCACCGAGACCCCACGCTCGATGACCAGCAGCCGCGGCGGTCGCCACGTCGAGTTCGGCGCTGCCTTGGCTGCCGGGCTGGGCTGCGTCGTCGTCGGCCCGCGCGAGAACGTCTTTCAGCCTCTGCAACGGCCAGCCGATCATGGCCGCCGCGTGCATCGCCGAGGATGGCCAGCCCAAGTCCGCGCCCGAGGCGGACCTGGGCAATGACGTGCACAGGTCGGTGCAGGACGGCATGGGCTACGCCGAGGCCCTGACCGACTGGAATATCACCGCCGCCGCCAACATGGCATGCGACAAGCCCACGCTCACAGCGCCGCACCTGCCGGCCGGCGTCATCCTGACGCCCGAGAAGCTGTCGAAGTCGAAGTTGGCTTCCGCCGCTTCGATCTCGGTCAGGATCTCGGCCAGGTCCACGCTCGGCGCGTGCGGCTGGGGCGGCGCGGGCGGCGGAGGCGGCTCCTGTCCGGTGCGCTTGCGGAGGCTGGCCAGGTGCTGCTCAAGGACCGGAATCGCGCGAGGGTCGCCCCGCTTGAGTGCTCCGGTCAGAGTCGCGCCATGGACCCATTCCTCTGGCTCCAGCCCCAGCTCCGTGCGGAACTTCTCGACCGCCTCCAGGTCCTGCGTGGCCTTGCGTGACTTCTGGATCTCCTCGGCCTGCTTGCGCAGGACGCGCTTCTGCGACAGGTAGACGCTCTTGGCCTTGTGGCTCAGAACGCCCTTCTGCCAGTCCTCGGCGGGAATGTCCGCCAGCGCTTCCTCGAGATCCTTGTCATCGCTCGCCGGCGGGTCGCTCGGCTTGGCCGCAGCCGTGGTTGGCTTCGGTGTGGGGGTTGTGGGCTTCGGGGCCGGCTCGGGCTTCTCGGCCGCGGGCTTGAGCTCCGGTGCGGGCTCCTGCTGGGCCAGCGCAAGCGGATCGCTCGCCTGGTTGGAGTCGTCGCCGTCCTGCTCGGGCTCGTCGCCTTCGCCTGCCGGCCGCGCTTCGGCGGAGTCGCCGGGCGTCTCTTGCTCGACCTGGGCGCCGGGTTCGGCGTCATCCTGGGCGAGCTTGTTCGGGTCCTCGTTGTCCTGCTGGTCGCCGCCGAGCGGAATCGCGGCGCTGTGCAGTCCCCAATACAGGGTCGTTAGGGCGTGTAGGTGGCCTCGTCGGCGGGGTCCGCCATGTCGGTGTCCTCAGCCCTGACCATGGGCGGAACCGACAGCGGTCGGAAGGAAGCAGTACGTTGCGGGCTAGCGCCTGCGGCGCCGGCGGCAGCGGATCAGCCACTCGGCGGGCGTCAGGGGCGGCGGTGCGTCGCCGTCCTCGCCGACCCATCCGCCGAACCAATTGCCCGACCAGGCGCCGTCCCAGCTCATGACGGGTCGATGGTGGTGATGGTGCGATCGCCGCCGCTGCGCGTGCCGGCCAAGCGCGTTTTGCCGCCGTCTTGGCTCTTGAATGCCGGATTGGCGTCCAGGCCCGTGGCGTCGCCGGCGGCCGTGGCGAGCAGCAGGCGCAGCACGTCCTTGAGGCTCAGCCCGGCCTCGACCGTCATCTGCAGCGTCGCCTGGGCCACGTCCTGGGCGGTCGGGATCGCGCCACAGTTGAGCTCCACCATGATGCTGGCCGCCGACTTCCCATCCACGGTGATGGCGCTGCTGCCCATCAGCTCGGCGCTCCGCACGTGGGCCTCGACGCCGAGCACGGACAGGTCCGATGCGCCGACCAGCGCCGCCGATTGCTTGGTGATCCACGCGCTATCGACCACCTGGTACGCGGTTACCTGGGCGGCTGGGGCACCACGGCGACCGCCAAGGACTTCGGCGAAGTCGCCCGCCGGTTCAGCGGCTACAGCGCCGAGACCACCGGCCATGGCATGCGCGGCTGTAGCGACTGGAGGTGCGGATGCGGTTTGCGGTGTGGCTGTGCATGCCGCTGATTATGGCGCGGCGCGGTCTGGAACGTGCACCGGCGAATG
>JALHRW010000129.1 GCA_022841245.1 Planctomycetota bacterium
TGCTCTTCCGATCTTAGATCGCTTGTACCTTGTACGCCCGAACACTGATCATTCTTTCACTAACTGAACCGTGTTCCTTCTGGTGCAGTTGTGGCGAAAAACACCATCAACACGCCCAGGAAGCCATGTTTGCAATTCCTGTGCAATCTGATGCGGGTCAATCGGCTTGGCGATATACGCATCCATCCCAGCGGAAAATCCCTTCTGGCGATCCTCATCAGAGCAAAATCCGAAAATGCCTAATATGGGAGTTCGCTTACCAATGAACGATTCGTAATGCCGCATTGTGCCGGGTCGCTTCGCATCCATCCATAATCGGCATAGCCACATCCATCATAACCAGATCAAACGGCTGCGATCTAAACGCCTCCAGGGCAATCAAGCCATTCTCAGCCTCGACATGCGAACAGCTTAGTCGTTCCAGCGTATATCTTATAACCGTTCTGTTGATGTAATTATCATCAACTACCAAGATCCGGGGACGGTGTTTATCGTTCATACGAGACTCTCTGAGACTTCGACCTGAAGAGCATACACCTAATTCTACCACATGAGCCTATGGAAGCGCAATGCGAAATTACCCACCCCAACCATCCTCCACTTTCCTGCTTTCGCCATTCGCCTCATATGCCGTTCCCTCTATTCCTATGAATTCAACCGCCTGTCCGTACGGTACTTCGGCCAAGCCAGTATCGGATCTGTGATATCACACGCGATCTGCACAGGTACGGACACCAGGGCTATCTCATCGTCGGATTAACCGGCTATCACCCCATGGAAGAAGCGGAGTCGCCTTGAATGATGCGGCTAGTCAGACGTCAGATTGACCGCGAGGAACTCAACTAGGTCCTGTATACTTTAACACCTAAACGCCCGCTCCTTGGCACCGCACAACTCATGCGTGCTACCACCTGACGATCGAGATTACCATCATGTCCTGGACCGTACTGCTGGTCGATGACGACCTTGCCATGCTCACCACGCTCTTTCGCGCACTGCACAAAGAACCCTACGAGATCCTGTACGCCGCGTCGGCACCGGAGGCAATACTGGAGATGGAGAGTCATGACGTGGATGTGGTTGTGTCTGATGATCGCATGCCTGGAATCCAGGGATCCGATTTCCTTGCCCAGATCCGTATCCTGTTCCCGGGGACGGTGCGTATCATGCTGACCGGCATCGTCACCCCCGAAACCATGGCGAAGGCGGTCAACGAAGGCCATGTCTTCCTCTATCTGACCAAGCCCTGTCCGCCGGAGATCCTGGCTGAAGCGATACGCCAAGCCTTAGCCCAGAAGGTCCTCTTCGATCGCTGCCGCGAGGCACTCCGGCTGCTGTCCCGACAGACCCTGGTTCTGAAGCAGCTGGCACAATCGCATCCGGCAATGCTGGCGAAGTCAATAGAGGCCGTCGCCGACATCACCGTGGCCAGTGACGACTTCCACGACGCGGTTGACCTGGCTGAGCAGATGGAGGTGCATACCCAGTATGGCAGCGATCTATTCCCGGCCCTCAAGGCCCCTCTCCCGTCTATGCCGTCACGACCACGAACGTCCGTTACCAGTTCCACCCCGGCTTTGCCCCATAGTACCTGACGTCTGGGTTAGGCCACGGATTCCTCCATGTCGAAAAAACATACCGTTATGATTGTCGACGACGACACGCGCTACCTTGATTCTGTCGCAAGGGATTTTCGTGAGCGCAATATGAATCTGTTATTCGCCGAGTGTGGTGAGTCGGCGCTGTTACGCATGGAAAGCAACGAGGTCGATGTGATGGTCATAGACAATGCAACTCCAGGAATAGGTGGAATGCTCTTAGCAAAGGAGGTTGCAAAATACTTTCCTCGTGTCGTGATAATCATGATTTCTGGGGCGCTGACAGTTGCTGAATTGATCTCCGCCATCAATGTCAGTCACGTTAGCCGATTTTTCACCAAGCCATGCGATATGACTGAGGTGACGGTAGCCATTTTATCGGCGTTACAGAGCAAAGTGGAAGCAGAGAAGACGGGGAAATCGACATCTGCTGAAGATTATATCCCCACCGATCTTGGCTAGCAATTCGACGGCGTGGTCGCCGCTGCTGTCCACGCCTGCGCCAGCTGGACATCGCTGATATCTACGACCTGCTGCTACCAGGTGTGGCCGTGGAGATCTGCTGACTTAAGGAGTGGCAGCCAGCGAAGCACGTGGCGCCGTCCTGGCGCGCCTAATCTGCGGATTCGGTGGCTGACTGGAGGCTCTGATTCGATGTGGCACTGGATTCTGATGCACATGTTCGTCGTACAGCTATGGCCCATCCTCCAAGGCCGCGCTCAACCACACCGGCAATGCGCCAGCGGCAACAAGCCTACTTCCCCGCCACGCCAGAGCCATTGCCCGCATTTCAACCATGGCCTTGGCCACGGAGTTGACCCGCTGTTGACGTAGCACAGGGCTCCGAGGCCTAAACCCCCTACAGCCGATGATGTAGACTGATTCCGACTCCCGGGCGATAGCCGTCAGCACGTCTGCCGTGTGATCCATGTCCATGACCACCACCGCCGCGAGGAGAGCGGATGGATCAACAGGCTGCGCGACCACACCGCCGTGCCCAGCCACGAATCGGGCGACGATCACGGCATCAACGACCTGACCTCCATGCTGTCCGCGTAGATGCACGAGTCGGAGCCGGCCGTTGTCGGTCCTGACTTTCGAGATCCGCCAACCGGCAGTTTCACCCATCAACCGATAGCAGGTACCGGTAGCCGGATTGGTGAAGGTGGAGATCAGTGCTGACATGCCACGGGCAGAGTATTGTGATGGTGGACCAGCGGCAACAGTCTGGTGTCACTCGCGTTGTCTTGCACGCAGCTCAGGGGTAGCAGCTCAGGGGCTCGGGCTCGAAGACCGCGGCGGATCCTTGATGGTTTCATTGCCCTGCTTGATACCGACATGATCGTCCTGTCGCGCCACAGCGGGTGGCTCGGCCTGTTTGATGACAACCCCCAGGGCAGCCTCAACAATACGGTTAACATCATCTATCGCGTAGCCGCAATCGACACCCAATCGAACGAGCGACACCGTATGCCAGCGACCGCTAGCAGTGATGGACCCGGAACGCAGCCGCTCCAGTTTCTGCAGGAACTGCAGACGCTTCAGAACCAGTTCCACCGTGTTTCTGGCGTTGTGCACCTGATCGAGAGCCATCGCCAAATCCTTTCCGTCTTCGTCGTCCCGCGTTCCGTCAAGAACGATATCGCTCAGGCTCACCAGCGATTCCACCAGGGTTTGCCGAGCAGATGTGATATCCTGCGCCAATTCGAGACGTTTCATGGCATTCCTCCTACGTGGAACACGTGGTTATCCGATGGTGTTATTATACACCGATACGAGGACTTTTCTAGACGGCACCACCAACGGGAGTAATGTCGCAGCCGGTATGGGAAGGACGAGAGCGCGCATGATAATCCCTGTCTCGCGTTGTTCCAGAGCGCGACGTTGCACTGGTGTGGGCTCCGTCCACATACGTGGACCCTCACCGATCCGATATGGCATGTTCGCTTCGTTCGCTTGGCAAACGGCGAGCACGCTACGACCTTGCTGGACATCGGCACCACGGTAGCCTCCTGCCCCGCATGGGTGCCATGCCACCGCAGACATCGAACGTCGCATGGTTTCGGCGGTTTGTCGGTCGCGGATGGGTCAACCGCCGGAGCGACGGAACGCTGGTGCCGCATCCCGCGTTGCTGCGGTTACCGAAGAGCTACCTGTTAGCCCCCAATCGGCATGTGTTCCGCTTTCAGAAGGGCAAGGTCACATGCTTCGACATTCAAGACGCCACCCAGGTTCTCCTTCTCCCGGAGATGGCGGGAGACTACTGCGTCTTGAATCGACCGACGATCTGCTGCAACTCGGCTGCGAGGCGAGCCAACTCCTTGGCCGAGGATAGGGTGTCGTGGGCGCCGGCGCTGGCCTGCTTCGCCGCCTCTGAGACATGAACAATGCTCTTAGCGATGTCAGCCCCGCCCTGTGAGACCTGGACGATGTTACCGGACAGTTCGCGAGTGGTTGCAGACTGCTCCTCGACGGCACTGGCGATGGACTGCTGGAGGGCGCTGACCCGATCAGCGATCTCGCTCAGTTGCTTGATGGCCGAGGTTGCCTCCAGGGTGTCATGCTGAATGGCTTCAACGCGCTTACGGATGTCGCTCGTGGCTTCGGCGGTCTTCCTGGCCAGTTCCTTCACTTCGCTGGCGACAACAGCGAAGCCACGGCCAGCATCCCCGGCACGGGCCGCTTCGATTGTGGCGTTGAGTGCCAGCAGGTTGGTTTGTTCGGCAATGCCCGTGATGAGCTGGACCATGGCGCCAATCTCGCCCGAGGACTTCCCTAGACTGTCCATGGCCTGCTGAGCCCGCGCTGATGCGTCAACGCCCTCCCGAGCGACAGTCGCGGCTTGGCTCGCGTTCTTGGATATCTCCCCGACGCTGGCGTTCATCTCCTCGACGCCGGAGGCGAAGGTGCTGATGTTCTGAGAGACCTCAGTGGCCGAAGCGGCCACTGAGCCGGACTGCTCGGAGACGATGGTGGCGCTGCTGGTCAGTTGCTGGCTGACCGCGCTCAGTTCTTCAGCTGCGCCGGCGATGCCGTGCGAACCGGCGCTGATGGTCCCGACCATGCTGCGTAGGCCTTCGACGGTGTGGTTGAGGTCACCTGCCATCGCACCAACTTCATCCTGGCTCGTTACCTCGGTGTGCATGGTGAGGTCGCCGGTAGCCAGAGCCGCGAGGGTTCGACGGACCTGTTGCACCGGTCGGGTAACGGCCCGGGTGATCAGCCACGCCAGTAGCGCACCAATGGCGGTGACAACGGAGACGAGGGCAACCATCGTGGTCATCGCGGTGCGGCTGTTGGCCGCGATCCGGCCGACGACGCCGTGAGCGAGCAACCCGGCGACGTAGCATCCCCTCCCTCGCCCCCACGCACGCCGGCTTCACGTTCCTGCACCGGATGGAGCGCTTGACGGACCGAGCCGTGGCGGTGGAAGTCAGGCACCAGATCCAGGCCAGCGGAAGTAGCCGCGGCGGTGTCCGCAAGCTGTCATTCGCGGGGCTGGCCGTGATGCCGCGCCTTGGACCTGGCCGGCTCCCAGGAGCACGCGACGGCGTCGATCAAGGCGCGTCCGATAGGCTCATCCCGACGGATCGTCGGAAGCACGAAGCGTAGGCGCAATCCAGGCACCTGGCCACAGCGCGAACTCGCGGCCTCTTGACCGACCAAGGCCAGATCCTCGCGCAGCAGACTCACCGCGAGGGACTCGGAGCGGCGCTGCTGATAGGCCGGATCGGGCAGGATCATGTGACATGTTCCGACCAGTCAGCGATCAGTTCGGCCCAACCGGCCGGGTCATTCCCGTCCGGGGCCTGCTGCGGCAGGATGGCCAGACCACGCTGACCGCTCGCATCCAGCACCTCGATCGCGTGCAGGCTCCCTGGCGATGGCACCCGCGCGATCGCCAGTCCGGCGATGGCATCCTGCCAGAGGTTCACCCATCCTGGGCCATCGCTGAAACGCCAGGTCCGATCCGCGCTACGATTCTGCCAGGACAGGGCGTGTTGGACCAGAAGGTAACGCTCCTGTCCCAGCACCAGGGTCAGGGGCGGCACATCGAGGGCGAGATGGAGATCCGCCGCGATGCGTCCCAGCATGTCCACGGGCAGTTGATGGCGCTCCGTCTCGGGGAGAGGCTCTCGGATCGGTTTCATCGTGGCCCAGGTCGCCGGCTGCGACTCGGCGAAACGGTCGCAGCACACGACGAAGGCGGCCGGATCCGCCTCCACCCGCTGGGTGGCCCGCATCAGGGGGCGCCCGATCGCGTCGTACCACACGACGGAGCGGCGTTCGCCGCACCGGCAGCCGGTGGCCTCGACCAGACCATAGGCCCGCAGGCCGTCGACCGGCAGGACCAGTTCGGCACCATCCCAGCGGATGCGCAGCGCCGGTCGGTCATAGACGACCGAGACCATGGTCGCCAGTCGCCAACCACTGATTCCATGGTCGCCGACGCCGATGGCGATCGGACCACCAGAAAGGAGCGCGGTCAGCAGTGCCTCTGGATCAGAGACCAGCCTGATCGCGCGGACGCTGCCGCCCGGCAGATTCTGGCCATGCCCAGCCAGGGCTTCGGCCACCCGCCCCTCCGGCACACCCAGCCGCTTGGCGGCATCACCCAACGATATGCCGCCGGGATGGCGCAGATGCAGGAGACGTTCGACGAGGCCAGTTTGTGGGAATGCCATGGCATGCTCCAAGTCAGGGATGATGAAATGACAGGACAGCGATGTGGCCGGTGGTACGGCCCCCGACCACCACATCGAGGTTTCCGAGGATGACCTGGTGCCCTTTCCGCACTGGCACGGCCAGATCGCCAGCAGCATCGCTGACCAGTGGCGGCACGCCCTCGCCGCGATGCACGGTCACGCCGGCGAGCGGCTTCCCGTCGCGGAAGGCGCGCAGCTGCAGCGGCTGTCCCTCCGGCACCGAAGCCGGATCGGCCAGCGGCACCAGTTCGATGCTTCGGCCACGTGGTTGCGCCAGGCTGGGATGCCAGGCGAGGATACTGGTTGCGGTGAAGGCACCGGTCCAGGTCTTGGCGGCATTTGCTGCCGCCTCGGCCGTGGCCGGCTTCCAGTCGTCACCGGTGATGACGTAGTGCCCGAGTTGCATGGCGTAGAACACCGCGGCCGGATCCCCGCCAGGGGAGGACACCGCCACCGCGGAACCGCCGACCGACCTGGCAGTGACGGCCAACGCCGCGCCGTCCCCACCGATTGCGGACAGGTCCCGGATCTGCTCCGGCTTGTACGAGTCGAGCGGGCCGCCCGGTTCGCCGTAGTGGATGAGGATGACCTGCTCTGCCCAGGTCTCATGGGCAGCAGCGGGAGCGAACACCAGGCCCCAGGCCAGGATGATCGCGGATAGGTGACGCAGGATCATGGTGTAGCTCCGGTTCAGAAGGTGTAGGAGACCGAGCCGCGCACGGTCAGTGGATCGCCAGGGCGGACATAGAATTCGTTGTAGGACCCGATGGCGTAGGTCTTGTCGAGCAGGTTGTCGACATTGATCTGCGCACTCAGCGGTCCGCGGTCGTAGAACAGGCCGGCGTCGACGACGGCATAGGCCGGCAGTTCGAAGGTGTTGGGTAGATCGCCGGCCTGGCTGCTGTACCACTGCACACCGAGCCCGGCGCCGAACCCCTTGAACACCCCCTCCTGCAGAACGTACTTCGCCCAGCCGTTGGCGCTGTGGTCGGGCACGTTGAGCAGCCGGTCGCCCACCGGCAGGCTGTTATCCTTGGTGACCTCGGCGCGGATGTAGCTGTAACTGCCGGTGAAGGTCAGGCCATCCACCGGCTTCAGCTTGGTCTCGAACTCGAAGCCGCGGCTGCGCTGTTCGCCAGTGATGATCGAGAACCCGGGGTTGGCCAAGTCAGCAGTGGCGACATCGCGGCGGGTGATCTGATAGATCGCCAGATTGGCCGAATAGCGATCCTCAAGATCGGCCAGGCGCAAGCCAGCCTCGATCTGGTCGCCGCGCTCGGGATCGACTTGTTCGCCGTCGGCGGATTGGTTGTAGGGCTGCGGCCGGAAGGAGGTGGCGTAGCTGGTGTAGACCGAGGCCTCAGGCCGGAAGGCCCAGGCAACCCCGACCCGCCAGGTGGTGCCGGTGTCGTGGCTCTCCGTCGAGGTGGCGGCGAGCGCCTCGATCTCCTCAGCATCGACACGGTCGAAGCGCACGCCGGCGGTGAGGGTCAGGACCTCGGCGATGGTCGCCTGGTCCTGGAGATAGACGCCGACCTGACGGATCGTGGTCTCCCCGTCGTAGTAGTCCGTGAACGGACCGGGAGTTGCACCGTAGACGGGATCGAAGACGTCGAGCGAAGCGATGGCGGCATAGCCGTACCGTCCGGTGGTGTGTTCGCGCCCGAAGTCGACGCCGAGCAACCCCTCATGCCGGACCGATCCGGTGGCGAACCGTGCGTTGATCATCGTGTCGATCTGCACCGATTTCGCCCACGAGTCCGCATTGTAGACCGCGCGGTCCAGGGTCCGATCGTCGGCCTGCAGCACCGAGGGATAGATGCCCTGGAAGGTCTCGTTGAGGCGGGTGTAGCGAGCGTTCTGTTTCAGCGACAGGTCGTCGGTAAAGCGATGCTCCAACTGGTAGCCGATCGCCATCCGCGCGTTGTCGACCGTATTCTGGAAGCCGGGCTCGCCGACGTTGAGGTCGCGATGCAGCGAGCCGTTTGGATTTTCTGTGATGAACCCAGAAGCCGGCAGCGGCCAGGCCGCGTTGAGCATATCGCGCTGGTAGTGCGACAGAATGGTCAGGGTCGTATCCTCGCCCCACCAGGTGAACGACGGCGCGATATAGAGCCGGCGCGAGTCCTCGACCCCATCGGTGTAGCTGCCATAGGTCCGCCCCATCGCCACTAGGCGCAGGCCGACCGCGCCATCGGCGAGGGTGGTGCCGGTATCGCCCATGATCTCACCGAAGTCGTAGCTGCCGCCGGATATGCTGACCTTGGTGGACGGCGTGTGCTCGGGCTGCTTGCTGACCAGGTTGACCATGCCGCCGAGGGCGGAGCGCCCGTAGAGCATCGCCGAGGGCCCCTTGAGCACCTCGACCCGCTCCACGCCAGCCATGTCCGGGCTGAGCCAGTAGCCGGGGGAGGCGAAGAGGCCGTCCTGGCGGGTGTTGTCGCCGGCATCGAAGCCGCGAATGCGGAAGTAGTCCCACTCGCCGTAGTAACCGCCGATGGTCACGCCGGCGACGTTGCGGATGGCGTCCTCGAGCTTCAGTACCTGCTGGTCGCTCATCAAGTCGCTGTCGACCGTGCTGATGGTCTGCGGCTGCAGGAGCGGAGGCGTTTCGGTCTTGGTGCCGGTCGCCGGCGGGGCCTCTACCTCGGCCTGGACGGTGATGGCATCAGCCGCCGGTTCAGGCACCGACTCGGCGGCGGACAGGCCGGCGATGCAGGCCAGGGTGGGGACGAGGAAGAGACGATGGTTCATGGGGTCGCATTCGGGTTGGTCCTAGCTGGCGGTGGCTGGCGTGGATCGGTTTGATCGGGTGAGGGACGGCCAGTCCGGCGGCGCTTGCGCCACCAGATGAGGACGCCGGTGAGGCTGAGGGTGGCGACGACGAGGCCGACCACGACGACGAGGAGGCGATAGGCCAGACCGCCAACCGTGCCCATGTGCAGGGCAAAGAGCCAGGCGGTCACCGTGTTGCCTGAGGCCACGCCGGTCGGCGCGTCGAAGGCGTGCAGCGCACCGCTGTCGCCATCGAACCAGATCCGGGTCGCCGGCCAGCGATCGCCCAGGTCGAGCGAGCTATAGACATCGTAGCGGTAGAGTCCCTGGCCCGGCGCATATGTGAGCGCGCCTTCGGAAGCGATGGTGAACTGGCGGCGCTCCGCCTCCGCTGCCATCACCTGGCGAGCGACGGTCAGGCTCTGCTGCCAGCCCAGGCGCGGAGTCTGTCGCGGTGGATCCAGGCTGGGCAACGCAGCCCAGACGTCCGTCGTGGTCAGCACCGCGCCCATCACCGGGGTGAAGACCGGCCGCAGATTGAACCCCACCGCCGACCATGCGAACACCAGCAGCAGCACCCACAGCCAGAGGCCGGCCGCACGATGGACGGTGAAGATGGCGCCGAACAACGACCCCGCCCGTACCACCCAGGCCGGCCGCCAACGGGCCAGCCAGGACCGACCATCGGACGCCGCGCTGGCCGGCCGCGATGGGGGGAAGGTCAAGACCAGTCCAACGAAGCAGTCGATCGTCCACAATAGGGCGACGATGCCGAACAGCAGGGTGCCGACCTCATCGAGCGCCAGCTGGTAGTGCAGGCGGTAGAGGAAGGGCATCAGATTGACCAGACCCTCCGACAGATCACCCCAGGCTCGGGATCCGAGGATGCGGCCGGTGTAGGGATCGACGAAGCACTCGCGTGCAGGACCGCCGTCCAGGCTCATCCAGACGTGGACGCTGTGCCCAGGCGTGCGCTCCAACACCACGCTGTCGACCGCCTGTCCGGGCGCCTTGGCCTGGAGGCGATCCCGCAAGGTGCAGGGATCGAGCATCGGCGTGTCCGCGCTTGGCGGAGTGATGGCGAAGAGGTGCGGATTGAGCGCCGCATCCAGTTCATGGTAGAACACCAGCACGCTGCCGGTCATGCCGGCGACCAGCAGGAAGACCGCGATGGCCAGGCCGACGTAGCGATGGACGGCCAGCAGCACCCGCCGCGGCAGGTTGCCGCGGGACCGGTCCACGGCCGGTTCGGAATGCATCGAGATGACCGCTGCCAGCGGCATGGAGATCCTTGGGGTCATAACGACCCTGAGATTCCTGGCTGGCGGCGGCTAGCTGGGGTGAGCGGAAACGAAACAGTCGATTAGGCGGTGAGGATCAGCTTTCCGGAACTGGTCAAGCGCAGACGGTAGATTCGGCCGTCATGGTCGATGAGGATTTCGCGCTGACGGCGGAACCACTCCGCCGTGGAGAGCCGTATCGGCCGGTCCAGCGGAAGTGCTGAGGCGCCGCTCATTGCTTAGCATCGGTCGCCGGGACCGCCTTCCGCCGTTGCGACCGGGCCCGCCGCCGCTGGGCACGCTGCCAGCACCGTTCACCATCGAGTTCAAGGAGCCGCAGCCAGGTCCGCTGTTCTGCTGTGGAGACGAAGGTGATGGTCATGGGGATCCTTTCCTGGTCTGGAGCTGCACCGGAGCGGTGGGCTGATGGTCGTCTTATCTGATGTTGATAATCATTTGCAATAAGATGCTGCCGGCAAACCTGCAACCCCTGGCTGCAAAAGATCATGCTACACGTCCATCGTCCCCGAAATCAGCACCGGCCCTGTCCGATCGGGCCGATCAGCGTCGACGCTATGAGCTTCGCGGCAGTCCGCGCCCGCGCATGCCGAGGTCCATCGCTTCGACGGCGGTGTCCAACGCGACAAGAGAGCCGCCCGGTGCGCCGCAGACTCGACCCGGAAGTGCGACAGCGATTCCGAGTTGAATGGGATGCCCCGGATCGACATGCCGCCGCTATCGGCAGTCTTCAGCCGCCCCGATGTGATGCACGCGCAGGCCGGCCTGCCCAATCAGTTCTCGCCACTGCCGAATGGAGTATCCTCGAACGCGGACATCCCTGTCGGGCGCGCTGATGGCCGTCAGTTCGCCAAAGTTCGGGATGCGGAACCCGGTGGCGACCAGGCCGGCGAATGACAGCCCGTCGGTCATCCACCACACCGCTCCTGCGTTCCAGGTGAACGAATCGGTGCGCTCACCGCAGTCGCCAAACTGCAATCCATTCATTGAGCGTTTCTTCAGATCCCTGAAGGAGGAATGCCTCAGCCTTACCATTCCATTCGGTCAGGCTGGTCTACGTCACCTAGTAACCGAGTACCTAGAGCACTACCACGGTGAGCGGCCACATGCCGGGCTGAGCGGCCAACTCATCGACCCTGATCCGCTGGTCGCATATCGTTCAGGTCCGATCGTCTGCCGGCAGCGATTGGGAGGATTACTGAAATTCTATCACCGGGTTGCAGCGTGAGACTTTTGGAGATGTACGCGGAGCGGTTCCGAGCCACGCTGACGGCCGTCGGCGTGGAACCCGTCCGCATCCCGCCGTCCTCGCCCAACTGCAATCCGTTCATCGAGCGCTTCTTCAGGTCGCTGAAGGAGGAATGCCTCCATCACTGCATTCCGATGGGTCAGCCTGAACTCCGCCACCTGGTCACCGAGTACCTGGAACACTACCACCGAGAGCGACCACATGCTGGTCTGGATGGCGCGGTGATTGAACCCGACCCGCTGCTGGCCAACCGCAGCGGCGCGATCGTCAGGAAGGATCGGTTGGGCGGCTTACTCACGATGTACCATCGGGTTGCGGCGTAGGGGTTATTTGTGATATACGGGAGTTAAGGACTGTCCCTAACGTCCCCTAACGTCCTTCCGTAGGGCGGCGTGATCGTGGAGCGCGAGAGCACACGGCAGCGAAAATCGACCGCTTTTTCAATAGTTCCCAATGGACCACGAATCATACCACGATGTTGCAAATCTCAATGTTTTCAAAAACTGGAAGTGATATATTAAGTTTATAATCAGTCACGACATTGAGTTTATCCGCGTCGCCTTGCAAAACAGCGCTTACCTCAGCGCTTTGAAGAAATTCTGGTAAATTTCCATCGGAACACAATACACGCCCTTGGATTAGATTGCGCTCACAAAGGTACTCGTACAGCCATTCGATTGATTGACTCATACCCGCAGGGCCGACAAGATAGCTACGATGCTCTTGGCGCTTCGCCTTTTCAATCAAGTCCATGACTGAGGTTCGCAAATACTTGGAATTACGACTTAACGACGATTGTAGCCCACGACAAAGAGCCAATTCCTCCTTCGAGATAATTCTTTGAGTAGACGCTGACAGCCAGCCTAGTCCGAAATACCACAAACATTTTTCATCCTTAGTGTTGATGGATTTCCAGCATTGGGTCATGTCTGCCAATCCAGAAGCATCTAACCCCAAGTCAAGCGCGCAATGTATAAATACATCACGGTATAGCAACTCTAAGTCAAAAAAACCACACATTAGGAGATTAACGGTGGTGGCCTTCATTTTACGGATTCACTAGGTGGGGCGGAAGACAGTTGCAGCTATTCCCTACAGACCCGCATATACCCACTACGTCACCCCCTGCCTGGGAGCCCCCAAACTGATTCACGTCGAGAAGGCAAGGTTTCGGGTGACAGAGCATCGTGCCTGAGAATCCACAAGGAGGAAGAACCGGACGCGGCCTTACGATCTTTTTGCACACTTCCTTGGTTGTTTCCCAAGCGGCACCAGTCCAATCACCATAATCGGGTTGAGCGACTGCGACTGCGACAACAACGACGCTTGCTACAAGCAGCGCTGCAGCGCATGGAGGATTTGATAAACATGCAGCAAGCACGGGCAACGGAAGGGTGATTGATCCGGTCGGATCTAGGGAGTTGGGGACGTAGTATGCAGAATATAAACTTAGCCCGTCGGCGTAGCCATCCATGCTGTTAGGCTTAGCGGGGATATATCTTCCTATGGCCCACTTGGTGTAATCACAGTATGTCATGGCCTTTCCGCTCATCATCAGCATTCCTCCCCAAGGGTCGGATTCAACCCAAAGTGGAGTCCTTCTTTGTGGGTCCCTTCCCATAAAGCGTCCTAAAGCAGGACTGTACATTCTTGCACGAGCAAAATACAGGCCCGTCTCAAAGTCTGCAATGTAGCCGGTGAATCCGCGGTCGAATCCTACTGCCGATTTGCTCCGAACAGTACCCGTTGCGCTGGTGATCGTTTGTTTGCCGTAGGCGTCATACGTGTAGCGCTCTACAACCTGCCCAGCATCCCCTGCATTCCCACTGGTCAGGGCAGCGACCGAGTACAGGTGGTTGTAGTGCGGGTAATACCGCTTGGTCACCCCACCTACGGTCTGGGTGTACGCCACCACTTCATCCACATAGCTCCCATACACAAACGTCCTCACCTCATCGCTGCTCGCCCCCGGCGTCATGGTCGCGGTATTCATCGCGTCCACCGCCGCCGTCAGGCTCGCCTGCTGCGCCGCCAACCACGCCGCCTCGTCAGCCAAGCCGGCGGGAATAGCGACGATCTCAGCGAGACAC
>JALHRW010000130.1 GCA_022841245.1 Planctomycetota bacterium
CGGCGAGGTGCGCGCCCAGCTGCGGCTGGCCAGCATCGGCGGCGGCGAGCATCAGCCGGGCAACGCGTGGATGGGCGGGCAGGCGGGTCAGGCGCAGGCCGAGCGGAGTCAGCGCCTGCCACATCGCCGGGCAGGCGCCAAGCAGAGCCAGCAGCCGTTCGCCGGCTTCCAGCCGCGCCGCTTCCGGGGCCTGGAACCACGGGAATCCCCGCGCGTCCGCCCCATGCAGCTGCTTGAGCGCGAGCAGGAACGGGGCGAGGTCGGCACGCGCGATCTCCGGCTCGGTCGCCTCGGCCATGCGCGCGCTCGTCAGCGGCGACCACAGGCGCACGCAGCGGCCGGGCGCGGTACGGCCGGCGCGGCCGGCACGCTGATCGGCGCTGGCGCGCGAACAGGCCTCCAGGGTCAGGTCGTCGATGCCGCGCAGGGGGTCGAAGCGGTTGATGCGCTGCAGGCCGCTGTCGATCACCGTGCGCACACCCGGGATGGTCAGCGAGGTCTCGGCGACATTGGTCGCCAGCACCACCTTGCGCCGTCCGGCCGGGCGCAGCGCGGCGTCCTGCTCCTCGGCCGGCAGCGAGCCGTGCAGCGGCATCACCGCGAGGTCGTCGCGGTGGGCCAGGGCGGCGGAGGCGGCGCGGATCTCGCCGGCGCCGGGCAGGAAGACGAGGATATCGCCGGCATCGGCGCGCTCGGCTTCGCGTTGCACGCACTCGGCGACGCGCTCGGCCAGATTGCGCACATCGCCGGTCCTGCCCTCGGCCAGTTGCACGGGGAAGCGCGGGGCGGCGACCTGGATGACGGCGGCGTCGAGGAAGGTCGCGATCGGCGCCGGATCGAGGGTCGCGCTCATCACGCACAGGCGCAGGTCGGGGCGCAGCTCGCGGCGCAGCTGCGCGCACCACGCCAGCGCGAGGTCGGCGTGCAGGCTGCGCTCGTGGAACTCGTCGAGCACGACGCAGCCGACGCCGTCGAGCAGCGGATCCTCGGCCAGGCGGCGGGTCAGCAGGCCCTCGGTGATCACCCACAGGCGCGTGCGCTGGCCGCCGATGCGCTCATGCCGCACGGCGTAGCCGACCTCGTCGCCGAGCCGTCCACCGCGTTCACTTGCGATGCGCGCCGCCAGACTGCGGGCGGCGATGCGTCTGGGCTGCAGCAGCAGGATGTCGCCTGCGACGGCGTCGAGCAGGGCCGGCGGCAGACGCGTGCTCTTGCCGGCGCCCGGATCGGCGGTCAGGACCAGGGCGCCGCGCTCGCGCAGGGCCGCGACGGCCCCGGGCAGGTGCTGATCGATCGGGAGTGGTTCGCGGGGCATGTGACGACCGGACGACCGGACGACCGGACGACCGGACGGCTAGGGCTTCTTCTTGCTCAGATCATCATCCAGCGCGCGCAGGAAGGCGCTGAACTTCGCTTTGTTCTCGTCGTTGAGCGAGGCGAGGTGCTGGTGCGCCTGGCGGACGAGGTCGGTGCGCGCCTTGACGTCGACCGGGCTGTCGCCGGCGATGTCGATGTATTCGGCGCTCGGCACCTCGGCGTCGGGGACGACGGTCACCACTTCGTCGACACCGAGCTGACGCAGCAGACGCAGGCACAGGTCGTTGGGCTTGACCACGGCGAGCCGGCCACCCGCTTCACCGAAGGCCTGGGCCTGGCCGACCAGCAGGCCCATGAAGGTGGAGTCCATGCCCAGACAGGCGGAGAGGTCGATGTAGGCGCTGCGCGCGCCCTCGCCGCGGACTTCGCCGAGCAGGGAGTGCAGCACCGGGGCCGATTTCATGTTGCCCAGGCCCTCGACCCGGACGTAGACCATGGTGGCGCTGCGCGCGATGCGGTAGCGCGTCTGCGGAGCCGGGGCGGACGCCTTGGGTGTACGCACGATGCGGCCGGTGCCTGGCTCGGTCATGAGCGTGCCTCGGCGAGGAGGGCTTTGGCCTGGGCGGCAGCCGGAGCGCCGCCGCCGAGCATCTCGGCGAGTTCGCCCACCCTGGCGCCATCAGCCAGACGATCGACCTCGACCGTGGTCCGGGCCGTGCCCTGGCGTTTCCGCACCACATAGTGGGCGGCGGCGGCGGCGGCGACCTGGGGTGTGTGGGTCACGACGAGGACGCTACGACCTACGGCAAGTCGGGCAAGTTTTCCGCCGATGGCGGCTCCGAGGCGTCCGCCCACCCCGGTATCGACTTCATCGAATACCACCAGGGGGGTGCCGGAGCGATTGGCCAGGGCCGCAGCCAGGGCCAGCAGCAAGCGCGAGGTCTCGCCGCCGGAGGCGACTGCCGAGACTGGCCCGCCGGGCATGCCCGGGTTGGTCCGCACGTGCAGCTGCATCGCTACCGTGCCAAGCGTGCTGGCGGCGGCTGGCGACTCGTGCAGCTCGACCTTGGCCTTGGGCATGGCGAGGTCTGCGAGGTGGCGATGGATGTCCTTGGCCAGCGGAGCGAAGGCGCGGCGGCGGGCTTCGGCCAGGGCGGCGCCGAGGCGGTCGCGTTCGCTGCTTGCAGCGGCCAACTCGGCGTCGACCGCTGCCCGGCGGCCGTCGAGCCCGTCGAGCTCGGCGATGCGGCCGTCGATCTGCGCCAGGGCGGCGAGCAGGGCAGCCTCGTCCGAGCCGTGCTTGCGCATCAGCTCGTGGTAGGCGTCCAGGCGGCTGCCCACGGTGGCCAGTTCGCCGGGATCGGCGCTGAGCGACTCGGCAGCAGCTGAGCAGGCGGCAGATGCCGACTGCAGCATCTCAACCGCTGCCATCAGCTGACTGCCGGCTTCGCGCAGGGCCGGGCTGGGTGCATCACCGAGCTTGCGGGCCAGGCGGCCCGCCACGCGGGCGGCGGCGCGCTCGTCGTCGGTCAGGACGGCGGTCGCCTCGTCGCACAGGCTGCGCCAGGTCTCCGCCTGGGACAGCAGGCTGTGGCGCGACTCCAGCTCGGCGAACTCGCCGGGCTTCGGCGCCAAGGCATCGAACTCGCGGCGCTGGAAGCGCAGGAACTCCAGCTCGCGCGCGCTGCCGCGGTCGCCTTCGGCGAGGCGCTGCCGTTCGGCTTCGAGATCGAGGGTGCGGCGGTGCGCCGCGACGTAGGCGGCGACCTGCTCTTCGAGCCGGCCGTGGCCGTCGATGGCGGCAAGCTGCTCAGCCGGTTCGGCAAGCTGGCGGGCGCGGTCCTGGGCGTGGATCTCGATCAGCTGGCCGGCGGCGGCGCGCAGGGCGGTGACCGTCACCGGCGTGTCATTGATCCATGCCTGGCTGCGACCGTCGCTGCGCAGACGTCGGCGCAGGATGAAGGCGCCATCGGCATCGGCGATGCCGCACGCTTCGCGGATCAGCGCGGCGCGCGGAGCGGCGACGGCGAAGTCGGCGCAGACCTCGCAGGCGTCACCACGCGGACCGACCAGCTCGGCCGAGGCGCGGCCGCCGGCGATGAGGTCGAGAGCATCGAGCAGCAGCGACTTGCCGGCACCGGTCTCGCCAGTGATAGCGGTCAGGCCCTCGCTGGGGACCAGGCGGGCGCGCTCGACGATGACGAGGTTGGAGACGGTGAGTTCGCGTAGCATGCAACGAAAGGCCCCGGTGCGTGGCACCGGGGCGGATCGTGCAGCGTCTGTTGCCGGCGCCAGTGCCGGGGGGCCGGACTCAGGGCGCGGGGGCGGGGGCCGGAGCGGCTTCCGGTGCCGGAGCGGCGGCTTCCGCGGCGGCCTTGGCCTCTGCCTCTGCCTTGGCCTTGGCGTCAGCGTCGGCTTTGGCGTCAGCTTCGGCCTTGAGCTTGGCCTCGGCCTCAGCTTTGGCGTCAGCTTCGGCCTTGAGCTTGGCTTCGGCCTCAGCTTTGGCCTTGGCTTCAGCTTCGGCCTTGGCATCCGCCTCGGCTTGGGCCTTGGCGGCGGCAGCAGCCTTCTCAGCTGCCTCTGCATCGTCCAGTGCCTGCAGCGAGGCCTTGGCCGCCGCGTGGTTCGCGTCGATGGTCAGGGCGGCCTGATAGCGCTCCTTGGCATTCTCGCGAGTCGGCACGGCCTTGCCGCTGGCGAGCGGCAATTCGACTGCGCGGGCGGTGGCGACTTCGATGACCTGACCGGCAAGCCAGTGGGCCTCGGCGTCCTGGGCTTGTAGACGCAGGGTGATGTCGCATTCCTTGAAGGCGATGGGCAGGTCAGCGACGTCGCCGGCGCGGCCCCGGTTGAGGAAGGCGGCGGCGATGGCGCGGTGGACACGGGCGTCCTTCGGGGTCAGGTCGATGGCGCGCTTGAGCGCATCGATCGCCTCGTCGTGGCGGCCCTGCTGATCGAGGATGCGGCCAAGCGCCAGGCGCACAGCGGCATCGTCCGGGCGCATGCGCACGGCGCGGTCGCACTGCAGGCGGGCCTCGTCGAAGCGGCCGAGGCCCGCCAGGCTGACGCCGAGCACGGCGTAGGCCCGCGACAGGGTCGGGTCGATCGCCACCGCCTTCTGCGCCTCGGCCACCGCCTCGGTGTGCTTGGCGGCGTCGGTTCCAGCGGCTTCGCTCAGGCAGAAGGCGAGCGCGGCGTGGAGGCCAGCGGTGCGGGCCTGGGTCTGCCGGGGATCGGCTTCGGCCAGGGGCAGCATCTCGCGGATGATGGCAGCGGCCTCATCCCAGCGCGCGGCCTCCATCAGGGACATGGCGCGGAGTTCGCTGACTGCGACCCGGGCTGAACGCGGCAGATCGGCGGTGAGCGCAGCGGCGAAGTGCTCTTCGGCGAGGTCGCGGGCGTTGTCCTTGGCGAAGGCCACAGCGCGTTCGAGCTGGGCGATCGCCGGCTCGGTGAAGGCACCCTGCTTTTCCAACGGTCGGATCGCGGTGACATCGAACCAGGGGGTCCCATCCATGATGGCGACGATGCGGGCCTCGATCTCGACCGCCTGGTAGCGCTTGAGCTGCGAGGGCCGGTCGGCTCCCGGCTGGTCTTTGCTCATGTAGAGGGAGACGAGCGGTTTGGCCCGGACGGCCGGCTCCCACAGGTTGGCGCGTTCATCCCAGACCGAGAAGTTGACGTAGCGCTGGGGATGGAAGTGGCTGCGCTGGCTGTCGTAGACGTTGCTGACCCCGATCCAGATCGCGGGGAAGCGCACCGTGATGGACTGGAACGTCCCGGGAGTGGCGAGCATCTGCTCGATGGTTACCGACTGGACCTTGCGCGTCTCGATGGCCTGGCTGGTTGCAGCCGGCAGGGCCGGCATGCAGCAGGCGATGGCGAGCAGCAGTTTGACTGGGCGCACAGGAACTCCTTCGGCGGCAAGCCGGGGGGCGATGAGGTGATGCCGTTATAGAGGGCCTGGATGGCCGCCTCAAGTACCGGTTCGGTTTGCTTGGCTCCCCTGGCCCCGGACTCCGATCGCCCCTTCCCGGGCACCTGGCACCCAGTGCCCTACCGCTTCGCGCGAATGATCAGATCCTCGATGTAGCCGTCGAGCTCAGGGTCCTGGCCGCGCATCTTGCGCACCTTGTCGCAGCCGTGCAGGACGCTGGTATGGTTCTTGATGCCGAATATCTGGCCGATCGCGCCGTAGGTGCCGCCGGTGACGTGGCGCATGACGTACATGGCGACGAAGCGGGCGTCGGCCCGCGGCTGGGTCTTCGAGCGGCCGTCGAGGTCGGTCGGCTTGAGTCCGAAGCGGGCGGCGACCTCGCGGCGGACCATGGCCACGGCGTCCTCGCCGCGGTCGCGGCCGATCAGGTCGGCGAGGCACTGGCGGGCGGCGGTGAGGTCGATGCGGCGCTGGAAGCTGGTCGAGAACTGCACCAGCCGGTTCACCGCGCCTTCGAGCATGCGCACGTTGTCGGTGACGTGGCCGGCGACGTACTCCAGCACCTCGTCGGGCAGCTCGGCGCCCTGCTCGCGGGCGCGGCGGGCGACGATCTCGCGCCGCACCGCCGGATCGGGCCGGTCGAGAGGCACGACCAGGCCGCCGGCGAAGCGCTGCACGAAGCGCTCCTCGAGGTACTGGATGTCGCGCGGGCCGGCGTCGGAGGTGATGACCACCTTCTTGCCGTGGTTGGCGAGGTGCTCGAAGGTGGCGAACAGCTCGTCCTTGGTCCGCTCCTTCTGGCCCTTGCTGAGGAAGTGGATGTCGTCGATCAGCAGCAGGTCGGGGTGGCGCATGCGCACGCGGAAGGCGTTGATCGCAGCCCCGCCGCCTTCGCAGGACTCGATGAAGTCGTTGGTGAACTGCTCGCAGCGGATGTAGAGCACCTTGCTCTTGGGGTAGCGCTCGCGGAACGCAGCCGACAGGCCCTGCTCGAGGTGGGTCTTGCCCACGCCCGACGGCCCGTGGATGAAGACCGGATTGATCGGGTTCTCAGGCGACTCCAGCAGACGACGCACCGCGTCGTAGGCCAGGCGGTTGCACGGTCCGACGACGAAGTCTTCGAGCAGCTTGGCGGCGCTGCGGCCGTGGCGCGGAGCCTCGGCGGCGGGCTGCTGGGTGGTCCGTGCCAGTTCGCGTTCGTGCGCGCGCACCGCGGCGCCCGGGATGCGGCAGCGCAAGCTGGCGGCCTGCAGGCCGGTGACCTCGGTGAGGGCGGCGCGGATGGCGCCGGCGAACTTGCTGCTGAGCTGATGCGACCAGGTCGGCGTCGGGCACTCCAGCACGAGGACGCCGTCCTCGATGCCGACCAGATGGACGCGCGGAGAATCCAGCCACAGCCGCACGCCCGGCTCGTTGCCGGTCTGGGTGCGTACCAGAGCGACGATCTCCGGCCAGGCGGTGGCGAGCGGTGTGGATGCGGCGGGTCGGATGGTCACGGGCAGGGGAGCAGATCTGTAGGAACGGGAAAGGGGATGGCAAGTCGGGGCCGATGCGTGTCTGCACCGACCCCTTGACGCAGGCTCAGGCCCGCGCGGCGGTCTGCGCTGCGGCGCGCAGGAACGCGACCACCTGGGCGCGGGTCGGCGATTCGCCGGTGCGCACGTAGTGGCCGCTGGTCGCGCCGCCGAGCTGCAGGCAATGCGCCGGGGCCATGCCCGCGAGCAGGGCGCCGAAGAAGCCGGCGTTGAAATGGTCGCCGGCGCCGGTGGTGATCTTCGGCTTCGGCTCATAGAAGCCGTCGGAGGCGGCGCTGCCGCCGGACCAAGCCACCGCCGAGCTCTTGACCAGGTGGCACATCACGCGGGAGAAGCCGAAGTGCTGGCGCAGGGCGACGCAGGCCTCGCGGGCGGCCTCCCACTCGAGCTGGTGGGCCGGGTAGGGGAAGCCGAACACGGCGCACATCTGCCGGCACTCGTTCTCGTTGAGGCCGAGCACCACGTCGACGTGCTTCTGCACTTCCTGCAGGGCTTCGAGGCCGTCCTTGATCTGCTCGTTCGGGCAGCGGCGCGGATCGGCGAGATCGACGAAGAAGAGCGGACGGTCGGCGCGCAGGTTGGGGAGGACCTCCTTGGCCAGGCGGCGCCACATGTCGGTCATGCCCGGGGTCTGCGACCAGTTGACCGAAGCGATGCCGGCCGAGCGCCGGAACAGGTCCTTCAGCCCGGAGATGCCGCCGCAGCGGGCCGCGACGTGGTCGAAGGTGATCGTCGCCATCGGATCGCTGAAGTTCAGCATGACCTTGCCGTCGTCGAACTCGAGGGCACTGGTGACGGCAGCGTTGCCCAGCGAAATGGTCTGCTTGGCGCGAGCGGCGAGCGGCTGGAACACGGGATGGATGACCGGGTCGCCGAGGATGCCGATGGCGGTGACGGCGGCGTCCTGGGCGCACAGCGCATTGGCCATGATCGGGCCGTTGCCGCCCAGCTTGGTCACCTTGGTGACCGCACCGATGCCGGCGCTCTTGCCAGCGGCGGCCAGCACCTTGTTGCCGAAGTCGGTGATGGTCAGGACCCGGGTGTATTCCTTGGGCGACAGGCGCTTGTCGACCAGATCGATGATGTCGTCGATGAAACCGTCGAAGCCGACGAGGATCTCGGGCTTGTGCGTGGCGGGCACGGCAGCCAGGGCGGTGGCGGCGGCGTTGCAGAGCTCGTTGTAGGCGCGGCGGTCGTCGGACATGACATCTCCAGGGGAAACCCACGGTAGCCTGTCGGAGGCTCGGGCAAGGCCGGTGAGCCGATCAGGCTTCAGGCTCATCGCCAGCAAGGCTTGAGGCATCGTACACGCCTGCGCGGTGCCATGGACCCGAAGCCCGAAGTCTGAAGCCCGAAGCCGGATTCTTCCCCCTCATTCACCCATCGTGCCAAACCGGCTTGGCAACCTTGCACAGCCGCTCCGTATATCCGGACATCTGTATCGGTTTATTGAACTACAAGAGGTTGCATCGCCAGGAAACCTGTACAATGGGCCTAGGTTTCTACCCGATCTACCCCTCGCACGAGGTCCGCCATGAGTGTTGCCGAAGCCCCGACCGTTTCGTCCACGCCAGTCAACGCTGGCTCCGCCCAGGCTCTCAACATCAACGATGCGTCGAAGTCCTGCGGACTGTCGCCCAGCGTCCTGCGCATCTGGGAGCTGCGCTACGGGTGGCCCAGCCCGCGCCGCCGCGCCAACGGCTACCGCGCCTACACCGCCCATCAGGTGCAGGAGCTGAAGCGCGTCGCCCAGCTGGTGAAGACCGGCACGCCGATCAGCCAACTGATCGTCGACGGCCTGCCGCGCTTCCCCACCGACGGCTCGCTGCCGCAGCCGCCCCGCGGCCTGCCGCGCACCCGCGCGCTGGTCCGTTCGCGCGACTCCCGCATCAAGGAGACGCAGGATGCGGTGATCGAGGCGCTCGACACGCGCAACGCGCCGGTAGCCCAGGAGCGCATGCAGCGCGCGGTGTGGACCCTGCGTCCGGCCGACGAGCCCGCTGCTGCCCTGGTCCCGGTGCTGGCTGGCGTGTACGAGGCGCGGCTCAACGGCCGTCCCTTCGCCGAGGAGGCGGCGCTGCTCACCGCCGTGCGCACCCGCACCCAGCAGATCCTGCGCATGATGCGGCAGGGCGCCGGAGCTCTCCAGGTGGTGGCGGTGGGCGATGAGACGTCGCACATCACCGCCCAGCTGGTCGCGCTGATCCTGAATCAGCGCAGCGTGCAGGCCGCCTATGTCCCGGCCAAACCGACCAGCGGTCGCTGGCTGGCGGTTGGCGAAGGCGAGGCCACCGGCGCGGTCGCCCAGATCACGGTCTTCGCCGGCGAAGGCACCATGGCCGTCGCCGATCTGCTCGACGCGACCAAGCTGCTGCCCTGGATCAAGCCCAAGGCGTGAGGCTTGGCGCTTGGGAAAACAAGAAACCCCTGGCGATTGCCAGGGGTTTCTGCTTTGGCGGCCTCAGGCGCGTGGCCTGAGGCCGCAAGCGGTTCACTTATACAGGTTGTAGAACGTCTTCAGGCCCATGTACGAGGCCTGGGCGCCGAGCTCTTCCTCGATGCGGATGAGCTGGTTGTACTTGGCGATGCGGTCGGTGCGCGAGGCCGAACCGGTCTTGATCTGGCCGCAGTTGGTGGCGACGGCGATGTCGGCGATGGTCGCGTCCTCGGTCTCGCCGGAACGGTGCGACAGCACCGCGGTGTAGCCGGCCTTCTGCGCCATCTGCACGGCGTCGAGGGTCTCGGTCAGGGTGCCGATCTGGTTGACCTTGACCAGGATCGAGTTGCACGCGCCCTGCTGGATGCCCTGCAGGAGACGCTTGGGGTTGGTGACGAAGAAGTCGTCGCCGACCAGCTGGACCTTCGAGCCCAGCGCCTTGGTGAACTTGACGTAGCCGGCCCAGTCGTCCTGGTCGAGGGCGTCCTCGATCGAGATGATCGGGTACTTCTGGCTCCAGCCGCTGAACAGCTCGATCATGTCGTCGGCCGAGAACAGCTTGCCGGGGTTCGACTTCCAGAACTTGTAGCCCTTCTTGCCGCCCTCGTCGAACAGCTCGGAGCTGGCGCAGTCGAGGGCGATGGCGAAGTCCTTGTCGCGTCCGGGCTGGTAGCCGGCCTTGACGATCGCTTCCATGATGAACTTGAGCGCTTCCTCGTTGTCGAGGTTGGGGGCGAAGCCGCCCTCGTCGCCGACCGCGGTGTTGTGGCCGGCCTTCTTCAGCACGCCCTTCAGCGAGTGGAACACTTCGCAGACCTGGCGGATCGCGTCCGACCAGGTCTTGGCGCCCACCGGCATCACCATGAACTCCTGGAAGTCGATCTTGTTGTCGGCGTGCTTGCCGCCGTTGATGATGTTCGCCATCGGCACGGGCAGCTGGCGGGCGTTGGTGCCGCCGATGTAGCGGTAGAGCGGCAGGCCGATCGACTCGGCGGCGGCCTTGGCGGTGGCCAGCGAGACGCCGAGGATGGCGTTGGCGCCCATGTTGGCCTTGTTCTCGGTGCCGTCGATCTCGATCATCTTGGCGTCGATGGCGCGCTGGTCGCGGGCATCGAAGCCGATCAGTTCGGGGGCGATCTTCTCGTTGACGTTGGCGACCGCTTTGAGCACGCCCTTGCCGAGGTACTTGGACTTGTCGCCGTCGCGCAGCTCGACCGCCTCGTAGATGCCGGTGCTGGCGCCGCTGGGCACGGCGGCGCGGCCGAGGGTGCCGTCCTCGAGGATCACGTCGCACTCGATGGTGGGGTTGCCGCGCGAGTCGATGATCTGGCGGGCTTTGACGTCGACGATTTCCATGGGGATCCTTGCGGGTCGGGTTGGCTGTGGGACGCGCAAGCTAGGGGCTGCCGCGGGGCTGAAAAGGGGGGAGATGGACAGCAGTGGAAGGCATGCGCCTTCCTCATTACTGCTTAATGCTTGAGCAGTTGAACCGCGTCGATGACCACTGACTCGTGGTCGCCGCCAGGCACCAGCTGGCGCTGCACCCAGCCCTGGTAGGGCGCGGCAAGGCGTTCCGACATGCGCGGCGGGATCATCGTGTCATCGGCGCCGTGCACGATCTCCACTGCCGGGCGCGGCGACTGCTGCGCGATCTCGGCGAGCCGCGCGACATTGTCGAAACGGTGCCAGATGAGCTGGCCGCAGGGCCAGAACAGGGTGTAGTGACCCATGTCCACCATGGTGGTGAAGGGGGCGGCGAGGATGATGCGCTGCACCGGATGGCGGGCGGCGTACTGCAGGCCGGCGGCGCAGCCGAGCGAATGGCCGAGCACCGACAGGCGGGCGTCGAGGGTGGCCCGCTCTATCCCCAGGTGCACGCGCAGGGCTTCGACCGCGGCCTCGCTGGCGGCCAGGATGCGCTCCGGCGAGCAGGATCCCTCGCTGAAGCCGTAGCCGGGATATTCGAGCAGCAGATAGCCGGCGTCGCGGTCCCTGGTCATGACCAGGACTTCGGGCCACTGCAGGGCGTAGCCGCCGTTGCCGTTGCACACCAGCCAGATGCGCTTGGCCTCGCCGCCGCTGCTCGGCTTGCGCCAGAACGACACCTGCTTGCCTTCGCTGGTTTCGTAACGCAGCGGTTCGAGGGTGGCCGGGACCTTCTCCCACATCACCTGGCTGTAGCGCTGACCCGGGTAGATCAGGCGCGACTGGCAGGCGGCCATGCCCAGCACGACCACGGCGAGGGGGATGAGGAGGAAGAATGAGGTGAAGCGCATGAGGCGGCGGAGGAGGGGGCTTGCGGGAGCGGCCACGGCGGCAGCATGCCGCCCTCCCAGGGGAATCCACATGCCCATCCGCCGCGCCCTCCTCTCCGTCTTCGACAAGACCGGCATCGTCGACTTCGCCAAGGCGCTGCACGCCCAGGGCGTCGAGCTGCTTTCGACCGGCGGCACCTACAAGGCGCTCAAGGACGCCGGCATCCCGGTGATCGAGGTGGCGGAATACACCGGCTTTCCCGAGATGATGGACGGCCGGGTCAAGACCCTGCACCCGAAGATCCATGGCGGCCTGCTGTGCGTGCGCGACGACGCCCACCATGCCGCGGCGGCCAAGGCCAATGGCATCGGCATGATCGACCTGGTGGTGGTCAACCTCTACCCCTTCGAGGCCACCGCCGACAAGGCCGGCTCGACCACCGCCGACAAGATCGAGAAGATCGACATCGGCGGCCCCTCGATGCTGCGTAGCGCGGCCAAGAACCACGCCTTCGTCACCGTCATCGTCGAGCCCGCCGACTACGCCCGCTGCCTTGCCGAGATGGCGGCCAACGGCGGCGACACCACCCTGTCCTTCCGCCAGAAGTGCGCCCGCACCGTCTTCCGCACCACCGGCCGCTACGACGCGCTGATCGCCGACGAGCTGACCCGCATCGCCGGCGACCCCGTCGATGAGTTCCTGCCGGCCGAGTTCGCCGTGCCGGCCAAGAAGGTGCAGGAGCTGCGTTACGGCGAGAACCCGCATCAGCGCGCAGCCCTCTACGACGTGCGCCTGCCCGGCATCTCGGGGGTCACCCGGCTGAAGCAGCTCAACGGCAAGGAGCTCAGCTACAACAATCTGATGGACGCTGACGGCGCTTGGCGCCTGATCGGCGAGTTCAGCGACCCGGCCTGCGCCATCCTCAAGCACGCCAATCCCTGCGGCTGCGCCGCCCGCGACACGCTCGCCACCGCCTTCGAGCGCGCCTACGACGGCGATCCGCAGGCCGCGTTCGGCGGTATCATCGCGCTCAACCGCGAGGTCGACGCCGCCACCGCCGAGGCGATGTGCACGCGCCAGTTCGTCGAGGTGGTGATCGCGCCTGCGTTCAGCGCCGAGGCGCTGACCATCCTCACCACCAAGCCGAAGTGGAAGGCCAACGTCCGCCTGCTCGCGGTCGGCGCGCCCAGTCGCATCCCGGGCGGCGCCAAGTACCTCAAGAACGTCCTCGGCGGCGTATTGGTGCAGGACTACGACACCCTCGCCTGGGATCCGGCCAAGCTGCAGGTGGTGTCCAAGCGCGCGCCGACCGCCGCTGAACTCGCCGACCTCGCCTTCGCCTGGCCGGTGGTCAAGCACCTGTCGTCGAACGCCATCTGCATCGTCAAGGATCGCGAGCTGGTCGGCGCCGGCGCCGGCCAGATGAGCCGCGTCAACTCGACCGACATCGCGGTGAAGCTCGCCGGCGCGCGTGCCAAGGGAGCGGTCGCCGCCAGCGATGCTTTCTTCCCCTTCGCCGACGGCCCGCAGGCCCTGATCAACGCCGGCGTCACCGCCATCGTCCAGCCCGGCGGCAGCAAGGGTGATGCGTCGGTGATCGAAGCGGCCGACAAGGCCGGCATCGCCATGGTGTTCACCGGGGTGCGCCACTTCCGCCATTAGCCCGGGGGCCCGGCCCCCCGAACCCCTGGCCCGGGCCCTTCGCCCGGGACCCGCTCGACACGCTGCGCTGACGCTGGCGATTCGCCAAGCGATGCGGTTCGTTCCAGTCTCGCTGGGCTTACGCCTGCGCTCGCTCGGCGGACGCGACCCGATTCGAAGGGAGCGTCGACGAGGGGCACATGGGCGAAGAGAGCATGACTGGTGCGCGATCGAAAAATCGGGTAGGCTCAGGTATGCCGACTCCACGGGCTGCTCTGTCCATTGCTGGAACCTATGCCGTCTTCGCCACGGCGTGGATCCTGCTCAGCGGATGGCTGGTCGATGTCAACATCGCCGATCCCGCCCTGCGTTCGGCCTTCGAGTACGGCAAAGGGCTGTTCTTCGTCAT
>JALHRW010000131.1 GCA_022841245.1 Planctomycetota bacterium
GCCGCGCACCGCCTCGCGACTGGAGGCGGCCCTGCGCGTCGGCCGTTTCGCCGTCACCACCGAACTGCGCGCTCCGCGCGGCGCCGACCTGAGCCGCATCCGGCGCGAGGCCAACGCCCTGCGCGGTTCGTTCGACGCCATCAACGCCACCGCCTATCTCAGCGGCAACCCGTCGCTGCCCAGCTCGGTGGTCGCCCGCGAGCTGCAGGCCATGGGCGTCGAAGCGGTGGCCCAGGTCACCGCCCGCGACTGCACCCGCACCACCTTCGCCGGCGAGCTGTTCAGCCTGGCCCAGGGGCAAGTCGCCAACCTGCTCTGCCTGACCGGCGACTGGCGCACCGGACGGCCGATGGTCAAGCCGGTCTACGACCTCGACTCGTCGCTGATGCTGTACGAGGCCCGCCATCTGCGCGACCGCAGCCGGATCTACCACACCGGCGAGGAGGTCGCCCAGGCCCCACGCCCGTTCCTCGGCTGCGCCATCAACCCGCTGTCGGATCCGATCGACGTGCCGGTACGCCGGCTGCGGGTGAAGGCCGACTGCGGCGCCGAGTTCGCCCAGACCCAGGTGCTGACCGAGACCGCCCGCCTGGCCCGCTTCATGGAGCTGGCCCGGGATCAGGACCTGCCGCGCCGCGTCGCCATCCTCGCCGGCATCCCGGTGGTCACCTCGCTGAAGGCCCTCGACCACCTGCACCGGGTCGCCGGTGTCACCGTCGATCCGGGATTCGCCGCGCGGCTGCGCGCCGCCAAGGATCTGCGCACCGCCGGCATCGCCGAGGCCGAGCGCATGTGCGCCGAAGCCAAGGCCATCCCCGGCATCGCCGGCGTGCACCTCATGCTCTTCGGCGTCGATTACAGCGCCCTCCTCGACGTCTCACAAACCATCAATCCCAAGGAAGCACCATGCCCTTCCCCGGCCTGACCGTCATCGGCGAACGCATCAACCCCGGCTTCGCCTCGTCCAAGAAACTGCTCGACGCGCGCGATCTCGCCGGCATCGCCGAACTGGCCCGCACCCAGGTCGCCAAGGGCGCGCCGCTGCTCAACGTCAACGCCGGCACCGCCGGCGAGACCGATCCGGCCTTCGTCGCCGAACTGGTCCGCACGGTGCAGTCGGCGGTCAGCGTGCCGCTGTCGATCGACAGCCCGGCGCCCGCCAGCCAGGAGGCCGGCCAGCGCGCCTATGATCCGGCCAAGGCCGGTGGCCGCCCGCCGATCGTCAACTCGGTGGCCGAGACGCGCTGGGAGCTGCTCGCCCTGCGCCGCATCCAGCGCGCCCAGGTGCTGTTCATGGCCTCCGAGCGCATGCAGGATGGCGCTGCGACTCCGAACAGGAACGCCGACGAGGTCACCGATACCGCCCGCAGGCTGGTCGCCCGCGCCCGTACCGAACATGCCGACCTCCAGCTATCCGACTGCATCCTCGACGTCTCGGTCGGGCCGATGGCCACCGACACCGAGCAGCTGCTGCGCTGCGCCGTGGAATCGATCCGCCGCATCGGCTCCGATCCATCGTTGAAGGGCGTGCGCATGTCGGTCGGCCTGTCGAACATCGGCATCATGCTGCCCAAGGTGCAGATCGACGGCATGCCCATCGGCCTGGCCTTCGAGACCGCCTTCCTCACCCGCTGCGTGCCGCTCGGCCTCGACATGAGTTTGGCCACCGCCGGCCGCGACTACCGCGTCCTGCCCGAGGGCCACCCCGCCCTGGTCGCCTTCGACGAGTTCATCGGCTGCGACGACGGCTTCGACGCGCTCGCCGGCCTGAAGAAGGTCTACAAGCTCGCCACCCCCATCACCAAGGCGGCCTGAACGTGCTCACCATCCATGCTGATGCCTGGTTCGACGGCTCGGAACTCCACCACCGCCCGGTCACCGTGTTGGTCGATGGCGCGGTGATCACCGCGGTGCACGACGGCCGTGTCGCGGTGCCGCTGAGCGAGACGCTGCACGTCGGCTTCCTCAGCCCGGGCCTGGTCGAGAGCCACGCCCACCTCTTCCTCGACGGCCACGAACAGGACACCGCCAAGCGCCAGGCCTACATGGAGGCCGGCCGCGACGCCTTCCTCGCCACTGGCCGCAAGAATCTTGAGCGCCTGCGCGCCTCCGGCATCACCCTGGTGCGCGACTGCGGCGACAAGTGGGGCATCAACCACGCCCTGCGCGCCGAGGCCGTCGGCACTGCCCTGCCGGTGGTGCGCTCGGCCGGCGTCGCCTTGCGGCGCAAGGGCCGCTACGGCTCGTTCATGGCCGAGGAGGTCACCGACGCGGCCACAGCTGCCGCCGCGGTGCGCACCCGCACCGGCAGCGACGACGTGAAGATCGTCCTCACCGGCATCATCGACTTCGCCGCGGCCGCCGTGAAGGGCGGGCCGCAGTTCAACCTCGACGAACTCAACGCTATCGCCGCTGCGGCCAAGCAGCTGGGCAAGCCGACCGTCGCCCACTGCAGCGGCCGCGAAGGCATCGACCTGGCGGTGCAGGCCGGTATCGGCTCGATCGAGCACGGCTTCTTCCTCGACGCGGGTTTGCTCGACCGCATGGCCGAGCGCGGCACGGCCTGGACCCCGACCTGGATCCCGGTCGCCTGGGTGCGCGACAACCCTGCATCCTGCGGCGTCGGTGCCGACGGCGTCGCCGGACTGGGCAGGATCCTCGATCAGCACCGCGCTAATCTGCAGGAAGCGCACCGTCGCGGCACCATCATCCTGGCCGGTTCGGACGCCGGCAGCCTCGGCGTGCGCCATGGCGACGGCCTGCATGACGACCTCGCCGCCTACGCCGACGCCGGCCTGCCGATCGCAGCCGTGCTGACTGCCGCAACCAGCGCCCCACGCCGTGCCCTGGGCCTCGCTGGCGGCCGCATCGCATGCGGCGAGCCGGCGGACCTCGCCTGCTTCACCGCCTCGCCGGTCACCGGACTGAGCCACTTGCGCCGCGCCGTCGCCACCGTCATCGGCGGCCAGGTGTGGCGGGCCGACGGGATGACCGCCCGCACGGCCGCCTGATCCGGCCAGCTTGCAGCAGGCGTGGGATTCCTAGGGTTGTCGGCCAACGGAGCATCATCCCATGGCATCGATCAAGGGCACCCAGACCGAGAAGAACCTGCTCAAGGCCTTCGCCGGCGAATCGCAGGCACGCAACCGCTACACCTACTTCGCCGGCCAGGCGAAGAAGGAAGGCTTCGTCCAGATCGCTGCCATCTTCGAGGAGACCGCCAACCAGGAGAAGGAGCACGCCAAGCGCTTCTTCAAGTTCCTCGAGGGCGGCGATGTCGAGATCACCGTGACCTTCCCGGCCGGCAAGATCGGCACCACGGCCGAGAACCTCGCCCATGCCGCTGGCGGCGAGCATGAGGAGTGGAGCGAGCTCTATCCGGCCTTCGCCAAGGTCGCGCGCGACGAGGGCTTCCCCGGTGTCGCCGCGGTGTTCGACCGCATCTGCATCGCCGAAAAGCACCACGAGGAGCGCTACCGCGCCCTGCTCAAGAACGTGCAGGACGGCACGGTGTTCAAGAAGGGCGAGCAGACCACCTGGGCCTGCCGCAACTGCGGCTACACCCACGAAGGCGACGAGGCGCCCAAGGCCTGCCCGGCCTGCGCCCACCCGCAGGAGCACTTCGAAGTCCAGCAGGACAACTGGTAAGCCAGCCCGTTAGTTAGACTGCCGACGTCGATTACCAGAGGTTGACGCCAAACGCCAGCCCAGGTCGGAGATGCTCCGAGGATACGGGCAAGGAACCGCCCATGCCCACTGGCCGCCAGCTCGTCCTCGATGCCATGTCCTGCAAGCCCGTGCCGCGCACCCCGTGGGTGCCGTTCGTCGGCTGCCATGGCGGCAAGATGCTCGGACTGTCAGCTGAGGAGTATCTCAAGAGTCCAGCCAAGGTGGTCGAAGCGCTGGTCATGGCGCAGCAGAAGTACCAGGCCGACGGCCTGCCGGTGATCTTCGACCTGCAGATCGAGGCCGAGATCCTCGGCTGCAAGCTGCACTGGGCCAAGGATGTGCCGCCTTCGGTGGTCAGCCATCCGCTGACCAGTGCCGGTCTCGAGACCCTGCCCGCCTTCGGCGTCGACAAGGGCCGCATGCCGCAAGCGCTGCAGGCTACCGCCGCGGTGCGCAAGGCCCTGCCCGACACCGCGATCTACGGTCTGATCTGCGGACCCTTCACCCTGGCCAGCCACCTCATCGGCAGCGAGATATTCGTGCAGATGTTCGATGACGCCGAGCGCGTCGAGGGCATCCTCGAATTCTGCACGGATGTCGCGATCAGCTGCGCCGAGGCCTACCTGAAGGCCGGAGCCGACATCGTCGCTGTGGTCGACCCGATGACCTCGCAGGTCAGCCCGAAGCATTTCAAGGCTTTCATCACCCCCTACCTCAACCGCCTGTTCGATGCTATCCGCGCCAAGGGCGGCAAGAGCAGCCTGTTCGTCTGCGGCGACGCGACGCGCAACCTGCCCAACATGTGCGACACCAGCTGCGACAACCTGTCGATCGACGAGAACATCGCCCTGCCCAAGCTGCGCGACCTGGCGGTGGCCAAGGGCAAGAGCTTCGGCGGCAACATGAAGCTCACCGTGGTCATGCTGCTGGGCAAGCCGGGCGACGTGAAGCTCGACGCGATCCGCTGCCTCGACGAGGCTGGCGACGCCAAGGGCTTCATCCTCGCCCCGGGCTGCGACCTGCCCTACGACACGCCGGTCGCCAACCTCGAGGCGGTGGCGCCGATGCTCGACCCGTACCAGCGCGACATCGCCCGCACCACTGTCAAGGGCACGCTGGAGGTCACCATCCCGACCCTGCCCGACTACGCGATGCAGCAGGATGTGGTGACCGTCGATGTGGTGACGCTCGACTCGGCCGGCTGCGCGCCGTGCCAGTACATGATGAACGCCGCCAATGCCGCAGTGGCCCAGTTCGGCACAAAGGTCAAGGTGATCGAGCACAAGGTGAAGAGCCACGCCGGCATCGGCATGATGTGCGCGCTCAAGGTAGCCAACATCCCGACCATCTGCATCGATGGCAGGATCAGCTTCGTCTCGATCATCCCCGATGGCGCGACGATCGCCGCGGCGGTCAAGGAGGCGATGCTGAAGAAGGGGCTGTAACCGGCATTTGCGCTACAACGCAATCACACGTCAATGATGCCGCCATGACCATCCCCCTCGCCCTGGTCGCGGGTTTCCTCGGCGCGGGCAAGACGACGTTCTTGACGCGATATGCGCGGCGCATCGCGCCGCGCCGGGTCGCCTTCGTGGTCAACGAATTCTCCGAGACCGACGTCGACACGCCGCTGCTGGCGCAGGCCTCCGACGAGGTGGTCGGCATCAGCGGTGGTTCGATCTTCTGCCGCTGCAAGGTCACGGACTTCATCCGCGAACTCGGCGCGTTGAGCGGCCGCATCGCCGGCATGGACGGGGTCGTGGTCGAGGCGAGCGGCATGGCCGATCCCTCGGCCGTGCAGTCGATGCTCGACGAGTCGGGACTGTCGAACTATTACCGCTTCACTGGTACGATCACGCTGGTCGATCCCGGCACGCTCGCCCAGGTCCTCGACACCCTGCCGGCGGCCGAGCGCCAGGTCGCTGCAGCTGACGTGGTGGTGGTCAGCAAGTGCGACCTGCACGACGAGGCACGGTTGACCGCGACCGAGACGCTGGTGCGTTCGATCGCGCCACGCGCACGGCTGGTGCGCGCCAGCCACGGCGACATCGACCTCGATCCGCTGGCGCTGGCCGATCCGGCCTGGGTTGATGGCGCCGTGGCGCCGTGCGTCGATCCGGCTTTCACGCCATTGTCGCTGCCCTGCCCGCCTGGCACCGACGCGTCACGTCTAGCCGCGGCGCTCGCTGAGCTGGGCTCCGACCTGCTGCGCGCCAAGGGCTTCGTCCCGGCGGCCGATGGCTGTTATTTCCTCGATTGGTCGGCCGGCCGGATGCAATTGCTGCGCTGCAAGCCGGGACCGTCGGGCCTGGCGCTGATCGTCCGTCCTGCAGCTGCTGCGAAGGCCGCGCTGATCGTCAAACGGGTCGCCAACGGGGAATTCGCCGGTTGAGTCGGCTCACTGGAAACCGTCCGCCGAGCGAGCGCCGAAACGAGCCGCCGCTGAGATGACCTCGCCAGTTGGCTCTGCGGCGAGTGACCAGCGAGCCTGGAGCGAACCGCGCCGTTTGGCGAATCGCCAGCGTCAGAGCAGCGTGTCGAGCTGGTCCAGGATCAAGGATCCTGGCGGGGGGCTCGGGGGGCTGGCCCCCCGGGAGACTGACCGTAGTAGGCTTTGGGGCCGTGCTTGCGGGTATAGTGCTTATCGAGCAGGAAACGCGGCACGCGACGCGGGCGCTGCGTGACGGCGGCGGCGTGGACGAACATCTTGGCGAGATGCTCCATCGTGCCGGCATGCATGACCGCCTGCTCGACGGTGACGCCCCAGCTGAAGGGTCCGTGCTGGTCGACCAGCACGCCGGGGACGGCAGCGGGATCGAGCTGGCCCTGGACGAAGCGCTCGAGGATCACGCTGCCGGTATTGGCCTCGTATTCACCCTCGACCTCGGCCTGCGTCAGGCTGCGGGTCACCGGCACGTCGCCGTGGAAGTAGTCGGCATGCGTGCTGCCCTGGGCCGGGATCGGCACGCCGGCCTGGGCGATCGAGGTCGCGTATTCGCTGTGCGTGTGGACGATGCCGCCGATCCGAGGCCAGGCGCGATAGAGCGCCAGGTGGGTGGCGGTGTCGCTGGAGGGCCGCAGCTTGCCTGACAGCACGCTGCCGTCCTCGAGCTTGACCGGGACCATGTCCTCAGGCGTCATGCGCGCGTAGTCGACGCCGCTCGGCTTGATCCACATCACCCCGCGCTCGCGGTCGATCGCCGAGGCGTTGCCCCAGGTGAAGATGACCAGGCCGAGGCGGACGAGGTCCAGGTTGGCCTGCAGGACGCGCCTGCGCAGCTCCTGCTCGTCGCTCACTTAGCTTCGCCCGGCTTGCGGCTGCGCGCCTTGATGCCGGCGACTTCCTGCTGCAGCTTGATCAGCAGGTCCTTGAGGCCGGCGGTGCGCTGACGCTCTTCGGCGACCTCGCGGGCGTGGCTCTCGACTTCCGACTGGTGCTCCTTGCGCAGTTCGGCCAGTTCGGTGCGCAGCTCCTCGGCGCTGCCGCGGGCGTCGGCCAGTTCGCCTTCGAGGTGGCGCTTCTGCTCGCGCAGCTGGTCGCGCTCGCCCATGGTGCGCTTGTGCAGCTCGGCGAGGTCGCCGGTGCGCACGGCGGCGCCGGCCTGATCGCCGGTGCGCGACTCGAGATCGCGGATCCGGGTGGTGGCGGCGTCGAGCTCGACCGACAGGGCCTGGACCTTGGCCTGCAAGGCCTTGGCGTCGATGCGCTGGGTCGACAGCTGGTCGATGCTGCGGTCCTTCTCGGCGATCAGGTTGTCGCGCTCCTCGAGACCCTTGGTCAGCTCTTCGCGCTGGCGCTTGAGCCGGGCCTCGCTCGCCTCGACCTGCTGGCGCAGGCTGGTGAGGGTCGAGGACTGCTCCTGGTGGCGGGCGCGCAGGCCGGCCAGCTCCTGGCGCAAGGTGATGACCTCGCCGCTGAACTGGGTTCCGGTCGCCTCGTTGCGGGCGCGGAACTCGCTGGCGTCGGCCTGAGCGACTTCGAGATCCTCGCGCATGGCGGCAAGTTCGCCGCTGAGACGCTCGATCTCCTCGCGTCCGACCTTCTCGGCGTCCTCGGCACGGGCCAGGGCTGCAATGCGCTCGGCGCGCACCGACTCGAGGTCGGCGATCAGCCGGGTGCGTTCGCCGTCGACCGCACGCTTGCGCGCCGCCAGCTTGAGCACCGCGTCGCGCAGGTCGTTCTCCAGCTCGGTGGCGCCGACGTTGCCGTCGAGGGCCACGGCGAGCGCGGCCGAGGTCTCGGCCAGGGCGACGTCGCCTTCGCCAGCCTTGAGCAGCTCGGCGGCGAGGGCGCGGGCGACGGCGATGCGCGCCTCGTTCTCGGCCTTGCCGGCGTTGGCCTTCAGCGCAGTGACGACCTTGCGCGTCGCGTCGCCGAGTTCGGCGCTGGCCGGATCGGCGACTGCGCGCTCGAGCCGGGCGAGGTCCTCGCGCGGTACAGCGGGCGAGTCGCCGGTCGACTGGGCGACGGCGAGTTCACGCACCTGCTTGGCCAAGTCGCGCTCGCGGCTGCGCGCCGCATCGACCCGCTGGTGCAGGTCGCGGACATGGCGGTCGAGGATGCTGTCGGCGCGGCGCAGACGATCGGCGATGGCCTGCTCGTCGCCCGGCCTCAGGCTTTCCGACAACCCGGACTTGGGGCCATCAGTCGAGGCGAGCAGGCGCTCGGTCATCTGCAGATGGTCGACGGCGGCGTCCTCCATCTGGCGGTGGTCGGCGAGTCCGGAGACCGCGGCGAGCGCGGCGCTGGCCTTCAGCTCAGGTTCGGCGGCGGGATCGGTGAGCGCAGCCGGCACATCGCGGCCGAGCGCGGCCGAGCGCTGCGCCAGTTCGCTGGTCAGCTGGTCGATGGCGGTGCGCAGGGCCACGTTCTGGGCCTTGAACTTGCCCAGCTCGTTGGCGTGGCGACCGGTCTCCAGCGCGCGTTCCGACTTGCGCTGGTCGTGCTTGGCCAGCTCGCCGGCGAGGCGGGCACGCTCGGTCTCCAACGCACGCTTGCGCGCCGCCAGACGGGCGACAGCGGCACGGGTCTGGGACTCGACCTCGGTCGCTTCAGCCTCGGGGTTGTCGAGGGTCATGGCGAGGTCGGCGGTCTGTTCGGCCAACTCCTGGTCGCCCTGGGCGGCGATCAGCAGTTCACCGCCGATGGCACGAGCGGTGGCGGCGCGGGCCTCGGCCTCGGCCTTGCCGGCCTTGGACTTCAGACCGGCGATCAGCCGGCGGGTGGCTTCGGCCAGTTCGACTGAACCGGCGTTGTCGGACATCGCCTTGTCGAGGCGGGCGAGATCCTCCTTGGGCGCCGAGGCCGGCGAGGCGACGGCCTGGGCCGCCGACAGGTCGCGGACCTGGCGGGCGAGTTCGCGCTCGCGCGAACGCGCCGCATCCAGTTCGGCACCGACGCTGGCGATGCGGCTTTCGAGCGCGGCCGAGGCCTCGCGCAGACGCGCGGCGATCTGCACCTCGTCGCCGGGGGTCAGGTCGGTGGTCAGGCCGGCCGGGGCGCCGGTACGGGCCAGGGCGCGGTCGATGACGGCGACCGCGTCGATCGCGGCGCTCTCGGCGGCGCGATGCTCGGACAGCTTGGCCAATGCGGCGCTTGCGGCAGCAGCGCGGGCCTGCGGCTCGCTCGCGCGGTCCATCAGGTCGGGGTGGGCGTCGGGCACGCGATGCTTGAGCTCGGCGGCGATGGCGTCGATCGCGCCATTGGCGGCGTCGCGGCCGCTGCGCAGGCGCAGGGTCTCGTTCTGCGCCTTCTGCAGGTCGGCCTTGGCCTTCTCGAGGTCGCCGAGGAGACGCTGCGCCTCGCCGGAGCCGCGGCCCTGATCAGCGCGGATCTGCTCGATCTGCTGGCTGAGTTCCAGCACGCGGGCCTGGAGCTCGTTCTTGCGTGCGCCGAGCGCAGCGACCGCTTCGCGCACCTGGGCGCTAAGCTGCGGCTGGGTCTTGGCGTCGTGGTCCTCGGCGGCAACCGCGAGGTCGGCGACCTGTTCGGCCAGGCTGTCGTCGCCATGGCTGGCCTTGAGGATCTCGATCGCGATGGCGCGGTCCTCGTCGAATGCGGCGCTGACGCCGGCCGACTTGCCGCCCTTGCCGGCGACCTCGTCGAGGGCGCGGGCGGTGACCATGGCAAGCAGCTGCGGGTCGGCCTTGACTTCGAGCGAGCGTTCGAGCTCGGCGACCACCGGCGCGACCTCGTCGCCACCACGGTGGGCGAGATCGCGGATCTGCTCGGACAGGGCGCGCTCGCGGGCGATCGCCTCGTCCAGCTGGCGCTGCAGGTCGAGGGTGTAGCGCTCGAGCTCGGCACCGGCCTTGCGCAGACGTTCGGCGACCAGGTGCTTGTCGGTGGTCTGCACCTCGGGCGACGGGGCACCCGGCTTGACCAGGCGGTCGGTCAGGGCGAGCTGTTCGATCGCGGCGGCGTCCACCGGGCTGGCGGCCTGCAGGTGGTCGACCACCTCGGCGGCGGCGGCGGCGCGCTCCTCGGGCGGGGCCTCGCGGTCGGCGAGGGCCGTCGGCACGGTGAGACGCTCGGCTTCGGCGCGCTGGCGCAGGGTGGTGCAGACGCGCTCGAGCCCGGCGCGCATCGCCTCCAGCTCCTGCTCGGTGTTGTTGCGAGCCGCATCGCTCTCGTCGGCGATGGCCTTGAGCGCGGCGATGCGGTTGCGGTTCCTGGCCAGGCTGGCGGCGAGTTCGCGGGTGACGGCGGTGGCGCCGGCGAGGACCTCGGCGGGATCGCCGCCTTCTTCAGGCAGCTCGGTGAAGACCTGGCTGTGGCCGGCGCCGGTGGCCTCGGCGACCTGGGTCTCGAAGGCCTCGGCCTCGAGCCTGGCCCCCTCCATCGCCTCGAGCAGTCCGGCGACCGGGGCGGCGACGTCGACAGCGTGCAGGCTGCCCTGCTTGAGCTGCTCAAGCAGCATGAGGTCGGCTTCGAGCAGCGCCTTGGGCTGCTCGTCGGCGGCCGCCGCCTGCTGCTCCTCGCGCTTGACGATGCCGCGCAGGCGTTCGAGGTCGGCCTGCAGCGTGGTGATGACCTTGGCGCCGACGTCGAAGTCGTGGTAGAACTGCTCGTCTTGCGTCGCTTCCTCGGAGACCGGATTCTCGTCCTGGTGGCGCGAGCCGTAGTAGTCGTTGTCGATGCCGAGCACGCCTTCGCACAGCGAGGTCATGCGCATCATCTGGCTGCGCACGGTGTCGCGCAGCTTGTCCTTCTCGGCGATGGTCGTCGAGAGCAGCGCCATCTTCTCGTTCAGCTGATCCTGCAGGTCGTAGTTGTCCTGCTGCAGGTCGAGGTTGATCTGCTCGGCCTGTTCGAGCTTCTCCTTGAGCGCTCCGAGGGCCATCTCGATGTCGGCCTGGCTCTGGGCCGAGCTGCCGGCGGCGACCGCGGACATCGCCTGCTCGAGCTCGTGCTTGAGGCGGTCGCGTTCGGACTGGGCCTCCTGCTCGCGCTTGATGCGGCGGTTCAGCTCGTCCTGGGTCTTCTTCAGCAGCTCAGCCTTCTCGAGGTCCGAGAACGCGTCGGCCTTGCCGGCCATGTGCTGCTGCATCAGCTTGAGGATCCAGTCCATCAGCTGCTTCTCGCTGATCACGCGCAGCTTCTTGGTCTGGCCCTTCTGCCGCAGCAGTTCCGCCGCCGTCGTGGTCTCGCCCAGCTGGGACAGGCCCTGGGCGATGTTCTTTTCCTGATCCTGGTTCGACATGGGCGGCTCCTGGAGATGTCTGCCGCAATCTCCCCGACGGTTCCGGTGGGGCACCGCCGGCCGGCCGACGGCTGGAGGCCGTGAGTGATCCACCTGAACGCAGCAACCCCCGGCGTGGCCGGGGGTTGCGCGGGTTCAGCTGATCGCGAAGAAAGCCCCGGGTGGGGGTCTTCGGGGGAGGGGCGAACGCCGGAGCGACGGGATACTGGCGTCTTACGCCCCGTCGCGGAGGAGCCGAGCCCCTCCCCCGGCAAAAAGCCCTTACTTATTAACGCTGCCGAAGTAGGCCTTCGAGCCCTTGGGGTCGGCCTTCATCGTCGGCTTGCCTTCGCTCCAGCCGGCCGGGCAGACCTCGCCGTGCTTCTCGACGAACTGGAAGGCCTTGATGACGCGCACGGCCTCATCGATGTTGCGGCCGACCGGCAGGTCGTGGATGTGGGCGGCGCGGACCACGCCCTTGGGGTCGATGATGAAGGTGCCGCGCAGGGCGATGCCGGCCTCTTCGATCAGCACGCCGTAGTCGCGCGCGATCGACTTGTTCAGGTCGGCCACCAGCGGGTACTTCAGATCGCCGAGGCCGCCGTCCTTGCGCGCCACGTTGCGCCAGGCGAGGTGGGTGAACTGGCTGTCGACCGACACGCCGAGCACCTCGGCGCCGATCGCCTTGAATTCGGCGATCTTGTCGCTGAAGGCGACGATCTCGGTCGGGCAGACGAAGGTGAAGTCGAGCGGGTAGAAGAACAGGACGACCCACTTGCCCTTGTACTCGGACAGCTTGATCTCTTTGATCTCGCCGCTTTCGAGAACGGCCTGGGCCTTGAAGTCGGGGGCCTGCTTCTGAATGAGGGACATGGTGAACTCCGGGTTTGGTTGGTTGCGTGGTTGGGGCAGCGCACGTGATGGGACCAGACAGGCGGGGGTCAAGTTCCCCGCCGACGAGCATCTACGTCGCGCAACCCCTTAGCAGATCAGGATTCCGGGGTGCCGGCCGATGATCTGCGTCAGGTCCTGGGCCTCCGTGACGATGAAGCGCAGCCCCTTGAGTGCGGCGACGACGACCAGCCTCCGCCCGTGCCGCCCGCGACTGGGCCTCGCGCTTACGGATCCGCACGCAGGTGCAGACGCCAACGCTGGCGACGCAGCCCATCCCCCGGCGAATGATGCGGCAGACGATCTTGCCAGGGGTGGTCCCGATCCATGATCCCCGCCCATGAGCGCATCCCCCAGCCCGACGATCGTCTGGACCCGTACCGACGAGGCACCTGCCCTCGCCACCCGTTCCCTGCTGCCGATCGTGCAGGCTTTCGCCCGTACCGCCGGCATCAACGTGGTCGAAAAGGACATCTCGGTGGCCGGCCGCATCCTTGCCGCCTTCGGCAAGGGTCCTGACGTCCTCAGCGAACTGGGCGAGCTGTGCAAGCGCCCCGAGGCCAACATCATCAAGCTGCCCAACATCAGCGCCTCCAACCCGCAGCTGAAGGCTGCCATCGCCGAGCTGCAGGCACGTGGCCACCAGGTGCCCGACTTCGACACCGCCTCCGCCGAGGACAAGGCGCGCTACGCCAAGGTCCTGGGCAGCGCGGTCAACCCGGTGCTGCGCGAGGGCAACTCCGACCGCCGCTGCGCCGCCTCGGTCAAGGCCAGTGCCCGCCGCCATCCGCACAAGGTCGGCGCCTGGTCGAAGGACTCGAAGACCCATGTCGCGCACATGCGTGCTGGCGACTTCTACGGCTCTGAGAAGAGCGCCACCTTCGCCGCCGCCACCGAACTGCGCATCGAGCTCGCCAGCGCCGACGGCCAGGTCACGGTGCTGAAGCAGGGGCTCAAGATCAAGCAGGGCGAGATCGTCGACGCCGCGGTGATGAGCGCCCGCCAGCTGCGCGCCTTCTACGCCGAGGCCATCGCCGACGCCAAGGCCGCGGGTGTGCTGTGCTCGCTGCACCTCAAGGCGACGATGATGAAGGTCAGCGACCCGGTGAT
>JALHRW010000132.1 GCA_022841245.1 Planctomycetota bacterium
AACGCCGCCGCCCCGGCGCCGGCCAGCGACCCGCTCGCCTTCATCGGCGCGCCCAAGCCGGCCGCCCAGCGCAAGCCGAAGCCGGCGCGCGCCTGATCCGTTCCCGCTCCGCCCAACTGTTCCACCTGCTCAACGGATTTCCGGCTCTCCGGATTTCCGGACTACCGGACTGACGCATGCCTGACGGCCATTTCATGCTCGTGCTGCACGCCCACCTGCCCTGGGTGCGCCACGCTGAAGATCCGTTCTTCATCGAAGAGAACTGGCTGGTCGAGGCGATCACCGAGAGCTACATCCCGATCCTCTCGCGCCTGGAGCGCCTCGCCCACGAGGGCGTGCGCGCCCGCGTGACCATGACCTGGACGCCGCCGCTGTGCGAGATGCTCGCCGACCCGATGCTGCAGGAGCGCTACCGCGCCCGCGTCGGCCGCCTGCTCGAACTCGCCGAACTGGAATGCGGGGCCAAGGAGCACACCCCCTTCGCCGCCGCCGCGTTCATGTACCGCGACCACCTGCGCTACTGCCTGACCGTGATGGAGCGTTTCGGCGGCAACCTGCTCGGCTACGTCCGCCTGCTGCGCGACATGGGCGTGGTCGAGCCGATCACCTGCACCGCGACGCACGGCTTCCTGCCGCTGATGTACACCCACGAGGCGCGCCGCGCCCAGGTGCGGGTCGCCTGCGCCAACTACCAGAAGCACTTCGGCGAGCAGCCGCGCGGCATCTGGCTGGCCGAGTGCGGCTACACGCCCGGCGTCGAGGAGCTGCTCAAGGACGCCGGCATCCGCTACTTCTTCGTCGATACGCACGGGCTGTATTTCGGCGAGCCGCGCCCGCGCTACGGCGTCTACGCTCCGGCCTACACCCCCTGCGGCGTCGCCGCCTTCGCCCGCGATCCCGACAGCTCGCGCTCGGTATGGAGCAGCGAGAGCGGCTACCCCGGCGATCCGCTGTACCGCGAGTTCTACCGCGACCTCGGCTACGACGGCGACTACAACTGGATCAAGGGCTACCTCCATCCCGACGGCGTGCGCCGGAACCTCGGCCTCAAGTACCACCGCATCACCGGCAAGGTGCAGCTGCACGAGAAGGCGCCGTACGAGCCGGCCCCGGCCTACGCCCGCGCCATGGACCACGCCGGCCACTTCCACTACCACCGCATCGAGCAGGCCAAGTGGCTCGGCTCGATCATCGAAAAGCCGCCGCTGCTGGTCAGCCCCTACGACTGCGAACTCTTCGGCCATTGGTGGTACGAAGGCCCGCAGTTCCTCGAAAGCATCTTCAGGAACTGCCACAACCACGGCTACCGCCTGATGCCGGTGACCGGCACCGAGTACCTCAACGAGTTCCCGGTCCACCAGGTGGTGCAGCCCTCGGCGAGCAGCTGGGGCGACGCCGGCTACAGCGGCGTGTGGATCAACCCGACCAACGACTGGATCTACCGCCACCTGCACGTCGCTGAAGAACGCATGGTCGAGCTGGCGCGACGCTTCCCCGAGGCCACCGGCGACCTGCGCAATGCGCTCGACCAGATGGCGCGCGAGCTGCTGCTGGCGCAATCGTCGGACTGGGCCTTCATCATGACCACCGGCACCACCGTGCCCTATGCGGTGCGGCGGACCAAGGACCACATCAACCGCTTCACCGGTCTCTACGAGCAGATCGTCGAGGGTCGCCTCGACCCCAAATCGGTGCATGAGATCCGCTGGCGCGACCCGATCTTCAGCGAGATCGACTACCGGGAGTGGCTGTAGCCCGGGGGCGCTGCCCCCGAACCCCCGCCGGGGGACTTCTCCCCCGGATCCCTCGCTCGACACGCTGCGCTGACGCTGGCGATTCGCCAAGCGATGATGTTCGTTCCAGGCTCGCTTGGCTTACGCCTGCGCTCGCTCGGCGAACGTCTACCGGGGGCTGCGCCCCTGCGACCCCGCGCCCCTGGGACCGACGAGGTCCAGATCGTCGGCAGACCCATCTCCGAGGCTCTTGAGACCGCCTGCCGCCGCCGCATCCTGCCGTCATGGCCGACTACACGCTGGCGGATCTCGACCAGCGGCCCGATCTTGCTCCCAACGTGCTCGCGCTGTTCGCCACCAGCTCGCAGGGCAACGGGCATATCGTCTGCGGCATCCCTGCACGCATGGGCCTCGAACCGGCTGCCGCCGACCTCAGGGCGACGCTCGGCATCCTCCTGGCGATGAGCGGGCGACGGCTCGCCGGCGCGCTGGCGATCTGCCCGTACAGCGAAGACCAGGTGACCCTGTGGGGGCCGGCCATGCCCGATCTGCGCGAGCAGCCCAAGGTCATGCCGGTGCTGATGCAGGAACTGCGCCGTGCCTTGCGCGAAGGCGGCTTCGCCTCGATGCGCGCCCAGGTCGACGTACGCAACCGCACCCTGCGCGCGTGGATGATGGCCGAAGGCTTCGCGCCGTGGAAGGATCTGCACTGCTACGAGCGCGACCTCGCCTCCTTCCGCTCAGCCGAGATCAGCGATGTCCACGCCGCCGCCCGTGGCGACCACGAGGACGTCTCCCGCATCCTCGCCGAGTGCTTCCCCGACAGCGACCACCACCGCGCCAACCTGGTGCAGCGTGAGAATGAAGGCTACCGCCACTACCTGCTGCGCCGCGACGGCAAGGCGGTCGGCGCAGCCGCCGTGCAGGGCGGCGGGCGGCGCTGCTGGCTGAAGCTGATCGGGGTGAGCAAAGCCGAACGCGGCCGCCACCAGGCCCGGCAACTGCTCGAAGGCGTCCTCGCCAGCGAAGCGCGACTCAACCATTTCGCCATCGGTCTCGAGGTCCTTGAGGATAACCGAGCCGCCATCGCGCTGTACGAGAAGTCGGGGTTCCAGCGGCGCTGGTCGGCCTCGCTGCTCATCGCGCCAGTGTGAGCAGCGCCCCGGTCGGGGCATGATAATCATGTCTGCCCGCTCCGGCGGCCCCCAGTGGCAATAACGCCGTTCCCGCAATGATCCCCCCATGCTCCGCCTCCCCGACGGTCCCGTCGTCCAACTCGCCCTCGACTTCGTCAACCTCGAGCCGGCCCTGCGCGCTGCGCACGAGGCCATGCCCGCCGGCGTCACGCTGGTCGAGGCCGGCACCCCGCTGATCAAGGCGGTCGGGCTCGAATCGGTACGGCAACTGCGTGCGCTCTTCCCTGGCGCGCTGGTCGTAGCGGACATGAAGGTGATGGATGCGGGCCGGACCGAGGTCGAATACGCCAAGAAAGCCGGCGCCGATCTGGTCATGGTCCTCGGCCAGACCACCGACGCGACGTTGGAGGAATGCGTGCGCACCGGCCGGCACCTCGGCGTGTCGATCGGCTGCGATCTCGTCGCCTGCCCCGATCCGGTGGCGCGAGCGAAGCAGGCCGAGGCCCTGGGCGTCGATCTGGTCAGCGTGCATGTACCGATCGACCAGCAGATGCAGGGCGTCGAGCCATTCGATATCCTGGCCAAGGTCGCCGCCGCGGTGTCGATCCCGGTGTCCTGCGCGGGCGGGTTGACCGCCGCCACCGCCGCCCGCGCCGTCGCCGCCGGAGCACGCATCTGCATCGTCGGTGGCGCGATCACCAAGGCTCCGGACGCCCGCGCCGCCACCGAAGCCGTGCTGCTGGCGATGCGCAGCGGAGCCGCCAACGCTGGCAATGTGCGTACGCGAGTTGGACTCGATCGCATCCGCGAGGTGCTGACCCGCATCTCCACCCCCAACCTGTCCGACGCCTTGCATCGTGGCGGCGCCCTGCGCGGTCTGGAGAATCGCAACCCGACCATTCGCCTGTGCGGCCCCGCGCGTACGGTAACGAGTGCGCCCGGCGACTGGAGCAAGCCGGTGCAGGCGATCGACCGCTGCCAGCCAGGCGAGGTGCTGGTGATCGACGCCGCCGACGCCTACCCCGCACTGTGGGGCGGCCTCGCCAGCCTGACCGCGGCCAAGCGCGGCCTCGGCGGCGTGGTCATCAACGGCGCCTGCCGCGACCTGAGCGACATCCACAAGAGCGGCCTCGCCCTGTGGAGCACGAAGTGCTGTCCCGACGCCGGCGAGCCGCGCGGTATCGGCGCCTTCGACCTCCCGGTCGTGGTCGGCGGGCAGCAGATCCTGCCTGGCGACTGGCTGGTCGGTGATGAGGACGGTTTGGTGCGGATCCCTGCCGCCACCGTGGTCGAGATCGGCAACCGCGCGGCTGATATCGCCGAGCGCGAGGAGCGCCTTGCCGCCGAGATCAATCGCGGCCGCACACTGGCCGAAATCGCTGACCTCAAGCAATGGGAGCAGCGCTGACTGCCATGCTTCGAGCCGGCGTCCCGCCGGCAGGCAAGCTTCCCTAGGCGAGTTGCGGCTTCATTCCCCCGAGATCATCGGGGTTGACCTCGGGCGCCGGTGGCGGGGTTTCGCGCACGGTCGGGACGAGAACCGTCGCACGACGCGGCGGCAGTTCCTCGCCAGCCATCAACTGCTTCACCTGCGCGCTGTCGAGCGTCTCGTGCTCCAGCAGAGCCTTGGCCACACGCTCGAGCTTGTCGCGGTTGGCGACGATCAGCTGCTTGGCGTGGGCGTACTGCTGATCGATGATGCGGCGGACCTCCTCGTCCAGTTCGCGCCTGGTGGTGGCGCTGACCGAGACGATCTCCTCGTGGCCCATGGCGCCATCGTGGGCCTCGGTGTACTTCACCGGACCCATGCGGTCCGACATGCCCCACTCGTAGACCATGCCGCGGGCCAGCTGGGTGGCGCGCTCGATGTCGTTGGAGGCGCCTGTAGTGATGTCGCCGCAGAACATCTCCTCCGCGATGCGCCCGCCGAACAGCACCGCCATGTCGCCAAGCAGCTTCTTCAGGCTGTGGGTATGACGGTCCTCGTTGGGCAGGTGCATGGTCGCGCCCAGCGCCCGGCCACGCGGAATGATGGTCACCTTGTGCAGATCATCAGCGCCTTCGACCAGCACCTGGAGGATGGTATGGCCGGCCTCGTGGTAGGCGGTGATGACGCGCTCGCGCTCGGGCATGGCCCGGCTGCCGGTCTTCTTCTCACTGCCGAAGGCGACGCGGTCGCGGGCATATTCCAAGTCCTTCATCGCCACCGACTCCTGGTCGTGGCGGGCGGCGTTGAGTGCCGCCTCGTTGATCATGCTTTCCAGGTCGGCGCCGCTGAAGCCGGGTGTACCGCGGGCGATCAGCGCCAGGTCCACATCGGAGCCGATCTTCACCTTCCCGGCATGGACGCCGAGGATCTGCTCGCGACCGGCGATGTCGGGCAGGCTGACGTGGATGTGCCGGTCGAAGCGGCCCGGACGCAGCAGGGCCGGATCGAGCACGTCGACGCGGTTTGTGGCCGAGATGACGATGACCTTGTCGGTCGAGGAGAAACCGTCCATCTCGACCAGGATGGCGTTGAGCGTCTGCTCGCGCTCGTCGTGCCCGCCTGACGAGAAACCGGTGCCGCGGCGCCGGCCGACCGCATCGATCTCATCGATGAAGATGATGCAGGGCGAGTTGTCCTTGGCCTGGTTGAACAGGTCGCGCACGCGGCTGGCGCCGACGCCGACGAACATCTCGACGAAGTCCGAGCCGGAGATCGAGTAGAACGGCACGTCGGCTTCGCCGGCGATCGCCTTGGCCAGCAGGGTCTTGCCGGTGCCGGGCGGTCCGACCAGCAGTACGCCGCGCGGGATGCGGCCACCGAGCTTCTGGAACTTCTTGGGATTCTTCAGGAAGGCGACCAGCTCCTCGACCTCTTCGCGGGCCTCGTCGATGCCGGCGACATCCTTGAAGGTCTTCCCGGTCTTGCCCTTGGTGATGAGCTGGGCGCGGCTCTTGCCGAAGCTCAGCACGCCGCCGCCCTGGCTCATGCGCCGGACGACGAAGAACCAGAACAATAGGCCTGCCAGAACGAACAGCACCAGCAGGGGCAGCATCTGCGCCAGGACGCCCGCGGGCGGCGCGCCGTCGTAGACGATGTCGACCTTGGCCCCGCCGTTGGCGTTGGCCAGACGGGCCCCCTCGTTGTAGCGGTCGGTGGCAGCGATGATCTGCTGGCTGATCTCGTCGGTCAGACGGGCGCCAGGATAGTTGACAGTGTACTTGGTCTCGCCGCCGGTCTTCGAAGCGGTGACCGAGATGGCCTCGGCACCCAGGCTGTAACGCGCGACTTCACCCTTGGCGATCTTGTCGAGGAACTCGGAGTAGCTGATGTTCTTGCCGAAACCGCCGCTGCCTTCGCGCACTGCCACCAGGACCAGCACGAGCAGGCCGACCAGCAGCAGGGTCATCATCAGGACGCCGCGCGGCTTGGGCGGCGGAGGAGGCGGGTTCTCTGGCATCGTGGCGACAGCCTAGTGGCCGTCCCGGGCGGTCCAAACGGCATCCGTCGCCACTTCGGCGGCGGATGCCGCGGGGTCAGCTGGCGTTGGGCGCAACCTTACCGAGCAATGCGAGTTCGGCGCACTGCACCGCATTGAGCGCAGCGCCCTTCAACAGCTGGTCGCCGACCACCCACAGATCGAGGGTGTTCGGGTTCGACTGGTCGACGCGGATGCGACCGACCTGGACGTCGTCCTTGCCAGCCACATCGAGCGGCATCGGCCAGCGGTTCTTGGCCCGGTCCTCGACCACGCGCACGCCGGGGCTGGCACGCAGGATCTCGTAGGCGCGGGCGACGCTCAGCGGCTTGACGAACTCGACGTTCAGAGCCTCCGAGTGCGCACGCAGGATCGGCACGCGCACGCAGGTGGCGGTGATGCGCGGGCTGGTGTCGCCGAGGATCTTGTGCCCCTCCTTGAGCAGCTTCAGTTCCTCTTCGCAATAGCCCTTGTCGTCCATCCACGGGCTGTTGTGGGGGAACAGGTTGAAGGCGTAAGGAACCGGTATCACCTTGGGGGTGAAGGGTTTGCCGTCGAGGAAGGCTCGGGTGCCCTCCTGCAGTTCGACCATCGCAGCATGGCCGGCGCCGGACGAGGCCTGATAGGTCGCAGCGACCAGGCGCTTGATCCCGGCCTCGCGATGCAGCGGGGCCAACACCACCAGGGCGATGATGGTGACGCAGTTGGGGTTGGCGATGACGCCCTTGCCGCCGTTCTTCTGCAGCGCCTTGGCCGCCTCTTGCGGGTTGACCTCCGGCACGACCAGCGGCACGCCGTCCTCCATGCGGAAGGCGCTGCTGTTGTCGACCATCAGGCAGCCGGCCTGGGTGCAGGCGTCGCGATACTGCTTCGACACCGACGAGCCGGCGCTGAACAGCGCCAGGTCGTAGCCCTTGAACGAATCCATGCCCAATTCGGTGACCGTGACGTCCTTGCCGTGGAACTGCAGCTTGGTGCCGGCCGAGCGCTTGCTGGCCAGCAGCGACAGCTGCGAGACGGGGAAGTTGCGGCGTTCGAGCACTTGCATGAACTCGACGCCGACGGCGCCGGTGGCGCCCACGATCGCGACCTTGAAGGCCATGGTGATCTCCTGCCCTTGTGTGGGCGGCGGGAGGCTAGGCCCCCGTGCTGGTGTGGCAAGAAGGCTCGACGGCCGGGGTGCAATCCTGGTTGTGGGCGCATGAATACCGGGTTAACTATTGAACACATGGGCGCCGACGACGACCTGGTCAAAGCCGCCCGCCACAGCGGGCTTCACCAGGGCCAGCCGTACGAGGTCCGGCTGGAAACGCGCAACCCTGGACTGTGCCTGGTCTTCCAGGGCCCGGTCCCGGCCGCGGTCCCCGCTGCCGCCATGACCGCGATCCAACGGGCGGTGCAGGCCCATGCCGACCTGCGCTCCTATGCCGATCTCAGCCAGTGCAGCTATCTCGGCAGCGGCGCCATCGCCTGCCTGATGGAGTTCCTGCGCCTGGCCAGCCCGCGCGGCGCCGGTCCGGTCGCCATTGTCAATCCGCATCCCCGAGCCATGACCGTGCTGCGCATGCTCGGACTGAGCAACTTCTTCGTCCCCCTGCCGGATGATCCGGCGGTGGCGCGGTGGATGGCCGAGCAGCCCAAGCGCTGAGCGGCGCCGGTCCCTTCAGTAGAAGGTCACCACCCAGCTGATCTCGGCTGGCGCCTTGCCCTTCGGGCTCAACCCGCCGACCACCGCCTCGTAGCTGCGACCTTTGGCGACCGCGTATCCCGGCTGGCCCTTGCCGGCAATCGTGCCATTCGGCCGAACGATGCGGGCATGGCCATAGGAGCCGTAACCGACGGTATTGCTGCCATCGTGGTCGAGCGGCAGGGCGGTGCCCTGACGTTTCAGCTGTGGATCGAGGGCGAAGATGGCGAAGGTCATGGCCTTCGCATCAACCGTGTAGTCGGCCGGATTCAGCGAGATGTGCCAGGCATGCCGGTAGGAGAAGTGGCTCAACGGCACGAAGCCGGCGGGTGGAAATGACTGCCACTGCTGCGGCGTCGGATCTGCGCGCGCCGTGTCGTGAGCCCAGACCACGGAATACGTGCCGCTGATGCCGAAGCCGCAGGCCTGCATGACCGGATTGAGCAGCCAGCGCCGGTGGCCGAGGGCGTCGATGTTCGACTGGTCGCTGTCGTCCATCCACATGTCCACTGCACGGACCAGGTCGCCGGCGCCCATCGCGAGGTTGCCGTGAGCGCAGGCGCTCTTGGCCTTGGTGTAGTCGGCGTCGCTCCAGCCTGCCGGCTTGCTCGGGTGATGGTCCAGCTCGCCGAGGGCTGCGAGGATCTCGGCCCCCTCCTGCGATTCGTCGGTGTATTCAGGCTTGATCACCACGTCGTGCGACAGCCCGCACAGCCAGCGGTACTGACGCAGGCGGACCACCGCCTTGATTTCGTCAGCAGGGGACGGCGCGCCAGGATTGCCGGACTTCGGCCATGTCGCCAGCAGCGACATGACCTCGGCCTCGACCTTGGCCAGCCCGGCGGCGACCTGCGCCTGCGAACGCGGATAGATCAACCGGCCACGGATCCAGGTCTCCTCGACCGCCGGCTTGCCCTTCTCGTCATAGAGCGTGCGTATGCCATGCAGCTCGCCCTTGTCCCACTTGGACTTCTCCTTGAGCAGCTTGCCACCCGGCCACCAGGCGGTCAGCGCGCCATCGCGCTTGCCGTCCTTGTCGACTGCGACGCTGAGCGCCTTGCTGCCATCGGGATGCATTTCCGTGATGGTCTCGGCCGACAGCAGGGTGACGGCGAGCAGGGCAATGGCTATACGCATACGGTAGATATACGGACGGCTCACCGCGGACGTTGCGACCGTGGGCGTCCAAGCACCCGCCGCCGCTCCCGGGCGAAGGTGGCCGCATCGCGGAACCCGGCCTTGCGCGCCGCCTCGCCCGGAGCCAGCCCGGCGTCCAGCAGTCCCTGGGCCAGCGATCGCCGCGCATCGAGCAAGGCGCGATGCGGCGGCAGGCCGTAGGTCTCGGCGAAGACCTGCCAGGCGCGGCTGCGGCCGAGGCCGGAGGCGCGCACCAGGTCGCCAGCCGACACCCCGCGGTGCAGGCCGGACCAGAAGGTGCGCAGCATGCGGCCTGCAGCCGGACCGCCGGTGCCGGGACGCTCGACGATGTCCTCGCGCAGGACCTGCCGCAGCAGCTCGACGGCGGCCGCGCAGGAGGCGGTCTCCAGCAACCGGGTGACCAGCAGCAGGCTCGGTTGGCTGGGCAGGGCGCCGGCCCACGACGTTTCGGCGTCCCAGCACAGCACGTCGCTGAAGCCCGACATGAAGCCTTGCATCCATGCCACGCTGGGGCCGCGTGGGCGGTGATGGCGGTGCCACACGCCCGGCGAGATGACCAGCAGTTCGCCCGGAGCGAGGTCGAGGCGCTCGTCGGGCCGCTCGATGCGCACCACCCCCTCCAGGCAGGCCACCAGGGTCGGCACGTGGTGGAGATGGCCGACCGCCGCCGCATCGGGATCGCGCCAGCCAGCCCAGCGGTGGACGGTGGTCAGGCGATCGGGCAGACCCTCGAGCAGGGCGGACCAGCGGCGTTGGCGAGGACCGAGCATGCCGCCAGCATGCCGCATCCGCCCGATCGTGCAATTCGTCCGATATCAAGTGGATGAAAATATGCATCAACCCCAGCCAGACCATGGCGACCAGCCCGGCCGAGCCATGATCGACGCCACAGGAGCACGCACATGCGCGCAGCGATCATCGGCCTCGGCGGACGCATCACCGGGGTGTGGAACAACCTCAGCAAGGCCGCCGCGGGCCGCATCAGCCTGGTCGGCTACGCCGATCCGGGCCCGCCCATCGGCCTGCCCAATCTGCAGCGCGCCGGCGTCGATGTCGGCCGCGCCTTCACCGACCACCGCGAGATGCTGCGCACGCTGAAGCCGGACGCGGTGCTCATCGGCTCGCCCAACCACCTCCACCTGCAGCACCTCGGCGACGCGCTCGACGCCGGCTGCCGGGTGTTCTGCGAGAAGCCGGTGGTCATCTCGCCCGAGGACACCTGGGCGGCCGCCAGCCTGATCGCCAAGCACGGCGCTGATCGCGTGCAGATCGGTCTGGTGCTGCGCAGCTCGCCGTTCTTCCGTACGGTCAACAGCCTGCTGCCGCGCCTGGGCAAGCTGGTCTCGCTGGAGGCCAACGAGCATCTCGCCCCGCACCATGGCGCCTTCATCATGCGCGACTGGCGCCGCAAGCGCGCCTGGTCGGGCTCGCACATCCTCGAGAAGTGCTGTCATGATCTCGACCTGCTGCAGGCCGTCGCCGGGCGCATCGTGCGCACCGCCAGCTTCGGCAGCCGCGCGGTGTTCACCAAGGAGAACGCCGAGCGCGACAACGCAAAAGACATGAAATCCTGGGGCAAGGGCTGGAACGCCGTCGATTCATCGTTCGACAACGACGGCGACATCATCGACAACCAGGTCGCGATCTGCGAGACCGAGAAGGGCGTGCGCCTGACCTTCCACACCAACACCCACGCCGGCCTGCCCCAGCGCCGCTGGCTGGCGATCGGCATCGACGGTGCGGTCGAAGGCGATTTCGGCCGCAACGAAATCAACCTGCGTCCATCCTACGGTGAGATGGAGACCTTCCGCCAGGGCGGCGAGGGAGCAGGCCATTACGGCGCAGACCAGGCGATGGGTCGCGATCTCGCGGCCTGCTGGCTCGATGGCACGGCGTTCCCGGTCCCGGCCAAGGCGGCGCTGGAGGCCGGCCTCGCCGGCATGGCAATCGACGCCGCGCAGCGTGAGAACCGCATCGTCGACAGCAGCGGCTGGCTGCGCCAGCTCGACGCGATACTTCCCTGAACCAGCCCCCGGGAGCGCCGCACTCCCGTGCGGCTGCCTTGGGGGCCTTGCTGTTGTTTCAGCCCTTGGCCTGGGCGCTCGCGGGCTGTTCGGCGAGCACCGCGAGGGCGTGCCGGCGGTAGTGGCCGCGCACGTCCTCGGCGTAGGCGCGCAGCGTGCGCAGCGCGGTCCCGGCATGATCGCCGCAGCGCAGCAGGCCGGCAGCGAGCACGATCTCGCGCAGGCTGCGGTTGCGCGCGATCGTCTCGCAGCCGTCATCGGTCTGCACACGCTGGCTATCGGCGACGCCGGATTCGGCGTGGCCAGCCATGCCCGACTGGGCGAGCACCGCGGCGAGTGCGGCGGCGGCCGGCCGCACATCGACAGCGCGGGCGCGCAGCAGGCGCAGCGCCTCGGCCACCGCCCGGCAGTGGCTGAAGTACGGCTCATCGCCGAGCTGCTGGATCTTGGCCACGATCGCCGGCACGGCCTCGGCTCCGCCGCAGCTGCCCAGGCTGATGACCAGGGCGTCGACCGCGCTGGCGCTCATGCCGAACTGGCCCATGCCGCGGTAGTTCCAGCCGGCATCCCAGGTAGCGGCCTGCACCGCCTCGACCAGGGCCGGGGCGGCGGCGGCATCGCCGGTGAGCCCGAGGACCATGGCGACGCGACCGCGCCGTGCCGGGTCGGTGGCCTGCAGGGCCTGCTTCAGCAGCGGCCGGGCGAGATCGGGGCGTTCGAAGACGATGCTCAGACCGAGGTGCAGGTCGAGGCCGTGGGCGACTGCCCAGGCGACCTCGCGCTCGTCGGGGCCGCCGCTCTCGCGGTCGAGCAGCACGCGCTCGTCGAGCACGCCGACGTCGACGAGGTGGCGCTGCAGCGCTGCCATGTCGATGGCGCGGATGCGACCGCCGGTGGCACGCGCCATGGCGGCGGCGCGGCCGGTGGCGTAGCCCTGGTTCTGCACATCCGGCTGCATGCGGATCACCGGCAGCGAGTCGCGGTGGCTGGAGATGCCCAGACCGGTGACCATCACGCCCTCGAGGCCCTCGGGCAGCATCGCGCTCATCGGCACGTCGGCCCACAGCGCGCGGTGGTGCATGGCCTTGGCCAGGAACACCGGATGCACGGTGAAGCCATGGGTGTCGAAATTCGAGGTCGCCTGGACCACGGTGTCGCGCCAGCGGCGCTGGCGCAGGATGTCGCCCGGTTGGATGCAGGCGTCGCCCTTGATGCGGCGGCGTTCGCGCGAGTCGACCAGCTGACCGAGGTCGAAGGCGCCGCCGAACTTCACCTTCGAGGCGACCAGGGCGCGGGTGGTGTCGGTCAGGTCGTTGTCGTCGATGAAGGTGTGGTCGGTGTTGCGGTAGAACTTGAACGGATCCTTGGGCCCGAGACCGGTGCCCTGCACTGCGACGTGGTCGGCGCCGATGGTTTCGGTCTTCGCTCCGGCGGCGGCGGCCAGGTCGGACGAACCGCTGGAGTCGACGCAAGCGATGGCGCCGAACGTACCAACGCCCCACGGACCGGCAGCGACCGCACCGGCGACGCGGTTGCCATCGACCACCGCACCGGCGGTGGCGAAGGCGAACCAGGCGACGCCGCCGGCCTTGGCCAGCTCGGCGAGATACCAGCGGCAGCGCCACTCCGGGCTCCAGCTGTCGGTGCGGCGGCAATGCTGCAGGATATCGTCGCAACCGGCACCGACCTTGGGCCAGCCGTAGTCGATCTCCTGGGTGAAGCCGACGCAGTTACCGTAGTAGTAGCGGCAGATCTGGCCGAGCGTACCGACGCCGCCGAGACCGGTGAGGAGTTCGAGCACGGCGGTACGTGCACCAGCGCGCGAGGCGCTGATGCCGGCCGGCGCGCCAGCCGTGCCGCCACCGCAGACCAGCACCTCGACCGCATCAAGCACGGGCAAGGTGTCGAGGTCGACTGTCACCGTGCCGCGGCTGGCGGCCTGGGCGCGCAGGCCTTCGGTCGGCACGCGCACCGAGCCGGTGCGGC
>JALHRW010000133.1 GCA_022841245.1 Planctomycetota bacterium
GGTGCACGGTGTGCACGCCCGCCGCCACGCCCATGCCGCCCTGCTGCGCGCCGCCGTGCGCCGTCAGGATGAGGTGCTGTGCGGCAGCTACCTCGGCCGGCGCAGCGACTGGTGCGACCTGCGCGAAGCTCCCGGTGCGCAGATCTGCGCCCTGCGCGCTATCCTGCTGGCCGCCAGCGATGCCGATGCCGCGCGCGCCATGATCGGCGAGGCAGCCGAGCGGCAGGGGGGCGAGCATGCCCCGACCGTCGCGCGTCTGAGCCTGCATGCCGCGGCCGTCGCTGCGCACCTGCTGGGCGCCGCCCAGCCGGAACTGCGCGACCGCCTCACCGCCCTGCGCCGCGAGCGCCCAGCGACCGCGCTGGCGGTGGCGGCCCTGGAGAAGGCGCTGGCCCTGCACCCGGACACCAAGGCCGCGCTGGCCGAGGCGCTCCCGCTGCTCGCCCGCTGATCGGTCTGGGGAGGCCGCCTCAACGCTCAGCGCTTGGCTGGCTTGCCCTTTGGCTTCTCGATGATCCCCGAGCAGATCGTCTTGGCGAGCAGTTCGGTGCCGGCATCAAGGGGATGCACGCCGTCGGGGAACATCTCGGCATGTCCGCTCAACGGGGTGAATGCGTCGATCAGATTGACCTTCTCGGCGGCGGCGACCTGGCGGATCAGCGGGATGATCTCGTCTTTGATCACCTCGCCGCGGATGCCGAAGGCCGGCTTGTAGGCCGGCGGCGGCAGCACCAGCCAGATAGCCGGCTTGCTTTCGAGCTTGGCGAATTCACGTACCATCGCCGCGAGGTCGCCGGCGAAGTCGGCCTTGTTCTTCCAATTCTGCGCCTTGGAGTCGTTGGTGCCGAGCATGATCACCACCACCTCGGGGGCGAAGGCGATGGCCCCCTTGTAGGTGCTGAGGTTCCAGAACGAGGCGTCGCCCTTCTTCAGCGCGGTCGCGCCGCTGGAGCCGAAATTCCGAGCCTCGACTTTGCGACCGAGGGCCTCGCCGAGCAGGCCCTCGAGCAGCTTGGGATAGCGGCCCGCCTCGGGTACGCGGGCGCCGGCGGTGATGCTGTCACCGACACATGCGACACGCAGGGCGGCAGCCTCGCCTGACCACGCCGCCAGGCAGAGCGACCAGAGGAGGAGGATGGCGAGTTGCAGGCGCATGGGTGGACTCCGCGGCTAGTTCGTCACGGTGCGTGGATTCCGCTCCGTCACCATGGCCGCGGCCCGCAGCCAGGGAAGGCGTGGAACACACCGGTCAGCGTCGATGTCGCGCTATCGTGAGGAAAAGGAGTCGATCAAGGACGGCTTACCTGGTCGTCCTGACATGACAGGCTATTCGAAGTAGGCGATCGCCTCGAGCGCGTTGCGCGCCCGCACCCGGGTGCCGGCGTCGGCTCCTTCGCTGGCCAGGGCCTTGGCGTAGAGATGCTTGGCCCTGGTCGCGTCGCCGCGGCCCTCGGCGATGGCGCCGAGTTCGACCAATGCGGCGGGGCTGCGCTTGGCCTGCTCGTCGGCCTTGGCCGGCATGGACTGGATCAGGCTGTACAGGCGTTCGGCGGCGGCGATGTCGCCGAGGCTGCATTGCCGTCGCGCCTCGTCGTAGGCCTCGTTGTAGCGGCGCCAGCCGGCGATCTTCTCGTTGGCCAGGGCCTGTTCGAACAGCTGCATGCCCTCGTCGCGGCGGTCGAGCTCGCGCAGCAGGAGCAGGGCGCGGTTGAGCTGGGCGTCGTCGTTGCCTGCGGCGATCAGCTCGGCGTAGATGGCATCCGCCTCCGCGGTCCGGCCCTGCAGGGCGCGGGCCATCGCCAGGTCGGTGCGCGCCCCGCTGGTCCAGCCCTTGTCGTCGCCGGCCAGAGCGAGCAATTTCTCGGCCAGCAGCGCGGCGTCGTCGGGCCGCTTGATGCGCCTGGCCACGCCGCCGGCCCAGCGCAGGTGGTCGAGGTCGGACCAGCTCCACTGCACCTTGGCCGCCGCTGCGGCGTCGTAGGCCGGCAGTGCGGCGAGGGCGGCGGCGAGGGCCGGTTCCGGCTTGCGCTCGCGGTCGAGCTTGCGTGCGACCTCCATGGCCTGCTGGATGGCGGCCTGCTGCGGCGTGGCGGGGACCTCGCCGGCGGCGGCGTGGAGGATGAGGCAGAGGACGAGCAGATGGCGCAGCATGGCGTTCACTCCGCACTCAGGATGGTGTAGAGGGCATCGGCGGGCAGCTCGCAGACCGCTGCCGCTCCGTCGCGCCGCAGGGGCATCGCCGCTCCGCGCGGCATGCCGTTGTGGTCGAGCACGGTAGCACGGGCCAGCGCCGGATTGCGGATGGCGACCGAGGCGGCGGTGTTGGCGATCAGCCAGGGCGCCGAGCCCTTGCGCAGGATCTGCAGGCCGTCGACCACGGTGCCGTCATGGTCGATGGCGCGCGGGCGGACCACCCAGCCGGAGGCCCGGGCGGTGGTTCCGACCTGCACCAGCACCCGCTTGGAGGAGGCCAGCGGCTGGCCGTCAAGCGGCACCACGACGATGGTCGCATAGTCATTGGTGCAGCGGATGGTGACGTCGCTGAGCGCGATCTCCGGCCGTTTGGCCAGGAATCCGGCGGCGGCCTGGCAGCGCGGCGCGTTGACGGTGTAGATGCCGAGGCCGAAGTCGGTGGCGATCTCGCCGGTGACGCTCGTCAGCTGCTTCTTCGCCGGGTCGATCAGCTCGGCCAGCTTCGGGTGGGCGCGGTTGTTCTTCGCCTCGCCGCCCAGCTTGACCGTCACCGGACCGACGCAGAAGGCGAGCGGATCCTGGGTCGTCTTGACCGTCGATTCGGTCGGCATCGGCCCGCTGTCGCGATTGGGATCGTAGGCTTCGCTCTCGGCGATCAGCGGCAGGCGTTGGCTCCAGATGTCCTCCAGGCTGCGTTCCTCGTGCAGGGCCGGTTCCTTGGCCTCGGTGATGAAGCCCTCACGGAAGGCCAGAGCGGTGGCTGGGAACATGCCCAGTTGCATGGGGACGTTGAATGGCCACTTGTTGTCGACGTCGGCCCATTCCTCGCCGCCGGAGGCGAACCAGTAGAACGTGTCGACGCCGGTCAGCGACAGCTGCGCCGCCACCAGGAGGGCGCTCTCCGACTGGTAGAGGTTGGGCGGGACCCACAGGCTCTCGGGGATGATGAACGGCTGCCCGACCGGCTGCTTGGCGTTGGTCGGCCACGAGCGCGGGTGGTGCAGGGCCGAGCGGTTGGTGTAGACGTGCTGCGGCAGGATCTGCCAGCCCTCGTTGATGCCGCGGTGGATGCCGTTGAAGTAGACGTTGCGGCCGATGACCTCGTTGGCGGTGTAGCTCCAGCGCTCGGCGTCGTCGCAGGTCACCGCATCGACGGTGCGCCAGTTGCCGGCGTTGATCAGCTGGCGGCAGCCGAGCTCTTCGCGCAGGTACGTGGCGGTGGCGGCGTTGAAGTCGTACATCAGGCGGGCGGTGAACTCGAGCTGGTCGTCGAGCCGGTTGCGCGTGCCCGCGTCCTCCCACTTGTGGGCCCGGTTGCGCGCATCCAGGGTCATGAACCACGGCTGCAGCACCGCGACCGTGCCGGCGGCCAGATCGTCCTTGCCGCGCAGATCCCAGCCGGACTCGTATGTCAGGGTGTAGCGGGCGAAGGCCTTCTCCAGCGATCCGTGCTTCTTGGCCACGAAGTCGCCGAATTTCCTGGTCATCACGCGCAGCGGCTCGCCGGTGATGCTGCCGACGGTGTAGAACAGCAGCGAATCCTCGTTTTGCAGCTGGATGATGGCCAGGGCCGGATCGTCCTTGAGCGGGATGCCGGTGTAGGGGTTTGTGTCGGTGTAGAGCCGCTTCAGCCAGGCGCGGTACATCTGCTGCACCGGCTCATAGAAGAAGACCAGGCCGCTGAGGTTGCCGCCGTCGAAGCCGAGATTCCAGGTCTTCTCGTTGTCGGTGTGGCTGCCCCAGTACGGGCTGAGGGTCGAGTAGATGCCTTCCAGCTTGAAGGCTGCCACCATGTACCAGGCGCCGTGCAGATCGACCTCGTTGATGCCGTCCTTGGGCGGGCTTTCGTTGCCCTTGCGCATCGGCGGCAAATGGCCGTGGAAACGCACCATGTTGATGCCGCGCTTGGCCAGCCAGCGCGCCTTGTGCGCGACGGCGCGGCGGTCGCTCTCGGTGATGGCGCCGACGCCGTCATCGAAGGGGATGCGCCAGGCGTATTCCGAGCCGGCCCAGAAGCGGATCGGCTGGCCGTCGCCGCGCACGAACGCGCCTGCCGGGTTGCGGCCGATGAAACCATGTTCGCCAGCGGTCTTCTCATTGAGCCGTCGCAGATCGATCGGCGAATCGCCGAAGGCGTCGCGGGTGACCGGGAAGGGCCAGGCCTTGGCGGGGTCCATCTCGCTGACCGTCTGCACCTTGTCGCCGGGCTTCACCGCCATGCGCGGGCGGAAGTCGAAAGCGGTCTCGGCCAGGACGAAGCAGTCGACGGCGGCGAAGCCCTTGCCGTCCTTGCCCGGCTTGACCATCAGGCGCAGACGGTGGGCTCCGGCAGTCAGCTCGAGTTCGTCGCAGCGCAGCCAGGCGAGGGTGTGGCGGTTGGAGCCGTCGTGCGAGACGATGCTGCGGTCGAAGACGCGGCGATTCCAGGCGATGTCGTTCTCGTGCTTGCGGTCCTCGTCCTGCCAGGTGGACAGGGGCAGTTCCTGCACCGCACCATCGTCGAGCTGCCAGGTCGCGCCGGTGGCGGACAGATTGGCGCGGATCCACAGCCGCCATTTCCCCGCCCGTGGGACGGTGAACGGGACCACGGCGTGGCCGGAGGCGGTGCCGATCTCGTCGAACGATCGCCACCACTCCCCGCCGGAGAGCGAGGTGGCCCGGTCGACCGGCTCGTACCAGTCGTTCTTCTGCTCGCGCTTGTCGGTGGCCGATTCGGCCTCGACCCAGACCCAGCCTGGCGCGTCCCCGGCGGCGGCGATGGCGGCGAGGGCGAGCGGCAGCAGGGCGCGGAGGGTCATACCGCGCCATGGTGGCAGCGCGGCCGGCGAATGAAGCCGGAGCGTGTCAAAACCGTTGAATGCCCATCACTGCTGGTTGTCGAAGAGGATGACTGCCGCGAGGGCGCTGGAACGGACTGCTTGGGTAGCCGGCAGGAGCATGGCCGCGAGCACGGCGACTCGACCCGCTGCGCGTTCGGAATGGCGGCTATTCCTCGGCGTCGAGGCGTTCGATCTCCGGTCCGTGCCCGACCATGCCCGTCTTGCCCTTCTTCTTCGCCATCTCCTTGAGCTTCTTCTTGTTCTTCTCGACCATGCCCGGGTAGTTCTGCAGGGACGGGATCCAGAAGCGGTGCTCGTTGACCACGCGGCGGGCCTGTTCGCGCAGGGGTTCGATGTGCTTGCGTACGGCGTACTCGACCTCGCCGCGCCAGCCCTGCTCGTAGAAGCGGTCGAAGATGCTGTTGACCATGACGCTGGTCGGGACGCAGCAGATCAGGTAGGCCCCGACCACCGGGCTGGTGTCGAACAATTCGGCGCCATCGATGAGCAGGCCGGGACCCATGAGCCGGTTGGCCGCCTTGCGCTCGCGGAAGTCGCGGATGAAGGCGTGGATGAAGACCGCGATCTTCGCGGTGGTGGCGGCCAGGCCGATGGCGGCATTGGTCGCGGTGCCGCCATCGGCGAGGACGCTGGCCAGCTTGCCGCCGAAGGCGGTCGCGTCGATGGCGGTCTTGGCCGCGAGGTTGTTGCGCTCGCGTTCGAGGATGCGGATCAGCGCCTCGATCGCCTTCTTCGGCTCATCGGCGCTGAGGCTGTTCTCCAGGTGGTCGTGGGCGGAGTGGATGCGGTACTGGCCCTGCGCCAGCTTGATGCCGCTCCACAGGGCCGAACCGCCGGAGGCGATGACGCCGATGAACGGGGTGATGGATGCAGCGAACTCGGTGACGAAGCTGGGCACTTCGGCGAGCAGCTTGCTCCACGCCTCGGCGAAGATGTCTTCGGGGATCAGCGCCTTGCAGATGCTCTTGACCACGTCAGCCGCCGAGCCTCCGCTGCTCGCCACGCTGCCGCCGCCGTGGACCGTCTTGACCAGGGTGTGCACGTTCTTCGCCGTCGATCCGACGCTGACGTTGAGCATCAGCTTCTCGGTCTTGGTCTTGGTGTTCAGCTTGGCCAGCAGGCCAGGACGCCATTCCAGCGTCTTGCCCCGGAACAGGTCGGAGACGATGGCGCGCGACTCGTCCTTGATGTGCGACAGCGCCACCATGTCCGCGCCGGTCTTGCCCGGACCCGGGAGGCCCATGACCTGATGGTACAGGTCGTTCACCGCGCCGTAGCGGTTGCGGACGCTCGTCTTCCACTTGGAGCCCTCCTTCCCCATCCAGCCGATCAGGGCGCTGCGCAGCGAGTCGAGATTCGCGGGCGAGGGGGTCTTCTCGTGTACCGCCAGGGCGGCATCGATCTGCTTGAGTTCTGAGCTGCGGATGGAGAGGCGCCCACCGTCGGTGAGCTTCAGCCACTGCGCCACGAGCATGATGTCGCCCATCGTGGTAACCTCGCTATGCTGGAAGGTGGAGATGCTTCCTGTCACATAGGAATCGCTGGTTGGCCGGTCAAGAGGAATGTCGTTCGTGTCGAGGCTGAATCTGCTGCTGTTTCCGCGCGTTCTGCTAGATATTCCGCATGCCCGCTCTGCCCCGCATACCACCGCCCCGACCACTGGCCGATGGGCGCGATTGGCGCAGGGCTCTGCGAGACCTTGACCCGGCACTGGCCAACCTGCCTGCTGGAGCCCCGGCGGCCCACATCCTGGCCAGTCGGGGCTGCTGGCAGGCGGCCGAGGTCCTGTACGCAGAACTGGTGCGGATCCAGCCGGCCCAGCCCGATCTGTTGCGGTCGTATGCCCAGGTCCTGCGCCTGCTGGGCAGGGGAGAGGCTGCGACCGCCATGCGCAAACGGGCTTTGGAGGCCGAGGTGGCGCGCTTCGGGCTTCCGGAGGAGTCCCGTGCGGAGACCGCCGGCTTCCTCGCCGGCCTGGAGGACGGCGCACCGGCGCCAGCGAAGCTGCCGGCAGCCTATGTCGCCATGGTCTTCGACCGCTACGACGACTACGAGCAGCGGATGATCGAGCGGCTGCATTACCAGGCGCCGCAGCTGCTGCTGGCTGCCATCGAGTCCGCGCTCGGCCCGGGCCCGCGCCCGCAGCGCATCCTCGACCTGGGCTGCGGCACCGGGCTGATGGGAGCCGCCATCAGGCATCTCGCCGTCCGCCTGGATGGCATCGACCTGTCATCCGCGATGGTGGAGCGATCGCGGGCCCGAGGCATCTACGACCTACTCGAGGCGGGCGATCTGTTCACCCTGCTTAAGGCGCGATCCCGGGCCTACGATCTGCTGATGGCGGCGGACGTGTGCCCGTACATCGGCGACCTCACGCCGTTCCTCGCCGTCGCAGCGCAGGTGCTCGTTGCCGGCGGTCTGCTCGCCTTCACCGTCGAGCGGGGCGAATCGGGCTGGAGTCTGGGCGGAACCCGGCGATTCGTGCACGCCCCTGAGCATGTGCGGGAGGTCGCTGCAGCAGGGCGGTGGCGCGTCGTCTCGCTTGCGGATGCCGTGCTGCGCACGGAGGGGGATTCCGCGGTGCCGGGGCTGGTGGTGGTGCTGGCCGCGCCGTGAGTGCGGCGCGCAGCGCTCACATGTCGCCGAGTTGCGCCCCGAGGGTGTTGTTGGGCGCGATGAAGTCCACGCCGCCATGCACCAGGATCAGTCCATAGGCCAGGCGGCTGACGCGCTTGTTGCCGTCGGTGAACGCCTGCGAGGTCATGATGGCGGCGAAGTGGTACAGCGCCCAATCGTACCACAGGGTGCTGCCCTGGGCGGGATGGCCCGTGGTGGCGAATCCCTTGATCACATTCTTGACCAGGAAGTCGCCGGCCAGCGAGGACGGATACTTGGTCGGCTGCATGATGTTCACCGCGCGGTAGGCCGGAGCGCCAGTGACGAGCTTGCGCCAGATCGCGTTCAGCGTCGACATGCTGTCGATGGGGAACTTGTCGCGGGGCGAGCAGGCCTCGAAAGCCTTGCGATACGATTCCCTGACGTCGGTGGTGGCGGCGGGATTGCCGACCGCCCAGGCGAGGGCCTTGTTGGTGTTGATCATCCAGGCCGGCTTGGCCGGGATGGCAGGGGCGCCGATGGCAGGAGCCCTGACCGGCGGGGCGGTGTAGTACCTGCTCTCCAGTTCTGTCGCGGCGGTCAGCCTGGTGTAGAGCTCCCCCGCCGCGGCCTTGGTCCTGAGCCCGTTGATGTAGGTCTCGCGCTGGGTGGTCTTGATCGTGTCCTGGCGCATCTGCTCGCTCAGGAAGGTGTCGAAGGTGCGCATGTCCTCCGTCTTCACCTTGAGCAGCGCATTGCCGACCGCGACGCGCGCATAGTCGGCGGCCTGCGAGGAGCTCCACACCCCGAGCGCGGTCATCATGCGGAGATTGCGGTCGTACAGCGCCTGCAGGTTGAGGGACGCCAGCTGGTCGCCGAACCGGACCTTGTAGTTGGTATAGTTGGGATCCGCCTTCGCCTTGGTCATGAAGGCGGACATGGGCATTTCGATGGGCTTCGGCATGTGCAGATCGCTTTCGGAAGTACGGTCAGCAGTGAAACAACATCGGCCAATCTGGCGAACCAGATTGGCCGATGCAAGGGACGCGAAGTCCGAGCCTCGACTTACTTCGAATTCATCCAATCTTCCTTGAACGGCTTCGACGGCTTGAGCCAGTTCACTTCGATGACGCGATAGCTGAAGGTGATCGTCTCGGTCGGCGGATCGGACATCGGGTTGAGCGAGACGTTGGTGACGCGGCCGAAGTCGAACTTGATCTTGAGGTATTCCTCCTCCTTCTCGGTCTCGGTCGAGCGCCAGAAGGTGATCTCGCCGCTGGCCTTCTTCTGCATGCTCATGCCGGTGAGGATCAGGGTGGTGTCCTCGTCCATCCGCTTGGTGATGGAGATCGGCGAGTAGCTGACGCGGCCGTGGGCGACGCCCTGGTGGTGGTCGAAGGGCAGGTCGGCGCTGAGCGCGAACGAGAGCAGTTCGGTGCCCTTGTCCTTGAACTGGGTGCTGACACCCTTGAGGGTCTGGCCTTCGATCTTGAGGACGAGGTGGGGGCTGTATGCCATGATGGTTCTGCTCCGCTTGGGATGGATGAGGTGGCGACGCTGACCTAGTAGAAGCAGCTGAGAAGTTGTCAAGCATATTGAAGAAATGTTACCTGTCTCAGCCGTCCGGCCGGGCCCAGCGGAAGCCAACGTTCATTCGCGGATTCTTTGTTTTTGCTGAACGACGATGCCTGTGCGACTCGTCGAACGTCTTGGAACGAGGAGAGCGGCTGTTTAGCGGAACTCTGGTTCAAAGGGTCTTGCAACCTCATTCAGTGCCATACGGTCCCCTCGCCTAAACCCTTTCTAAGGAGGAAACCATGGCCAGTGAAGGATCGGTCGCTCCGAAAGAGCGCGTCAATATCGTCTACAAGTCCGATACCGGAGGCGCCAAGGAGGAGAAGGAACTCCCTCTGAAGATGCTGGTGCTCGGCGACTTCACCCAGCGTGCCGACAGCACCCCGGTGGACCAGCGCAAGCCGGTCGACATCAACAAGGACAACTTCAATGACGTCCTGGCCGGCCAGAAGCTGAAGCTGCAGATCGGCGCCAAGAACACCCTCGCCGGCGAAGGCGAACTGCCGGTCCAGCTCGAGTTCAAGACGATCAATGACTTCGGACCCGAAGCGGTGGCCAAGCAGGTTCCCGAGATGGCGAAGATGCTCGAGCTCCGCGAAGCGCTGAATGCGCTCAAGGGCCCGCTGGGCAACATCCCCGCGTTCCGCAAGAAGATCCAGGCCCTCATCCAGGACGAGGCGACGCGCGCTGCGATCCTGGCTGAACTCGGCCAGAAGCCCGCCTGAACCCATAACGATCCACACGGATAATCACATGAGCACCGAAGCAGCCGGCGGCGGGAACCTTCTCGACGCCATCATGACCGAGACCAACATGGCTCCTGCCGACGAGGGCTACAGCCTCGCGCGCAAGGGCGTCGAAGCGCTGGTCGCCGAGCTCGTCAAGGGCAAGGCCGACCAGAAGGTCGACAAGGCGATGATCGACGCGATGATCGCCCAGCTGGACAGCAAGCTGTCGACCCAGCTCGACGCCATCATGCACCACCCCGAGTTCCAGAAGCTGGAGAGTTCGTGGCGCGGCCTGAAGATGCTGGTCGACCGCACCAACTTCCGCGAGAACGTGAAGATCGAGGTGCTGAACGTCTCCAAGGAGGACCTGCAGGCCGACTTCGAGGACGCTCCCGAGATCGTCAAGTCGGGCCTCTACAAGACCGCCTACACCGCCGAGTTCGGCCAGTTCGGTGGCGAGCCCTACGGTGCGATCATCGGCAACTACGAGTTCACCGCCGGCCCCCAGGACATGGCTCTGCTGGGCAAGCTCGCCAGCGTGGCGACCATGACGCACGCGCCGTTCCTCTCCTCGGCCTCGCCCAAGTTCTTCGGCGTGAAGAGCTTCACCGACCTGCCCAAGCTCAACGACCTCAAGTCGCTGTTCGAAGGCCCGCAGTACGCCAAGTGGCGTTCGTTCCGCGAGTCGGATGACGCCCGCAGCGTCGGCCTCACCGCGCCGCGCTTCCTGCTGCGCCTGCCCTACGGCCCCGAGACCGTGCCGGTCAAGGCCTTCAACTACCAGGAGCAGGTCAAGGGCAACCACGACGCCTACGTCTGGGGCAACACCGCCTTCGCCCTGGCCAGCCGTCTGACCGACAGCTTCGCCAAGTACCGCTGGTGCCCGAACATCATCGGACCGCAGAGCGGCGGCGCGGTCGAGAACCTGCCGCTGCACCAGTACGAGTCGATGGGCGCGATCGAGACGAAGGTCCCGACCGAGTGCCTGGTCTCGGAGCGGCGCGAGTACGAGATGAGCGAAGAGGGCTTCATCTCGCTGTCGATGCGCAAGGGCAGCGACAACGCGTGCTTCTTCTCCGCCAACTCCTGCCAGAAGCCGAAGAACTTCGGCCAGAGCGCCGAGGGCAAGGCTGCCGAGACCAACTTCCGGCTCGGCACCCAGCTGCCGTACCTGTTCGTGGTCAACCGCCTGGCGCACTACATCAAGGTGCTGCAGCGCGAGCAGATCGGCTCGTGGAAGGACAAGAACCAGCTGCAGCGCGAGCTGTCGAACTGGATCAACCAGTACGTCGCGGCTCTCGACAACCCGTCGGACGAGGTGCGCAACACCCATCCGCTGCGTTCCGCCGAGATCACCGTCGAGGACGTCCCCGGCGAAGCCGGCTGGTACAAGGTCGGCATGAAGGTGCAGCCGCACTTCAAGTACATGGGTGCGTCGTTCACCCTGTCGCTGGTCGGCAAGCTCGACAAGAAGTGAGTCACCGCTGATCCGATCACCGGCGCCGGGATGTCCCGGCGCCGGTGTCGTCCGTCCGCCATGCTCCGCAACATCACCCTGCTCGAACGTCTGAGTCGCGCCGCCCGCGAGGGGGGCGCACGTACCGTGAAGGAGGACCGCGGTGCGGTGATGCGTTCGGTGCTGCTGAACCTGCAGCGCATCCTCAATTCCCGCGAGGGCGCCGCCGCCGCCCAGCCCGAGTTGGGCATCCCCTCGCCGCACGAGCTGATGCGCGGCTACCCCGCCACCACCGAGGTCGCTCTGCGCGCGGTCAAGCTGTGCATCCAGCGCTACGAGCCGCGTCTGACCAACGTCGTGGTCACCATCGACAAGTCCGAGGAACAGCGCATGGCGATCGGTTTCACCGTTGCCGCCCAACTGGCTGGCGGCGATCGGCGCGATCCGATCTCCTTCCATACCTCGATCACCCCTGACGGGCGCATGCGCCTGCGTGATGCCTGATGACCTTCAACACCTACTACCAGGATGAGCTGACCTGGCTGCGCGAGATGGGCCGCGAGTACGCCGCCGCCCATCCCGAGACCGCGGCCATGCTCGCCGAGGCCGGCAGCGACCCGGACGTCGAACGACTGCTCGAGGGCTTCGCCTTCATCTCGGGCCGGCTGCGCCAGAAGCTCGATGACGAACTGCCCGAGCTGACCCAGGCCCTGATCGAGAGCTTGTGGCCCCATTACCTCCGTCCGATCCCGTCGCTGGCCATGGTCCAGTTCGAGGCCTCGCGGGCCAATGACAAGGAGCCGCGGCGCATTCCGCGCGGTACGCCGATCGATTCATCGCCGGTCGACGGCACCCGCTGCCGCTTCCATACCGTCTATCCGGTCGAGGTCCCGCCGCTGCGCATCACCGGCCTGACCCTGCGCTCGGTGCAGCCGGCGATGCTGTCGCTGAAGCTGCGCCTGTCGGACGGGGTCAAGGCGTCGCAGCTGTCGGGGCTGGGCGTGAAGAGCCTGCGTCTGCATTGCTCCGGCCCGATGGTCATCGCCGCCGGACTGCATGTCTGCCTGGTCAGGCACTGCTCGTCGGTGACCGCGGTCGCGGCCGGCCGTCGCATCCAGCTGCTGCCGCGTTGCGTGCAGCCGGTCGGATTCGCTCCCGCCGACGAGCTGCTCGGTCCGGCACCGGCATCGTTCACCGGCTTCGCCCTGCTGCGCGAACTGTTCGCCATGCCGCAGAAGCTGCTCTTCGCCGACGTCACCGGCCTCGAGGCGCTGGGCCAGTTCGGCGATGCGTCCGAGATCACCCTTGAATTCGCCCTCGATCGCGTGCCCGACCAGCTGCCGCAGGTGTCGGAGGCGAACCTCCTGCTCGGCTGCACGCCGGCGGTCAATCTGTTCGCGCACGAGGCGACGCCGATCACCTACGATGCGCGGCGTACCGAGTTCCCGGTCATCCCGGCCGGCGACGATCCGACGCACTTCGAGGTCGCATCGCTCGAGGGCGTGGTCGGCCTGGTCTCCGGCGAGAACCGGCCGCGGCCGATCCCGCGGCTGTTCCGCGGCGGCCGGGCACCCGATGG
>JALHRW010000134.1 GCA_022841245.1 Planctomycetota bacterium
GACGCTGAGCGCGACCGCGGCGGCGCGGACCTCGGCTTCGAGTTCGAGCCAGCCCTGGGCCGCCTCGTGCTCGGCGACCGGCTCGCCAGCGCGGGCTGCAGCGATACGGCTCGCGCGCTTGCCCGGCAGTTCGAAGCGTTGGCGCAGATCGGCGCCCCAGGTGCGCTGGTCCGCCTCGTCGCCGGAGCGGTAGCGCGAGGTGCCGGCACGCAGCTCCAGCTCGGGGTTGGCCCAGGCTCCGGACTGCCGCACGCTCGCCAGGACGGCGGCGCGCAGCGCGGCGGCGGACTCGGTGGTCGGCGCCTGCGTGCGGACGCGGCGCAGCAGATCGGCCAGGGTGAGCTGCGCGCCGTCCGGCAACGCATCCGGTGGCGACGGCTGCGCCGGCGCCTGCGGCGGTGGCGGCGGCGATGACTCCACCACGTTCGACGGTGGACGGGAGTCGCCGCATCCGGCGAGCAGCAGCAGGACGCACAGGCTCGGCACGATACGACGTGCCGCAGGCAGCAGGGCAGACATGGGAATCCTCGACAGGTGTTGGGTCGTCCACGCCGGAAGGGCGCACGACCACAGAACGCCCCGGAGCCACGGCTCCAGGGACGGCAACTGTCAGGATGTTCTGACCGGCGGCGGTTCGACTTCGAGGAAGACCTCGTCCGGTGCCGACGGGCCATCGACAAGCACGCGGCCGGCGACGTCAGGACCCGAAACAGTCAGGGCCACGACAACGCCCGGATGCAGCGATTGGCACGAGCAGTGGCAAGACAGGCACAGGCCGTCGCCGTCGTCGTCCGGATGATCGGGGTCGGCCGCAGTGCAGCCATCGTGGTCCGCATGAGCCGCTACGACGGCATGGTCGTCGCAGTGCGACGCCGGATGCACGCCGGTGCCCGCGAGCAGCACGGCCAGGCTGAGCACGGCGGCGACCGCCAGGCGGAGCCCGTTCCGGAGCAAAGCGGTGATGGCAGACACGGGTTGCACGATCTCTTGACGGACCCGACAGGCAAACCTTACCTGCGAGCCGGCCAATGGGCTTGACGCTCAGCGTGTAAGTCATTGACCCCAATGCATTAGACAATTACATGCGGGTGTCCGCAATGGTCCGTGCCACGTTCCTGCTCGCCCTGATCGCTTTTCTCGCCGCCGGTGAGCCGTTGGTCTGCCGCGGCTTCGATGCCGCGACCGCCACGCAGGCAGTGGTCTCGACCAGCGGCCGACTGCTGACCCTCGATCCCGGACTGAGCGATCGCCCGGTCTGGTTCGCCCTTGCTGGGAACGAGCCGGTCCCGGCCCGCCAAGCCCTCGCTCACGCCATCGGCTGCTGGTGGACCAGCGCAACCAGCGGCCAGCTCACCCGCGACGTGCGGCTATCGACCGCGGACGCCAGTGTGCGCACCTTCCCGCCCATGCCGTTCACGCCGCCCGCTAGCGAGGCGCTGCTGCGACGCCTGCTCGACCCGTGGCTCGGCGGCGACGGCGGCCTCGCCCTCGACACGGCGACCAACGTATGGAACGCCACCGCTTCGCCGAGCGGGCTCGCCCGGCTCGAACAACTGCTCGCGGCGTTGGGCGATCCAGCCCCGCGCGCGCCGCATCTGCTGCCGGCCGGTCTGCCCACGAACGCATTCGCCCGCAGTCCGCGTGGCGCCGACCTCGGCGCGTGGAGCCTCGATCTGGCCGCGTGCTCTGGCGTGGCCGTCGCCTTGGCGAGCGACTGCGATCCCGCCGCGGCCGCTCCGGCCAGTACGGTCAGCAATCTCCGCGAGGCCGTCGCCACCCTCGCGGCCAGCGGCCTGTCGGCGGCCCTGCATCATGGCTGCCTCGGCATCGGACTCGCCACGCCGCTCGACCGGCAGCATCCAGCCGAACGCGCCGCCGTCGCCGTCCTGCCGATCGGCCATCTCTGCCGCAATGACGACCAGGTGGTGCAGCTGAGCGCCCAGCTCGGCGCGCGCGTCGCTCCGCAGGCCTGGGACATGCCGGGCTGGGCCATCGCCCCGCTGGCCTGGCGGCGCTCGCTGCTGGTCGTCGCCGATCCCCCGACCATCCATGCCGTCATGACGGCGCTGGAGGCGGCGGACCAGATCGGTCTCGAGGCGTGGCTACGCTAGCATCCACCGATCCCGATTACCGGCGCAACTGGTTGGCGCACGCCATCGAAGGGGGCCTGTTCATGGGCGCCCTGGCCTGCGTCAACGCCCAGACCCTGCTGCCCAGCGTGGTCAACGGTCTCGGCGGTCCGCAATGGCTGGTCGCACTGATGCCGGCGCTGATGATGATCGGCTTCCAGCTGCCGCCGATCTTCCTCGCCCATCGCATCGGTGGACTGCGGCGTTTCCAGCCGCTGCTGCTATGGACCGGTATTCCGCAGCGCCTGCCCTTCCTCATCGCCGCATTGGCGCTGCTGATGGTCGACAGTCCGACGCTGGTCATCGCCGCGGTGGCGGCAGCGCCGCTGCTCTCCGGGTTGTTCGGTGGCGTCAGCGCCACGGCCTGGCAGCAGCTGGTCGCCCGCACCGTACCAGCGGAACGCCGCGCCTCGCTCTTCGCCGTCCGCTTCGCCATCAGCGCCCTGCTCGGCATCCCGGCCGGCTGGCTGGTCGCCCACACCCTCGCCGCGCATCCCGGCCAGACCGGCTACGGCCTGCTGCACCTCTACGCCTTCGCCGTGCTGATGGGCAGCTATGCGGTCTTCGCCATGATCCGCGAGCCGCAGGAGGAGGCGGCACGCGAACGCGAAACCGGACTGTGGGAGAATCTGCGCAGCCTGCCGCAGGTGGTGGCCGGAGACCGCGACATGCGTCGCTGGCTGTGGACCAGCGCAAGCGGCGGGCTGGCCGCAGCGGTGGTCCCCTACCTCGGCATCCACGCCGTGCACAGCACCGGACAAGGCGACAGCTTCCTCGGCCAGCTCATCGCCTGGCAGATGGGCGGCGCGGTGGTCGGCGGCCTGCTCGCCGGCTGGGCTGGCGACCGTTGGGGCGCCAGACCGGTGTGCATCGCAGCGCGTCTTGGATGGCTGACGATCTGCGCCGGCGCGCCGCTGGTGACGGGAGCCACCGGCTGGTGCTGGCTGTTCGCGCTGTTCGGCGCCGCGATGACTGCCGGCAACATCGGTATGCATGCGCTGCAGCTCGCCATCCTGCCCGGCCACGGCCGGGCCAATCGCCTGGCGGTGATGGCGGCGGCGCAGCTGCCGATCGCGCTGACCGCCGGTCTGGGTGGCGCCGCCGCATGGACCGCCTGGAGCCACGACGCGTTCACTGCCCTGGCCCTGGTCTGTCTGCTGCTGAGCGCCCTCGCGGTGATCCCGCTGCTGCGGATCAGTGAGCCGGGACGCGGTCACGCATGATGGTAGCCGGTGCCAGCGAGAATCGTCGCGGCGCGATAGATCTGCTCGACCAGCACGAGATGCGCCAGCTGGTGCGGCAGGACCATCGATCCCAGCGACAGCTTGGCGTCGGCCAGGGCCAGCGAGGGCGCATGGATGCCGTAGGCGTCGCCGACCAGGAAGGCGAGCGGTCCGTGCGCCGCGCTCCACTTCTCCAGACGCTTGGCGAAGGCCGGCGAGTCGTACTGCTCGCCGCGCTCGTCGAGGGCGATGCGCCAGCGCGCGCCGGTCGGCCACAGCGGAGCGTCGCCCTTGGACTCGCGCTCGACCACCTCCAGCTTGCCGAAGCGGCCGAAGCGCTTGACGTACTCGTCGCGCAGGGCGGCGACATGGGCGTCGCGTAGGCGGCCGGTCTGCACGACCGTGATCTTCATGAGAGCGTGCGGAACGACGAACGCTTAATCATCTCGGCTCTTCATATAGCGCGTGCGGAAGTCGATCGCCCAGGCGGCGAAGCGATCCTGCTCGATGGCCAGGCGCATCGCCTCCATCAGGCGCTGGTAGAAGTGCAGGTTGTGCAGGGTCATCAGCATCTCGCCGAGGGTTTCGCCGGCGAACAGCAGATGGCGGATGTAGGAGCGGCTGAAGCCGCCGGCGCAGGACGGACAGGTGCACGCGGTGTCGATGGCGTAGCGGTCCTTGCGGAACTTCTTGTCCTTCAGCCGCATCTTGCCGTCCCAGGTGAAGGCGGTGCCTTCGCGGGCGTAGCGCGTGGGGATGACGCAGTCGTGGATGTCCATGCCGGCTTCGACCGAGGCGACGAGGTCCTCGGGCAGGCCGACACCCATGAGGTAGCGCGGCCGGTCGGCCGGCAGCAGCGGGGCGGTGTGACGGACGACGCGGACCATCGCCGCGTGGCCTTCACCGACCGAGACGCCGCCGATGGCGATGCCGGGCAGGCCGAGCGCCGCGACCTGCTGCACCGCGCGCGCGCGCAGCTCCAGGTCCATGCCACCCTGGACGATGCCGAAGAGATGCTGGTGATCCTGCAGCTGCACCGTGGTGCAGCGCTTCAGCCAGCGTTCGGTGCGGCCGAGGCTCTCGCCGACATAGGCGGCGCTGGCGTCATGCGCGACGCATTCGTCGAAGGCCATGACGATGTCGGCACCGAGCTTCTTCTGCGTCTCCATCGACGACTCGGGCGTCAGCGTGGTCGGCGCCTCGTCCTGGGTGAAACGGAACTGCACACCCTCTTCGGTGATCGTGCGTTCGGGCAGCGAGAACACCTGGAAGCCGCCGGAGTCGGTGAGGATCGAGCGATCCCAGCGCATCAGCGCGTGCAGGCCGCCGTGGCGCTCGACCAGCTGGACGCGCTCGGGGTTGGCCATGTGGTAGGTGTTGGCCAGCACCACCTGCGCCCCGGTGTCGGCGACCGCGCCGGGAAAGGCGCACTTCACCGCCGCCTGCGTGCCGACCGGCATGAACGCCGGGGTGTCGACCGGGCCGTGCTTGGTCCAGAAGCGGCCGCGCCGGGCGCTGCCGCTGCTCGCCAGCAGTTGGAAGCGCAGGCCGCCGCCGGGAGTCCAGGGATTGACCGCGTCGCTCATGGGGCGGAATGCTCGGCCTGCGACGGCGGGCGCAACGGGGATCAGCCCACCGCGCGAGCGCGGATGGCGGCCTCCGCCGCGCTGATCAGCGCCCGGGTGTCGCCATCGCGCTCGAGCTGGACGACGACGTCGCGCAGGCGTCCGTCCTGCACGTCGTAGACCCAGCCGTGGATGTCGACCAGCTGGCCCTCGGCCCAGGCCCGGCGCAGCACCTTGCACTCGGCCAGGTTGGAGACCTGCTCGACAACGTTCAGCTCGCACATCACCTCGCGCTGGCGCCCCTTCTCCAGGGATGAGATCCACGGATTCCGCCGCTGGATCTGCTTGATCGGCCAGATCCAGAAGTCGATCAGGCCATGCGCCATGTCGTCGAGCGACGCATTGACCGCGCCGCAGTTGTAGTGGCCGCAGACGATGAGGTGGCGGATGCCGAGCACCTCGACCGCGTACTGCACCGCCGACATGCAGTTGAGGTCGTTGGACAGCACGACGTTGCCGACGTTCCTGTGAACGAAGACCTCGCCCGGCAGCAGGCCGATGATCTCGTTGGCCGGCACCCGGCTGTCGCAGCAGCCGATCCACATGTACTCGGGGCGCTGCTGCTTGGCCAGCTTGCCGAAGAATTCCGGATCCTGGGCGGTGATCGTCTCGACCCAGCGGCGGTTGTTCTCGATCAGATGGGCGAGTGGATCGGGCATGGCGGCGTCCTAGCGCCCGATCGCCTCATCGCCAGCGCGATGGGCGGAACGGAATACACCGGGCGGCACCCCGGTGATGCGGAACAGCGGCGCCAAATACTCCCGCCGTGGCGAAATCGGCGGAAGGCATACCCTGCCGGCGGCCCGACCCGGCTTTCCAGGAGCCGCACACGATGAATCACATCGCCAGCCATCATATCACCGGCCTTCGGGCCGCGGCGTGCGAGGTCGACATCCTCGGCTGCGGCGAACTCTCCTGCCGGGGCGTGCCGATCGCGGAATGCAGCATCCACGACCGGCCGCGGGCCCGCCTGCTGCTCCTCTCTGGAGAAGCCGGAGAAGCGCTGTGGATCTCGGCCGACGTATGCACCTTCCGGCGCCAGCCCCACGAGGCCATTCTCGCCGCGATCGCCGAGGCGGGGATTCCAGCCTGGCGCGTGATGCTGGCCGGCAATCACATCCACTCCGTATACAACTACCAGACGTTCTCGGCCACATCGTTCATCGAGGCGATCCTCCCGCTCCTGCCCCGGCTCCGCGCGGACCTCCGCCGCACAGCCCGCCTCGTCGTCCGTTGCGCGCACACACCGCCCGATGCTCCGGTGATCAACCGGCGCGTGGCGTTCGGGCCCCTCGGCCAGCATTGCTGCATGTTCAACGACGGATGCGCGCTTGATGGCGTCCGCGGGCAGCTCGATGCCACCGGCCAGCTCGCCGTCGAGGCGCAGCGCCTGGGGACGTCACTGGCCGCGCTCGGGCTCACCGAGGCCGCGAACTGGACCGATGGCCCGGTCGACGATCGCCTGCATCTCGCCACCATCCTCGACACGGCGGATCGGCCGATCGCCAGTATCGCACGGGTGAACGCGCACCCCGTGGTGGCCTCGCAATCGCGGGTTGGATCGGTGATCTCCGCGGACTACATCCGACCGCTGGAGGACACCGTGCGGGCGGCGACGGAAGGAACCCCCTGCCTCGTATTCAATGGCGCCTTCGGCGACACGCGGCCCCTGCTGCGGGAGTATTCCACCACCGAAGCCGGGCGTATCGGCCGGGCATGGGCCGGGGCCATGCTTGCGGCGCCGCCCGACATCCAGGCATGCACCGGCTTCGATCTCGCCACGCGCGAGGACGCCCTGCCGCTGCGCAGTGATGTGCCGCACGACCGGGTCGAACTCGCCGCCCTCCGCTCGACGCTGGAGCACGAGCTCGACGAGCTTGGTCGCGCCGCTGCCTCACCGGCCGTGGCACGACGGCGCAAACTCCTATCGGAGCGACTGAGCACCATCACCGTCCTGCAACTGCCGCCGCCACCCGACCACACCGGCATCCTGCTGGATGGTGAACTGGAACGGGGTGCGGTGGCGCTCCGCCTGCAGGCCTGGCGCCTGGGGACGCTGCGCTTCCTGGCCGCTGGTGGGGAACCGTTCACCCTCCTCGCGAAGGAAATCGAAGACCGCAGCGGCCTGCTCGTCCTGGGTGCGGCCGGAGCGTATGCCAGCTACCTGCCCGATCCGGCGAGCTGCGCGGGCGGGAGCTACGAGGCCACGGAATGCCTCTTCGATCCGGCCACCCTCGCCCGGCTGCCCGGGCTTGCCGCCACCCTGGCCACGGAAGTAGGCGTATGACCACTGCCCCCATCGTCACGCACGTGCACGACCTGGGTGTCAGGCCCGGGGGCGTGCTGCTGGTGCACGCCAGTCTCAAGGCCCTGGGTCCGGTCGACGGAGGCCCCACCTCGGTCATCCAGGGCCTCATCGACGCCGTCGGACCGACGGGCACGCTGCTGATGCCGACGCTTACCTATGAACTCGCCTACACCGCCGACCCCTGCTTCGAACAGCTCCGCTCGCCGTCAGTGGTCGGCGCCCTCACCGAGCTGTTCCGCAACCACCCAGGCGTGCGCCGTTCGCTGCACCCCACGCACTCGGTCGCCGGAGTGGGCCCTGCCTTCGACGCGCTGGTCGAGGACCACATTGCCGATCCGACGCCATGCGGCCCGCGGTCGCCGTTCCACCGCATGCTGTTCCGCGACGATGCGCAGGTGCTCTTCCTCGGCTGCGGTTTGGCGCCAAACACCTGCATGCACGCGGTCGAGGAGCTGCTGCCGGCTCCCTACCTGCTCGGCGACCCTGTCGGCTACCGGGTCATCGACGCGCAGGGACGTGAGCATCGGGCGACGGTCCGCGCCTACAGCTTCCGCCGGCTCGGACTAGCGCAGCGCTACGATCGCCTGGCCTCCCTGCTGCACCCTCACGATGACATTCGGCATGGTCGAGTCCTGGCGTCCGAGGCCATCCTGGTCGCAGCCACGGCAATCCGCATCCGCGGTCTCGCCCGACTGCACGAAGACCCCTACGCATTCGTCGAACCCAAGAAAGCATCAGGGTGATGCGAGATCGGGGTGCGGGGCGAAGCCGGCAATGCCCAATGCCGTGAAGCTACGTGCCCTTCTTCGAGCCGGCGAGACGCCGGCAGGCACAGCCAAAGGCTATCCCGCTTTCCGTACCTGCGAGTAGAGCCCGGCCAGCACGCCGTCGAGCTCCTTCTCCACCGTCACCGCGTTGACGATGCGGTTGCGGCTCTGCAGGGCGATCCAGCGTTCGAATATCTTGCTCTTGCCGTGGCTGATGGCGTAGCGGAACTCCTCTTCCAGCACGGGCACCAGATTGACGACCTTGCTACCGGCGTTGCCGGCGGTGATCCGCGCCGTGGCGCTGCGCAGCTCGCCACGGGCGGGCCGCAGCGCAGGCTTGGCCTGCGGCGGAGCGACGGCGTCGGTCTTCTCGAGATCGATGTCGTCGACTGGTCCGCTGCGCGCCAGGGCACCGGTGCCGGACTTGGGGGCTTCCTGCAGGCCGAATTCCAGCTCGGGCTCGGGATTGTGGATAGCCTGGGTGATCGGCGCATCCGACAACTCGAGGGCGTCGTTGCTCTCCTCGGGCTTGATCGACACCGGCTCGATGATCGCCGGAGCGATGGTCTCCTCGCCACTGAGCAGGTCGTCGATGTCCTGGATGTCGGCCGAGATGTCGGGGGCGGCGTGCGACGCCAGCGCCGGCTGCTTCGGCGGGGTGAGATCGAAGCCTGGCGACGGCGTGGGCAGCACCGGGATCTGCTCGGGTTCCGGACCGCGCTGCAGCATCTGCGTCGCGCTGCGCGGCTTCTCCGACACCTCCTGCGAGAACGACCGGGAGCCTTCGCTGGCGACCACCTTGCCGCCGTAGTACTTGTCGATCGCGGTCGCCACCTCGCCGCGGGTCGCCACCACCTTCTTGATATCCAGGCCGGTCTTGGCCTCGAGCTGGCGGATGGCCTCGGCGTCGAGCGGGTTGACCATCGCGAGCGTCAGCAGGTTGCCCAGCTTATCAACCGGGAAGACGCCGAAGTGCTGGGCATCATCGCGCGTGATGGTGTCGAGCGCCTTCTTGCGGATCTCGTACTTGTCGACCTTGAGGTGCGGGACCCAGGTCTCCTGCGACAGCGAATTGACCAGCTGATCTTCCGTGATCGCGCCCATGCGCACCGCCGCCTCGTCGAGCGCGATGTCCTCGCTCTCGGCCTTGGACCTGGCGGCAGAGGCCTGCTCGGCCGTGAGCAGCGCGCCCTTGCCGGTGAGGAAGTCGTACAGCACCTGGTCGCCGGTGCGCGACGGGCCGGCGCCGCGGGCGGCGCCAAGCGAACCAGAGAAGTCCGGGGCGGCGCTGCTGAGGATCGGCTGGGTGCCGCCGCCGCGGGTCGGCGTCGCCTCGGGGACGGCGGCGTGGGGACCGGAGCCGAGATCGAGCGCCTCGGGGTCGGCGATCGCCTGCGGCATCTGCACGACGTCATCGATCCCGGGTTCCTCGGCCGGGGCGGCGGCCGCTGGACGCTGGATCTGGTTGGTCGGCGCCCGCTGGGCCGGAGCCGGGGCCTTGGCGCTGCCGCCCGAGCCCTTGGTCGCGGCGACCACGCGACGCACGCTTTTGCGCGTCGACTGCGGCGGTTCGGTGACCGGCTTGCGCGCCGATCCGGCCGCCGCCTTGCCTGCGTCGTTCTTCTTGCTGCCGAAGAGTCCCATGCGTGCTCCTGCCTGCTGCGCGATGATGCCCCTGCGCGAAGCCGGCGCCCATCGATGCGAAGCACGCAAACACTGTCCGTATCACACTCAGCATCGCCTCGACGGGCGGGTGGTTGCCGATGCCGGCCTGCCCTGACATGCTCCGGACGTCCAGCAATCCGGAAGGAAACCATGGCGGTCCTGAACTTCGACATCAAGAGCGTGAGCCTGCCCAACAACGAGGAGGGCAAGGCCGTCTTCCTGACCGGCTCGATCGACGCCAGCACCAACCAGACCTTCGAGAAGCGTCTCAGCGACATCCTCTCGTCCGGCACCACCAGCGTGATGCTGGTGCTGACCAACGTGAAGTACATCAACAGCACGGGTCTCGGCACGATCGTGAAGTGCGTCGACACCTTCCGCGAGAAGGGTGGCGACATCAAGCTGGTCGGCGTGCCGACCAAGGTCATCGCCCTGTTCGAGATGCTCGGCCTGCTCGCCCTCTTCGAGACCCACGACACCATTGACAGCGCAGTCGCCTCGTTCGGCCGCAAGAAGGACGCCAAGGCCGCCGCCGCTCCGACGGTCAAGTTCCCGCTGCAGTTCAAGCATCCGGTCACCGGCATGGGCCTGAACATCAGCCAGCCGGGCCGCTTCAAGGACCCGCGCACCGGCGACTACTTCTCGGTCGACGCTGCCGGCACCATCGAGTTCTACGAGATGAGCAAGATCAAGATGGCCGAGCTCAAGCTGCCCGCCCACACCGATTTCGCCGACGCCGTGGCCCCGCTGGCCGCCAGCCTGTGCGCCGCCTGCAAGCTGCCCAACTCGGTGGTCGACGCGGTGACCCGCGCCCTCAGCCGCGCCGGCACCCTGCTCAACAGCAAGGCCGGCGACGCCAACGAGACGTGCAACATCCTGCTGGTCGCCGACCAGGACAAGCTGCAGGTCGGCATCGTCAGCTACGGCTCGGCGCTGAGCGTGCGGCCGGACGATCCGGCCCTGCGCGAGATCGCCGGGCTGGTCGACGAAGCCAAGCATCAGGTTTTGCCGACCCGCGGTAATCTGCTTACCCTGGTCAAGCGCGCGCGCTGAAACCGTCGTCCGGTCCGTCTTCAGCACGCGAGAATACGGATTGCGGCATGGAGCAAGGCCATTCGGGACGACCGGACGAGGATTGGATGCAGCTCGCGCTGGCTGAGGCGGAAGCGGCGGCGGGGGAAGGCGAGGTGCCGGTCGGGTGCGTCATCGTGCGCGAGGGACGGGTCATCGGACGGGGGCGCAATGCGCGGGAGCGGCTGGGGGATCCCACGGCGCATGCCGAGATGGTGGCGATCACCGCGGCAGCTGGATCGATCGGGGATTGGCGGCTGGAAGGGTGCACTCTGTATGTGACGCTGGAACCGTGTCCCATGTGCATGGGGGCCTGCCTCAATGCCCGCGTGCCGCGGGTGGTCTACGGGGCGCGCGAACCGAAGGCCGGGGCATGCGGCAGCGTCGTCGACCTGCGCGCGCCAGCCGGGTTCAACCACCGCGTCGATGTGACCGGAGCGGTATTGGGCGACGCCTGTGCGGAAGTGATGGTGCGCTTCTTCCGTGCCCGCCGGGGCGCATAGCCTCCGCCTGTGCGCTGGCTCGTCCCATCCCTCGCCTGCCTGGTCCTCGCGGCCGGGGAACCGCTGACCGCGACGCCATGGGACGTGCGCAAGGATGCCGGCGAACTGCTCGATGAGATCACCCGCGCCTCCGCCGATCCGGCCGAACTGCTGGCCCGGGCCCAGGCCCTGATACTCGAGCACGGCCACGAACTGATCACCACCGCACCCAACGAAGCGGCGCCGATCGCGCATGCCTTGACGGTGCGACTTGCGACAGCTGGTCTGGCCGAGCGCTTCGCCGCCGGGCTGGCCCCGGCCGCCGAACGGCGCGCAGCCGAGCTGCTCGCGCGCGGTGGCGATGCCTCGGCTTGGGCGGGACTCGCCCGCAGCATACCGGGCACCCCTGCCGCGGCCCGGGCCTGGCGACGGGCGGCCGACCTGGCCTGGGATCACGGCCTGCTGCGCCTCTACCACGACGTCGCCAGCAGCGCCGGCGAACGTGAGACGGCTAGCAGGAAGGATCGCTACGCCGCCGCTGCCGCTCTGCTCGTCGCTCCGACTCAGGCGCTCCCGGCCAGCCTCGACGGCCTCGACACCATGTGGTCGATCGCGGTCGAACGCGCAGCTCCCGTCCCCGTCCCCTTGGCACCGGGTCGACGGCGCATCCGCGTGGTGCCCCCCAGCATCGACAAGCCCGGCGCCACCGCCTTCGGCGATGGCGCGATCGCCTTGGCCGACGGCCAGAGCATGCAGGTGATCGACCATCTCGTCGGCACCAGCCTGGGCTCCGGCATCGCCCTGGGGACCCGGCCGCTGCCGGCGCATCTCGCCAGGCCCGAGGCCGTCCCCGGAGGGGCCGTCGCAGTCGGCCTGGCCGATGGCCGCCTGGTGCTGGTCTGCGCCGACGCCGCCGGCGGCGAGCGCTGGCGCCATACCAGCGACGCCGATGGCATCGATGCGATCGGCGCCCCGCTGGCGATCGACGGGCTGATCGCCGTGCCGTACCGCGTGGTCGGCGAGGATCGCATGGAGCTGCACATCCTCGCAGTCGATGCCCGCGATGGCCGACCGGTGTGGGACAGCCCGGTCGGCCAGCTCGCCACCCCGGGCTGGGGCGGGGACAATGTCGCCGCACCCTCGCTCGCCCGGCACGCCCGCGGCATGGTGGTGTGCTCGAACGCGGGCCTCTTCGCCCTGGTCGGCAGCGACGGCGGCGTGCGCCGCCTGTGGACCTATCCGATCCGGCCCGACATCGAGATCGACGGTGCGCGTCGCGGTCGTCGCGGCCTGGCCGCCGGCGATGGTTCGACCGCCATCGCCACCCCGGCCGACCACGCCGGACTGGTGCTGGTGCTCGGGCCGGAGGACGCGACCCCCCGCGCCTATCGTGGCGACGGCGCTGATGGCGACGTGCTGGCGGTGCAGGGAGGCGATGCGCTGCTCGCTGGGCGCCAGGTCGTGCTGATCGACACCGTCCGCCTGCGCCTGCGCTGGAGCGCCCCCCTGCGCCTACCCGAACCGCAGGGGATGCTCGCGATGGGCTCCGCCCTGGTCGCCGGCAACGACCAGCTCGCCCTGCTGGCGCGGCAGGACGGGACCATGCGTTCCGGCCGCGCCCTGGGCCTGCCCGCCGCCGTGGCGATCGGCGAT
>JALHRW010000135.1 GCA_022841245.1 Planctomycetota bacterium
GCCATGCGCAGGAGGTAACCTGCCAGGTTGGAGGCGGCCGCCGGGCGGGCCGGATCACGTGCGATGCGCATGAACACCTCCTGGACGGCATCTTCGGCGAGCGAGGACGATCCGGCGGTGACCAACGCCGCGCGGTAGCACATGGCTCCGTGCAGGTCGTAGAGTGCGGCGAGGGCCGCACGGTCGCCGGCGGCAAGACGTCGTCGCAGGTCGGGGTCGGTGTCGTCCACGGTTCTGCCATCTGACGTGGACGCCCCCAGGTTCCGTCTAGGGTTCTTTTGGACCAGGTCGGCCGATGTCGCCTTGGTCCAGCGCGGCGCCGGCCCGGCCTCAGGCGTGCAGCACGCGTCCCAGCGTATCCAGCGCCGCTTCCTTCACCGCCTCGCTGACGGTGGGATGGGCGACGCAGGTGCGCGCGATGTCCTCGCTCGAACCGCCATAGACCATGTGCGCGGCGATCGACGAGATGAGGTCGGCGGCGCGCGGGCCGATCACCGCCGCGCCGAGAACACGATCGGTCTTGGCGTCGGCGATGATCTTGACGAAGCCGTCGGTCGACCCGGCGGCGCGGGCGCGGCCGTTGGCGAGGAAGGGGAAACGGCCGACGCGCACGGCGAGCCCGCGCTGGCTGCAGGCCGCCTCGCTCAGGCCGATGCTCGCCACCTCGGGCTCGGTGTAGACCACGTTGGGGATCAGGTTGTGGTCGACGTGCGCCTTCTGGCCGGCTATCAGCTCGGCCACCGCCACGCCTTCCTCCTCGGCCTTGTGCGCCAGCATCGGTCCGTCGACCAGGTCGCCGATCGCCCACACGCCGGGCAGCTCGGTGCGGAAGCTGCCGTCGATCTTGACCCGTTTCCTGTCGGTCAGCGGCACCGGGCCGGCGCCGTCGAGACACGGCCGCCGGCCGACCGCGACCAGCACGCGGTCGGCGGTCCACGACAGCGGCGAGCCGTCCTTGGCCGTGCCGGACAGCACGACCTCGTCGCCCTGGCGCACGGCGCCGGTGACCTTGGCCTCGAAGACGAACTTCAAACCCTGCTTTTCCAGGGTCTTCTGCAGCGCCTTGGCCACGTCGCCGTCGAGGAACGGGCACAGCTGCGGCAGCGCCTCGACCACCGTGACCTCGGCGCCCAGGCGGCTCCACACGCTGCCGAGTTCAAGCCCGATGACGCCACCACCGACCACCAGCAGGCGTTTCGGCACGCCAGGGAATGAGATCGCCTGGTCGCTCGAGACGATGCGGTCGTCGAACTTGAGGAAGGGCAGTTCGATCGGCACCGAGCCCATCGCCAGCACGACGTGCTGCGCCTCGTGCTCGGCCTTCGTCCCGTCGGCAGCGGTGACGCGCACCTTGCCGGGCTCGAGCAGTTCGCCGCTGCCGGCGAGGACCTCGACCTTGTTCTTGCGCATCAGGCCGGCGATGCCGCCGACCAGGGCATCGACCACGCCCTGCTTGCGCTTGAGCATCTGCGCCACGTCGATGCTCGGGGTCACCGCGATGCCGTGCTCGGCGAAGTGCTTCCGCGCCTCGTAGAACTTCTCCGAGGTGTCGAGCAGCGCCTTGCTGGGGATGCAGCCGACGTTGAGGCAGGTCCCGCCCAGCCGGGTCTTGGCGCCATCGCTGCGTTTCTCGATGATCGCGACTTTCTTGCCCAGCTGCGCCGCGCGGATCGCGCAGACATAGCCGCCGGGTCCGGCGCCGATGATGATGAGGTCGTAGGTCATGGTCACACCCCCAGCAGCATGCGCTCGGGGGCCTCGACCAGCTCCTTGACGCGGACGAGGAAGCCGACGGCCTCGGCGCCGTCGACGATGCGGTGGTCGTAGCTCAGGGCGATGTACATCATCGGACGGATGACGACCTGGCCGTCGACCGCGATGGGGCGGTCCTTGATCGTGTGCATGCCGAGGATGCCGCTCTGCGGCGGGTTGAGGATCGGCGTGCTCATCAGCGAGCCGTAGACCCCGCCGTTGGTGATGGTGAAGGTGCCGCCGTTCATGTCATCGAGGGTCAGCTTGCCCTCCTTGGCCTTGCCGGCGTAGCCCTTGATCGCCTTCTCGATGTCGGCGAAGCCCATGCTCTGCGCGTCGCGCAGCACCGGCACGACCAAGCCCTTCTCGGTGCCGATGGCGATGCTCAGGTGCACGCCGTCGGGCGTGATGATGTCTTGGCCGTCGATCTGCGAGTTGACCAGCGGGTACTTCTTCAGCGCGTGGACCACGGCGGTGGCGAAGATCGACATGAAGCCGAGGCCGGTGCCGTGCGCCTTCTCGAAGCCTTCCTTCCACTTCTTGCGCATCGCCATCGCCGCCGACATGTCCACCTCGTTGAAGGTGGTGAGGATGGCGGCGGTGCGCTGGGCCTGGACCAGGCGCTGGGCGATGCGCTGGCGGATCGGGGTCATGCGGCGGCGGGTGGAGCCGGACTTGGCTGCTGGCTGCTGGCCGCTGGCTGCTGGCTGCTGGCTGCTGGCCGCTGGCTGCTGGCCGCTGGCTGCTGGCTGCTGGCTGCCGGCTGCGAGCACATCGCCCTTGGTCACGCGGCCATCCTTGCCCGTGCCCTTCAGCGATGCCGCATCGACGCCGCTCTCGGCGAGCAGCTTCTGCGCCGCCGGTCCGGGCTGGGCCGCAGCCTTGGCTGCAGGGGTCGCAGCCGGTGCGGCAGCAGGAGCCGCGCCCGGCTCGATCACCGCCGCGACCGCGCCGATCTTGATCGTTGCGCCCTCGGCGGCCTTGCGCCGCAGCACGCCGGTGGCGCCGGCTTGGATCTCGGTGGTGATCTTGTCGGTCTCGAGTTCGAGGATCGGCGTGCTGTCGCCGACGCTGGCGCCGTCGGCCACCAGCCACTTCGAGATGACGCCTTCGGTGATCGATTCGCCGAGAGCCGGGATGAGGACGTTGTGCATGGGTGGTGCCTAGTGCTTCACTTTGGTGATTTTCTTCGCCGTGACGCCGAGTGCGGTCGAGATCAGGGCCTCCTGCTCGAGCGCGAACAGCATCGGGCTGCCCGGGGCCGGGCTGGCGGCGGCCTCGCGGCCGGCGTAGGCCGGCTTGCGGCCGGCGATGCGCTCGAGGTGCGGAGCGAGGAACGACCACGCGCCCATGTTCTGCGGCTCGTCCTGGCAGAACACCAGCTCGGCCTTGGCGTAGGGGGCGAGGACCTCGGCGAGCAGCGTCTCGTGCAGCGGGTAGAGCTGCTCGATGCGGACCAGGGCGACGTCGTCGCGGCCCTCCTCGGCGCGGCGCTCGGCCAGCTCGTGGTGGACCTTGCCGACGCTGACCACGACGCGCTTGGCCTTGGGCCCCGGCACCGACGGGTCGCCGAGGACCTCGTGGAAGCGGCCCTTGACGAACTCGTCGAAGTCGCTGCTCGCCGCCTTGCTGCGTAGATGGCCCTTGGGCGTCATCAGCACCAGCGGCTTCCGCACCTTGCGGTGCATCTGGCGGCGCAGGATATGGAAGTGCTGGGCCGAGGTGGTGCAGTTGGCGACCTGCATGTTGCCGTCGCCGCACAGCTGCAGGAAGCGCTCCAGGCGCGCCGAGCTGTGCTCGGGCCCCATGCCTTCCTGGCCGTGCGGCAGCATCATCACCAGGCCCGAGAGGCGGCCCCACTTCGATTCGGCGGAGGAGAGGAACTGGTCGATGATCACCTGGGCGCCGTTGGCGAAGTCGCCGAACTGGGCCTCCCAGATGATCAGCATGTTCGGCTCGGCCAGCGAATAGCCGTAGTCGAAGCCGAGCACCGCCGCCTCGGACAGCGGCGAGTCGTAGACGCACAGCTTGGCCTGGTTGCTCGCCATGTCCGACAGCGGGCAGTAGCGCGCCCGGGTGTTGACGTCGTACCAGTAGAGGTGGCGCTGGCTGAAGGTGCCGCGGCGGCAATCCTGGCCCGACAGCCGGGCGGGGATGCCCTCGAGCAGCAGCGAGCCGAGGGCCATCACCTCGCCGGTGGCCCAGTCGATGCGGCCACGGCTGGCGATCAGCTTGGCGCGGTCCTCGGTCATGCGCTTGATCTTGGGATGGATGGCGAAATCGGCCGGCCAGGTCGAGAGGGCTGTGCCGATCTGGTCGAGCGCCGCCGTGGTCACGCCGGTCTCCACCGGATCGTGGCTGTACTCATTGGTCTTGCCGGCCCAGGCGCCGGTCTTCTGGCCGCGGCGCAGGCGGGCCGGCTTCGCCTTGATGGTGTTCAGCGCGTCCGACAGCTGGTTCTGCATGATCGTCGCGATCGCGTCGACCTCCTCCTGGGTGATCTCCTTGCGCTCCAGCAGCTGCTTGGCGTAGGCGCTGCGCACGCGCTCCTGCTCGGCGATCTTGGCGTACATCGTCGGCTGGGTGAAATTGGGCTCGTCGCTCTCGTTGTGCCCCCAGCGGCGGTAGCATACCAGGTCGATGAAGACGTCGCGCTTGAAGCGCTGGCGGTACTCCAGGGCCAGGCGCGCGACGTGGACGACCGCCTCGGGGTCGTCGCCGTTGACGTGGAAGATCGGCGCCTCGATCATCTTCGCCAGGTCGGTGCAGTACGGCGTGCTGCGCGAGTCCGGCGGCAGGGTGGTGAAGCCGATCTGGTTGTTGATGACGATGTGGACGGTGCCGCCGACGGTGTAGCCCTCGAGCTGGCACAGCTGCAGCGTCTCCATCACCAGGCCCTGGCCAGCGAAGGCGGCGTCGCCGTGGATCAGGATCGGCACCGCCGCCTGGCGCGTCTTGGTGTCGCCGAGCTGGCGCTGCTTGCCGCGGATGCGCCCGAGCACCACCGGGTTGACCGCCTCGAGGTGGCTGGGGTTGGCGGCCAGCAGCAGGTAGACCCGTTCGCCACGTGCGGTCAGATGTTCGGAGGCGAAGCCCATGTGGTACTTCACGTCGCCGTCGCCTTGCAGATCGGCGATGTCGTAGCCGCCTTCGAACTCGGTGAACACCTCCTCATAGGTCTTGTTGAGGGTGTTGCACAGCACGTTGAGGCGGCCGCGGTGGGCCATCGCCAGCATGATGTTCTGGATCTTCAGCGCCGGCGAGGCCTCGATGATGGCGTCGAGTGCCGGGATCAGGCTGTCGCCGCCTTCCAGCGAGAAGCGCTTCTGGCCGAGGAACTTGGTGTGGATGAAGGTCTCGAGGGTTTCGGCCTGCGACAGCTTGAGCAGGATGCGGCGCTTGTCGTCGCGGGTCAGCTGCGGCTGGTTGGCGGCCTGCTCGATGCGTTCGCGTACCCAGCGCCGGCGCTCGCGATCCTGGATATGCTGGTACTCGACGCCGATGTGGCCGCAGTAGGTCTGCTCCAGCCAGGCGACGATGTCGCGCAGCTTCATCCGCGCCGGGATGCCGGGGACGTTGTGGGCGAACTCGCGGTCGAGGTCGGCGGCGCTGAGGCCGTAGGTATCGAGGCCGAGGAGCGGGTTCGACGGGCGGTTGTTGAGGCCGAGCGGGTCGAGCTTGCAGATGGTGTGGCCGATGTCGCGGTAGGCGTAGATCAGGCCGTCGACGCGCTGCTGATCGCCACGTCCGGGTTTGGCCGGGACCTCCAGCAGGTTGGTGTCCTCGATCGCTGACCCACCGCTGCTGCTGACGGTCTCGCCGCCGGCGTCCTCGGTCGGCCGGGCGAAGCCGAGTTCGAAGCCTTGGAAGAACAGCTGCCAGTCCTTGCCGACGCTGGCCGGGTCGGCCTTCCACGCGCGGTAGAGCTCGTCGACGAGGGCGGCGTTGGCCTGGCTGGCGGGATCGGCGGTGGTGCTCATGGCGCTCGGAACCTTTGTGCGAATCTTTGTGCGACTTCAGGAAGGCGTTCGTTCTCCCTTGTCTACGCGGATTTCCGACGGCAACGCAGCGCCAGGCCAACCTAGTACGGCCGCACAATCCGTTGTGCATACAGTCTGCGCTGGTGCTCGTGGGCTGATCCGGCAGGGTGCCCGGCCATGACTGGGCCCGACATCGAGCGTGATCGGCGCTGGTGGCTGCTGCCGGCGGGCGCACTCGCCTTCGGTCTGCTCCTGACCCTCCCGTTCTGGCTTGGCGACCTCGATGCACGCGTTGCGCTCGCGGTGCAGGCCTGGAACGACGGGCACGGCGGCGACCAGGAGGACCGTTGGTGGTGGCTGGTGCCGTACTATCTGCCGACGGTCCTGTCGCTCGGCCTCGGTCTGGCGGCTGTCGGAGCCGTGGTCGGTGGCTTGCTGCGGCCGGAGCGCGGCTGGCTGCGGCCGGGACTCTATCTGATGCTGGTCATGGTGATCGGCATCGGGGTGGTCACCAATCTCGTGCTCAAGGACCACTGGGGCCGTCCGCGGCCGCGTGACACCGTGCAGTTCGGCGGCGGTTGGAACTATCTTGCTCCGTGGGAGAAGGGCACGGCCGGTCGCGGCAAGAGTTTCCCCTGCGGCCACGCCACCGTGCCCGCGCTGGGCTTCGCCCTGTGGTTGCTGTGGCGCCGCCGCCGGCCGGCGCTCGCGCGCTGGTCGCTGGCCGGCGGCGCTGTGCTTACCGCTTGGGTCGCATCTGCACGCATACTCGCCCAGGCACATTGGCTATCGGATGTGCTGTGGGCTGTCGTGGTGATGATCGTGGTCCCCGCCTTGCTGCACCGCCTGCTGCTGCAGGTACCCGAATCCGTGCGAGGCCCACCACTCGCGCGGCCGCGTTGGCCGGTCCTCGTCGGTGGTGGCGCTGTGACCGCGGCGCTGGTCTGCGCCGTACTCCTGGCGACGCCATTCTTCCGCGAGTTCGACGTGCGCAGCGACCGTCAGGCGATCGGCCCGGGCCCCTGGCGGCTGGAAGTGGTCGCCGATGTCGCCGAGGTGACCATCGAACTGCGTCCGGGCGTGGCCCACGCATTGGCCGTCGATGGCGAGGTGCAGGGCTTCGGCATGCCCGGCGTCAAGGTCCGGCGCCGCTATGTCTGCGGTGATGGCGTGGCGCGGGTTGAACTGGCCGTCACCGGCCTGCTTAGCGAACACAGCGCCAGCCTGCGGCTGATCGTCGACCCCGCGGATCTCGCGGCCATCGACGTGCGTGTCGGTAGCGGAGATGTGGTGGTGCATGGTCCACCTGCCGTGTCGCACATCGCTGTGGCTGCAACCACGCGGGCGGGCGAAGTGCGCCTTCCGGCGGGCTGGGCCGCGCGCTTTTAGCCACCCTCTTCAGGACCGTGGGCTTCAGCCCGCGTTGCGAGGCATGGTATCCCTGACGCTGACACGGATGTACCCGTTTCCGATGGCCAGGATGGCGACCGAGACCTTGCCGTCGACCTGGTTGTATTTGATGGAGTTCGACAGCAGATTGATCAGCACCTGCTTCAGGCGGGTACGGTCAGCTTTGACATAACAGGGATCGGTGAAGTTCGGGAAAGCCATGCCGACGCGGGCACTCCGCTCTCCAGGGCCTCGGCCACCGGGATGGCGGCCGGGCGCCGGTCGTGCTTGCTGATGATGTGGAAGATGTCACTGACCGGGCGTCCAGCGGCTTCCGCCTGGGCGAAGTCGGTGAGCTTCTCCGCCACCTGATTGAGGCTGTCACGCAGGCTCGGGCATCGGTGGTCATCACGGCGTCACCGATGGATTTGAGCGTCACCGCAAGCAGTTCCTCGCTGTCGCGCAGGCTGCCGTTGGCCAGGAGCAGCTGCCGGCTGGTCTCCTGCTGGGCCCGCAGGGTCTGTTCGGTCTCAAGATGGATCTGGCCTAGCATCCGCTGCCTGACCGATGCGTAGAGGGCGTAGGCGAAGGACAGTGCAAAAAGCAGCCCAAGCACGCTGCCGCTGAGGATGACGGCGAGCAACAGGCGCAGGCTCGCCTGCAGGTCGGCATCGCTCCTTGCCAGGTCGGCCTTGGCATCCTGGACCAGGCCAGTCATCTCAAGGCTGATCGCATCCATCACGCGCTTGCCCTCCCGCGTTCGTCCCGTCTCAGCTGAGCGAGCCGATTGAATGTGCGCCCCAGCGCGCCAGGTACGGCTTCACGTCGATCTTGCGCCGCGTGTTGTCCGAGCTCATCCACCTGATGCTGCCGAAGACCGGTCGCAGCGGCGCCCACGGTCGGTCGAAGCGGCCGAAGCACCAGGCGATGCCCGACCACGAGTTGGGGTTGCAGCCGTCGACCGCCCAGCGGTTGTTGAGGTGGTCGAGGGCGGCCCAGGCCTCCTCGGGCGAGGCGCTCCACTCGATCACCTTCTTCCCCCACAGCATGCGCAGGTAGTTGTGGATGATGCCCTCGCCACGCAGCTGGCGCTGGGCGGCGTTCCACAGCTCGTCGTGGGTCTGCGCCTGCTCCAGCTGGTCGAGGGTGTAGAGATGGGTCCGGCGGTCGGCGCGGTGCTCGTCGAAGGTCTTCAGCGCCCAGGTCGGCAGACTGCTGTAGGCGGTGTGGTCGGCGCGGTGGAAGGCGAAGTGGTGGCCGAGTTCGCGCCAGGTGATGATCTGGTCGAGATAGCCTTCGCTTGCCGGCGGCAGACCCCACCAGCCGTCCTTGGATCCGTCAGCCTTCGCCACCAGCTGGTCTGGCGTCCAGCCGCTGCGCTGCCACACCGCCTGCACCACCTCGTGGGCCGAGATGTGGCCGAGGTGCAGCCACGGCGACAGGCCGCTCGGCGCGCCGTCGAGCAGCACGGTGCGGTCGTCGGCGTAGCGCTCGAGCCGGTGGTCGAGGAAGTCCGCCAGCCGCGCCCGCGCCGCGACGAAACCGCCACGCAGCGCGACCGGACCGATGCCATGGTCGATGGGCAGACCGGCGAGGCCGCCGCCGAGCAGCGCGTCGAGATCGGTGCCAGCCGGCAGCGCGTCATCGGCTAGACGCGGCAGGCGCACGCCGGCGAGCGGATCCTCAGCCGGGAAGCGTCCGAGGTGCGGCGCCAGCGTCTTCTGCAGCATGCGGCGGAAATCGACTGCGCGGAGAAAGGCGGCGGCGGTTGCGCGCAGCGGCAGCAGGCCGTTGGCGTCGACCGTCTCGACCAGGCAGGGGGCCTCGGCGGCGAGGTTGGCGACCATGCGCGGATGCACGTAGGTGGGGAAATCGTCGGCGACCACGCAGCAGGCCCGCGCCGCCAGCGCGCGCAGCACGGCGGTACCGGCGCCGCGCCGTTCCTCGACGATCGGCAGGTAGTGGGCGCGGGTGCGGGCGAAGGCGGCGCGGTTGACCGCCATGCCCTCGATCATCAGGCGGTGCAGCCGGTCGCACGACCACTGGTGGCCGCTGCGCAGGTATTCGCACACCACCAGCGGGCGCTTCAGCTCGCGCGCCCGCTCGACCGCGCGCTCGAGAGCGTGGTTCCAGTGCGGACGACGGTGCGCAATCATCCAGTACAGCACGAATTCGCCGTCGCCGCGCAGCGGAGCGTGGTTGGCGGCGGCAATGCGTTCGGCGGGGACCATGCCGGCAGGATGGGAGCGCTTCTCGTCGGTGGAGGAGAAACCACTTCCCCATGTACGGTTTCCCCGGGCGGGCGATGCTGCCGCCATGCGCCTCGCCCTCAGCGGATCCACCGGCCTGGTCGGCTCCGCCGTCTCCGCCGCCCTGTCCGCCGAGCACACCATTGTGCCGATCGCCAGGACCGCGGGCTTCAGCCCGCGCGAAGACGCCATCGCCTGGGACGGCCGCGAGTGTTTCGACGCCTCCGCCCTGCGCGCCTGCGACGCGATCATCCACCTCGCCGGCGCCGGCATCGCCGATCGCCGCTGGAGCGAGGTGCGCCGGCGCGAGATCCGCGACAGCCGCGTCGTCGGCACCACGGCCCTCGCCCGCCTGCTGGCCGAGGACCCCGGTCGTGTACGCACGCTGATCGTCGCCTCCGGCGCAGGTTTCTACGGCAATTGCGGCGAGGCTGAGGTCGATGAGCGCAGTCCCTGCGGCGCCGGCTTCCTCGCCGCGGTGTGCCGCGATTGGGAGGCTGCTGCCGATCCATGCCGTTCAGCGGTGCGGGTCGTGCACCTGCGCCTCGGCGTGGTGCTCGACCGCCGCGGCGGCGCCCTGGCCAAGCTGCTGACGCCGGCGCGCTTCGGTCTGGCCGGGGCGCTCGGCAGTGGTCGGCAGTGGTGGCCATGGATCGGCCGCGACGACCTTGTCGGCATCATCCGCCATGCCCTCGCCGATGCGACGTTGCATGGCGCGGTCAACACGATGGCGCCGCAGCCGGCACGGCAGGTCGAGCTGGCTCGCGCGGTGGCCGCGGCGCTGGGCCGCTGGGCGCTCGCGCCGCCAGTCCCGGCCTGGGCGCTGCGCCTCGCCCTCGGCGGCGTGGTCGACGAGGTGCTGCTGGCCTCGACCCGCGCCGTGCCGGGCCGGCTGAAGCAGAGCGGGTTCCACTGGTCCACGTCGACCGTGGCGGAGGCGCTGCGGGCGGAGTTCGTCGCACAGTGATTTCCGGCAACCGGTAACGCGTCTGCACGCAGGACGTTCGTTGCGATTGCATCCGAGCCGACTGCGCGGTACGCCACGGACACCCCGTTTCCCCGAGGAACACACATGCGTACCCAGTCCCTCACCCTGGTCCTGCTCGCTGCCACGGCCTGTGCCGCCGACGGCGTGGTGATCAAGGACGTCCGTCTGGGCATCACCAGCATGGGCGCCGACATCACCACCGACTGGACGATCGACCAGCCACCGGCTGCTGCGTCCGACGACACTTACGACCGCGAGACCGACGGACGTATGCGCGTGGGCATCAGCTATGTCGCGAGCGCCGGGCCGGTGGCTCCGGTCGGACTGATCTGGGGCATCGGCATGGGCTTCGAGGCGGCCGAGTTCTCCGGCTACGACTCGTCCTGGGGCGAGGACATCAAGCAGACCTGGTCGGGCGTGGTATTCGATGGCCAGCTCGGCGTGGCGGTTGCACTCAATGAGATGTTCCATGTCGAAGCCGCCGGGGTATTCGGCTTCGGCTCCGGCGATGTCGAGATCACCGAGCACTCGGTCTACGAATTCCCGAGCGAATCGGCGCTGATCCTCGAGTACGGCTTGCGCTTCGGTGCCTATGCCACCCTGGACAAGTTCCAGGTCGGCCTGGAAACGGGCGTCATGACCACCCTGTACAGCTGCGAGTGGGACATCGCCTCCGGTCTTGGCGGCGGCACCTACAGCGAGGACACCGAGTTCAGCGGCGCCTTCGTCGGCCTGTCGCTCGGCATCCGCCTCTGAGCCGGCTACGCGTCCCCGGAGATCCTCCGGGGGTGCGCTGCGTTCAGGAGGTGGCCGGTCGGCGCTGCAGCCGGCGCGTGCCCGCCCGCGGTTGCTCGACGGTCCGTTCGCCACTAAGCAGCCGGGCGATCGCATTCAGCACCTGCTCCTTGGAGTAGGGCTTGGCGATGTAGTCGTTGCAGCCAGCGGCGCGGCACTTGTCGTCCTCGCCCTTGAGCGCGTTGGCGGTCAGCGCGATCACCGGCAGCTTGGCCAGCTTGGGGTCGGCGCGCATGGCGCGGGTGGCGTCGAAGCCATTCATCACCGGCATCATCATGTCCATGAGGACGAGCCGATACGTCGACTTCCGCATCAGCTCCAGCGCCACCAACCCGTTCTCCGCGACCTCGTAGGTGTAGTTGGCGCGGGCGAGCAGGAAGGCGATGAGCTTCTGGTTCACCGGGTTGTCCTCGACGATGAGGATGTCCGGCATGGCGATCTCCGTGCGTCAGCCTACGCCATGGCCGAGGAAGCGTCAAAGGCCATCGCCGCAGCGCTCGTGGAACGTTCAGCGAGGAGATCGGCTACTATGGCGCCCGTTAGCGGCGCCAGCAGCACGCCGTTGCGGAAGTGTCCGGTCGCGATGCATAGGCCTGGACGGACCCGACCTATCGCCGGCAGGCCGCCGGCGAGGCGCGGACGCAAGCCGGTCCAGACTTCACTGACCTGGCTGCCAGCCAGGGCAGGCACGGCCTGGCCGGCCCAGGCGGCCAGGGCGGCGATGGCGGCGGGATCATCACTACGTTCGAAGCCGGCCTCGACCATGGTCGCGCCGACCACCACGCTGCCATCGCGGCGGCTCATCAGGTAGTTGTGGCCCTCGCGGATGAAACCAGGCAGGTGGCAGGGTCCTGCCAGCCGGATCATCTGGCCTTTCACCGGGGCGCCGGCCAGGCGGGCGCCGGTGAGGGCGGCGAGGGCCGGGGTCCAGGCGCCGCTCGCGAGGACCACTTCGTCGCTGAGGTGGCGTCCGTCGGCGGTGTGCACGACGCCGGTCTCGATCGCGGTCACCGGCGAGCCGCTGCGGTCCTCGACCCCGGCTGCGACGCAGGCGGCGCGCAGGACCGGCAGGACGCGGCGCGGATCGACCTGGGCCCCGGGCAGCCACAGCGCACCGACGCCGGTCGCGGCACCGGGGCAGGATCGCGCGTAGGCTGCCGGCGACAGCCGTAGCACGTCGGTGCCGGCGATGCGCAGCCAGCGCAGGCTGGCCTCGAGCCGGTCGAGCTCCGCCAGGTCGGTGGCACGGATCCAGCCGCCCCGGTCGCGCCAATCGGCCTGCTCCGGCGTCAGGTCGAGGTCGGCGAGGAAGCCCGGCCAGCGTTCCAAGCCGTCGGCGCACAGCCGCCACAGCGGCGTCGGCTGCTCGGCCTCATGGTGCGGGGCGAGCATGCCGGCAGCCGCCCAGCTGCTTTCTTGCGGCTCGCGCGAGGCGTCGAGCAGGACGACGCGATGGCCGTCGCGCGCCAGGTGCCAGGCGCAGGACAGGCCGATGAGACCGGCGCCGATGACAGTGACCTGCATGGAGGGGCTGTATGCGGGAGGGATGGGAGGGGAAGGATGAACGCTGGCTGCTGGCTGCTGGCCGCTGGCCGCTGGCCGCTGGCTGCTGGCCGCTGGCTGCTGGCCGCTGGCTGCTGGCCGCTGGCCGCTGGCCGCTGGCTGCTGGCCGCTGGCTGCTGGCCGCTGGCTGCTGGCCGCT
>JALHRW010000136.1 GCA_022841245.1 Planctomycetota bacterium
CGCTGGTCGCTGGTCGCTGGTCGCTGGTCGCTGGTCGCTGGTCGCTGGTCGCTGGTCGCTGGTCGCTGGTCGCTGGTCGCTGGTCGCTGGTCGCTGGTCGCTGGTCGCTGGTCGCTGGTTACGACTGCGCCGCCTCAGCCAGCTGCCGGATCTTCGCCGCCATGCTCGCCAGGCCGTTGGCCCGGTTGGGCGAGAGGTGGGCGTTGAGGCCCATGTCCTCCAGGAAATCCGGCGGAGCGCCGAGGATCTCGCGCGGGCTGTGGCCGCTGTAGACGTGCAGCAGCAGGGCGACCAGGCCGCGCACCAGCACGGCGTCGCTGTCGGCGCGCAGGTGCAGCAGGCCGTCGCGCTGCTCGTGCACCAGCCAGACCTGCGAGCTGCAGCCGCGCACCTTGTTGGCGTCGATCTTGTGCGCCTCGTCCAGAGCCGGCAGGGCCTTGGCCAGGGCGATCACCCGGGTGTAGCGGGCCTCCCAGTCGGGCAGGGCTTCGAATTCGGCCACCAGGGCCATCTGCTTGTCGAGTATGCTTGGCACGGGACCGCATGCTGGACGCGGAACCCGCAGGTCCAGCATGCACGGCATGTCCGATCACGCAGCACTGAGCAAGCTCGCTGCCGAGCTCGCCCGTCACGACGAGCTCTACTACCGCCAAGCCGCCTCCGAGCTGTCGGATGCCGAGTACGACCAGCTGCGCGACCGCCACGACGCGCTGGCGCGCAAGCTCAAGCTGCCGGCGTGGCAGCGCACCCCGGGCGACGACCGCACCGAGGGCTTCGCCAAGGTGCGCCACCGCATCGCCATGCTGTCCCTGGAGAAGGCCTCTGACGGCGATGATGGCAGCGCCGCTGACAAGCTGGCGACGTGGGAGACGCGCACGCGCAAGGCGCTGGAGCTGCCCGACGACCGCGTCCTTGAACTGCTGGTCGAGCCGAAGATCGACGGCATCTCGGTCGGCCTGACCTACCGCGACGGGCAGCTGGCGCTGGCCGCGACGCGCGGTGATGGGGTCGAGGGCGACGATATCACTGCCCAGGTACGAGCCGCCGGTGCTGTTCCGCTGAAGGTCAAGACCGCAGGCTCCTTCGAGGTGCGCGGCGAGCTGTACCTGCCGCAGGCCGCCTTCGAGCGCTTGCGCGACGCGACCAGCGCCGACGGCGGCCGCACCCTGGCCAATCCGCGGAATGCCTGTGCCGGCCTGATGAAGCGCAAGGACGCGGCCAGCCTCGCCGGCCTCGGCATCGCCGCCTTCGTCTACCACCTCGCCTGGGCCGAGGGCTGCGCCGTGCCGGCGACCCAGAACGGCATCGTCGCGTGGCTCAAGGGCCTCGGCTTCCCGGTCAACGACCATGTCTCGCTCGAACGTGGCGCGGCGGCGGCGGCGGCGCGCTGCCTCGCCTTCGCCGACAAGCGTGGCGGGCTCGACTACGGCATCGACGGCATGGTGGTGAAGCTCGATGATCACCGCCTGCAGGCCCAGCTCGGCGCCACCGAGCACCACCCGAAGTGGGGCATCGCCTGGAAGTTTCCGCCCGAACGCAAGGCGACGCGGCTGCTCGACGTCATCGTCCAGGTGGGCAAGAGCGGCAAGCTCACCCCGGTCGCGGTGCTTGAGCCGGTGCAGCTCGCCGGCACCACGGTGTCGCGCGCCAGCTTGCACAACTTCCCCGAGATCGCGCGCAAGGACATCCGCATCGGCGACCGCGTGCTGGTCGAGAAGGCGGGCGAGATCATCCCGCAGGTGGTGTCGGCGGTGGCCGAGGCCCGGGCGAAGGACGCCCGCGCGGTCGTTCCGCCGACCAGCTGCCCGTCGTGCGGTTCGCCCCCGGTGGTCGACGACGTCTTCATCAGCTGCCCCAATCCCGCCTGCCCGGCGCAGGTGCGCGAACGCCTGCGGCACTTCGCCTCGCGCGCCGCGATGGACATCGAAGGCTTGGGCGAGGCGGTGGTCGATCAGGTGGTGACCAGCCTCGGCGTGCGTTCGCCGGCCGACCTCTTCCGCTTGCAGGCTGAACAGCTCGCCGGCCTCGAACGCATGGGCGGGAAGAGCGCCGCGAATCTCGTCGCCGGCCTCGCTGCGGCCAAGGAGCGCGGCCTGGCCCGCGTACTCGCCGGCCTCGCTCTCAATCAGGTTGGCGAGAAGCTGAGCGAGGATCTGGCGGCGCGCTTCGGCTCGGCCGAGCGCCTGCTGGCGATCAGCGATCCGGCCGAGCTGATGCAGATCGACGGCGTCGCCGAGCGGACGGCCGGCGTGGTCCACGCCCAGCTGGCCAACCCGGCGGTGCGCGCGCTGTTCGCCGACCTCGCGGCGGTGGGCGTGCAGTTGACCCATCGCGGTGCCGCCGTGCGCGAAGTGGCCGGCGTGGCGGGCAAGACCTTCGTCCTTACCGGCACGCTGCCGACCCTGACCCGGCCAGACGCCGAAAAGCTGATCAAAGCCGCTGGCGGCAAGACCAGTGGCAGCGTCTCGAAGAAGACGGACTACGTTGTCGCCGGCGCCGATGCCGGATCGAAGTTGGAGAAGGCGCAGACGCTGGGCGTCGCCATTCTCGACGAGGCCGGCCTGCGCGCGCTGCTGGGATAGGACGGCCGCGGGCCGTCAGCCCTGCTGCATCGTCTTGGCAAACGGCAGGTCGAACTGCTTGATGTGGTTGGTGAAATACTGGTTCAGCGCATCAAGGGCGTCGGTGCCGATGTTGCCGCCGGCGTCGGCGCGCTTGCGCAGGGCCTGCAGCTGGGTGCGCAGGGCGCGGTGGTTGGCGGCGTGCGCCTCCAGGCCGTCGTACTTCGCCGTGCGCATCTCGCCTTCCTCCTCGTCGAGGTGGGCGATGACCTTGTCGGTCAATTCGGCGACCTGCTTGGCCACCATGACCGGGCCGGCTTTGCTGATGATGTCGGAGTAGACCTTGTCCATGCGATCGAACAGATCGTCATGGAGCGTGTCCATGGCGGCGACGCCGGTGTGGTAGCGGGTCAACCAGTGCTGAACGGCCATGCGGATCTCCTTGCGGGCTGCGATCATCCCACTGACTAGGCAGTCGGATGCAAGCTCCTGGGGCAATGCGTGTTGAACGATGCGCATTCAGTTGTGGATGCCATGCGTGTAATATCCGGTACCGAAGGGTCCTTGCGCGCGCCAGCTGGTGCGGATACCCATCTGACAGGGGGTGTGATGTCGTTAACCGACATGTGGAAGAGCATGCGCGAGCGGTTGGCGACGCAGAAAAGCGCGCCGGCTGAGGAGTTGCTGCCACGCCTGCGCGACTCAGCGAAGTTGCGGGCGCTGGCCAAGCCAACTGAGGGAGAGCCGGTCGAAGGCGGCGCCCATCCGGGCATGTCCTCGCTGGGCGAGGTGACCCCGTTCGCCAACGAGATCCAGGCACCACCTGAGCCAGCGATCCCCCCGCCGCCCTGGGACCTGGTCTATCCGGGCCACCACAAGGCCCTGGTCGGCGATCTGGCCAAGCGCGGCGAGAACATCAGCAACTGGGAGATCCAGGACGGCCGCGACATGGGCGTCTCGGAATCCGGCCACACGGTCGCGTTCGTCCTGCACAAGACCGGCACGTCGGCCACGATCCAGGTCGAGCTGACCCTGTTCAAAGGTCAGCTAGCCCGCGTCCGCGTCCGTTAGCTATTAGCTCGTGGGGCTCTGCCCCACGTCCCCGCCGGGGGACTTCTCCCTTCGCTCGGCGCCGACTCCCCGCCCGGGGAGTCGCGTCGGCTTCGCCGATGCCCTCGCTCACCCCGCTCGACACGCCGCGCATACGTGCGTCGAAACGACAAGCGATGTCGTTCGTTCCAGTCTCGCTGCGGGCTCGCGACATCTACCACACGGTGCCGCTCTGATCGATCGTCGCTTGCCCGGGCGCTCGCTCGGCGATCGGTACTCGAGCCGAGCCGAACTGGAGCGTGGGCGCTCGGGAGCGTCCGCCGAGCGAGCGCAGGCGTAAGCCCAGCGAGACTGGAACGGACGACTTCGCTTGGCGAATCGCCAGCGTCAGCGCAGCGTGTCGAGCGGGGGATCCGGGGGCGAAGGCCCCCGGCGGGGACGTGGGGCAGAGCCCCACGAGCTAAACGCGAGAGAGGCGCTTCCGGTCGGTCTCGTTGAGGTACAGCTTGCGCAGCCGGATCGACTTCGGCGTCACCTCGACCAGCTCGTCGGGGCGGATGTATTCCAGCGCCTCTTCGAGCGAGAACTTGCGCGGCGGGGTGATGCGGATGGCCTCGTCGGCGCCGGAGGAGCGCACGTTGGTGAGCTTCTTCTCCTTGGACAGGTTGACCACCATGTCGGTGTCCTTGGCGTTCTCGCCGACCACCTGGCCCTCGTAGAGCGGCTCGCCGACGTCGCAGAAGAAGGTCCCGCGGTCCTGCAGCATGAACAGGCCGTAGGCGACGACGTTGCCGCCGTTGCCGCTGATGATCGCACCGTTGATCCGCTTCTCGATGTCGCCGCGGTACGGGCCGTAGCCCTGGAACAGGGTGTTCAGCGTCGCCTCGCCCTGGGTCGACGAGAGCAGCAGATTGCGCAGTCCCATCAGGCCGCGCGAGGGGATGGTGAACTCGAGGTGCTGCATCGAGCCCTTGACGTCCATCACCACCAGTTCGGCGCGGCGCGACAGCATCAGCGACATGACCTTCGAGGAGTGCACCTCGGGGACGTCGATGACCGCCAGCTCGATCGGTTCGAGGCGCTTGCCGTGCTCGTCCTCCTTGTAGATGACGCGCGGCGGGCCGACCTGGAACTCGCTGTTCTCGCGGCGCATCGTCTCGATGAACACCGCGAGGTGGAGCACGCCGCGGCCCGAGACCTCGAACACGTCGGGCGCGTCGGTCTCGGCGAAGCGCATGGCGACGTTCTTCTGCGCCTCGCGGTTGAGCCGGGTCTTGAGATCGCGGCTCTGCAGCGGCTTGCCCTCCAGCCCGGTCAGCGGGCTGGTGGTGACGCCGAAGGTCATCTTGATGGTCGGCTCGTCGATCGGGATCGGCGGCAGCGCGATCGGGTTCTCGGCATCGCAGATGGTGTCGCTGATGCCGATCTGCTCGAGCCCGGTGACGACGACGATGTCGCCGGCCTTGGCTTCCTTGATCTCCTCGCGGCCCATGCCGGCGAAGCGGTGCAGCTGCAGGGCGCGGCCGCGCGAGGGGATGGCGCCCGGGCCCTTGAGCACCGAGACGGCCTGGCCGGCGCGGATGACGCCGGCGGTGATGCGGCCGATGGCCATGCGGCCGACGAAGTCGTTGTGGTCGATGTTGCCGCACTGCAGCTGCAGCGGGGCGCCGGCGTCGATCACCGGGCCGGGGACCTCGTTCTTGATCACTTCGAACAGCGGCTGCAGGTCGCGGCCGGGGCCGGCCGGCTGGTCGAGCAGCTTGCGCGCCTCGTCCAGGTCGGTGTGCATGAAGCCGAGACGTCCCGAGCCGTAGAGCACCGGGAAGTCGAGCTGCCAGTCCTCGGCGCCGAGTTCGACGCACAGGTCGAAGATCTTGTCGACCACGGTCTCCGGCTCGCAGCGCGGCTTGTCGATCTTGTTGACCACCAGGATCAGCTTGAGGCCGGCCTGGATCGCCTTGCGCGTGACGAAGCGGGTCTGCGGCAGCGGGCCTTCGAAGGCGTCGACCAGGATGAGGGCGGCGTCGGCCATGCGCATGACGCGCTCGACTTCGCCGCCGAAATCGGCGTGTCCCGGCGTGTCGACGATGTTGACCCGCAGGTCGCCGTAGTGCACGGCGCAGTTCTTGGCCAGGATGGTGATGCCGCGCTCGCGCTCTTGATCGTTGGAGTCCATCGCGCAGTCGACGATGTGCTGCTTGGCGTGGAACGCCCCGCCCTGCTTGAGCAGGCCGTCGACCAGCGTGGTCTTGCCATGGTCGACATGGGCGATGATGGCGATGTTGCGGATGTCGGCGCGGCGCGGGTGGTCGCCAGGGGGCTGGGCAGTCATGCGGGGCGGGGTTCTAGGGGTGATCACCCGCCGGGGAAGCAGCCTTTGGCCGCCACCTCACCGTCAGTACAGGTAGGTGAAGGCGCTGCGCAGGACCAGGAACAGCAGCACAACCAGGATGACGGTGCCGGTCATGTCGGCGGCGAGGTGGTGCATCCAGGTCCCCACCGGGTCCGGACCGTTCAGGACGTTGAAGAAGCCGGTGAACCAGAGGAATACCGCCAGAACACCCACCACGGCCAGGGTCAGCGAGACCTGGCGGGCCAGCAGGGGTTTGCGGGTGACCGCCAGGACGGTGTAGAAGGTCAGCTGGCCGCCATCGAGCGGGAAGATCGGCATCATGTTGAAGAGCAGCAGCATGAAGTTGAGGGCTGCGGCAATACTCAGGAATTCACCGAGAAGCGTGTAGGAATTCCCCTGCGCGACCAGGCCCGGCTGGGTCGCGAACAGGAAGTCGAGGAGATAGCTGCAGCCCAGCCACAGCAGCAGGCTGACCGCCGGACCGGCGGCGACGATGGCGATCTCGCGTCCCAGGCGCGTGCTGTCGCGGCGCGACTCGCACAGGCCGCCGAAGGCCCACAGGGTGATGGTCAGGCCGTGCGCGCCCAGCGCCCGCGCCATCAGGCCATGGCCCAGCTCATGCAGCACGATGCCCGACAGCAGCACGACCAGGACGATGATGAAGGTGTCGATGCCTCCGTCCGAGCCGCCCGACATGCGCCAGGCATTGAAGGCGAGCAGCAGCACCGTCCAGTGCAGGAATATGGGGATGCCGACGAGATCGCCGAGGTACCAAGCGGTCTGGCGCAGGTTCTGCATCATGGCGGAATCAGCCCTTGTCGACCCGTTCAGCGGTCACATCGACGATCTTGCCCCCGCGCCCCACGCGGGCGTCGGGCATCATCGGGCCGCGCGGCTGCATGCCGGGGAAGCCCCCGCCAGGGAAGGGCATCTGGCCGGGCATGCCGCCCGGGAACATCTTGGCCATCTGCCGGCGGACCAGCGACATCGCGATGCGCTGGCCGAGGCTGCCGAAGATCGCCTGCACCGGCGGCAGCAGCAGCAGCAGCGCGACCGCGTCGAGGAAGAAGCCGGGGATGATCAGCAGGATACCGGCGGCCATCCGCACCATCAGGCGTCCGGCGTCCGAGCCCTTGCCCACCATGCTGCCCATCAGCGCGGTCGGCAGGGTGGCGATCGCCGACTTTACCGCCAGCACGCCGAGGACGATCATCACGACCTGCAGCAGCAGGATGGGCAGCAGCGTGTCGCTCCACAGTACGCCGCCGATGAACTCGCGGGCATGGGTCCCGAGCAGGCGATGCATGACGACGAAGCTATATGCCTCGCCTATCAGCACGCCGCCGACCAGCAGCAGGCCAAGGCAGCCGAGCAACGGTGTCACCGCGGCACCTCGACCTGGCTGATGCCGAGCCGCTGGCAGCGCTCCTGCATCTCCATCACGCGGTCGTAACCGACGCCGGGGGCGTGGAGGATGACGACGTGCAGGCGGGTGCGACTGAGCTTCTCATTCGGCGCGTCGTCGGCGCGCTTGCGCAGCTCGCGATTGAGCGCTTCCGAGGTGACGACTCGGCCATCCAGCCGGTACCCGCCATCGGCGGTCAGGGTGACCTCGGCCGAGGGCGGCGGCGGATCCGGACGCGTGTCCCAGTCGCCGTTGCAGCCGGCCGTCAGCAGCACCGCGGCCAGCAGGAGGAGCGGGGCGACGCCACGCATGTCAGGCCTTCGGCGGCTGCGTCGGGGGAGCCTCGGCCGGTGGCGCCGCGGCAGGCGGGGGGGGCACATCGCGCGGGACCGAGCCGCCGGGAGCGGCTGGCGGCGTCGGCGGGGCCGGAGGCGACGTATCGTCCATGCCCTTCTTGAACTCCTTCACCGAGGAGCCGAGACCGCGCATGATGTCGGGTAGACGCCGCCCGAAGAGCAGCAGGGCGACCAGCAGGATGATGAGCCATTCCCAGCTGCCGATGCCGAAGCCGAGGACGAGGTCTGTGCTGTACATGGGCTGAGCATGCTAGGACCGGGCCGGAAGGGGCAATTGCCGGCTGCTGGGAGCTGGCCGGTGGCCGGTGGCCGGTGGCCGCTGGCCGCTGGCTGCTGGCTGCTGGCTGCTGGTCGCTGGCCGCTGGTCGCTGGTCGCTGGCCGGTGGCCGCTGGCCGCTGGCTTCCAGTGGCAACCTGCCGGCATCCGCCCTTGGCATCCCTTGAACGAACCCGACCCTGCCGCCATGGACCCCTTCGGCCTCACTCTCGCCGAGGCCCGCGCCTGGGCCGCCTCGCTCGGCCTGCCGCCATTCCGCGGCGAGCAGCTGATGCGCGGAGCGTATCGCGCCGGGGTCGCCCGCTTCGCCGACGTGAAGGGCCTGCCGCGCGACCTTGCCGAGCGGCTCGACGCCGCCGGAGCGCTCGCCCCGGCGAGCGAGGTGAAGCGCCAGGAGAGCCGCGACGGCACGGTGAAGAGCCTGCTGCGCCTGCACGATGGCAAGCTGGTTGAGTGCGTCTCCATCCCCACCGTCGAGCGCCACACCGTGTGCGTCTCCAGCCAGGTCGGCTGCGCCGTCGGCTGCTCGTTCTGCGCCAGCGGCCTCAACGGCGTCGAGCGCGACCTGACCCCGGGCGAGATCGTCTGGCAGGTCGTGCACCACCACCGCGTCAGCCCGGTGACCAACGTCGTGTTCATGGGCTCGGGCGAGCCGATGTTCAACTACGACAATGTGCTGCACGCCATCCGCATCCTCGGCGACGCAGCCGGACTGGGGCTGGGCCGTCGTCGTCTCACCGTTTCGACCAGCGGCGTGCCGGCGCGCATCCGCCAGCTCGCCGAGGACGAGCCGCAGATCACCCTCGCGCTCTCGTTGCACGCCGGCGACGACGGCACGCGCAGCCGGCTGGTGCCGCTGAACGTGCGCTGGCCGCTGGCCGAGGTGCTCGGCGCGATGGCCGACTATGCCGACAAGGTCGGTCGTCGTCCGACCCTGGAATACGTGCTGCTGGCCGACGCCAACATGACCCCGGCGCACGCCCAGTCGCTGGCTGCGGCGGCCCGGCCGCTTGGCGCGCACATCAATCTCATCCCCTACAACCCGGTGATCGAGACCGGCCACCGCCGTCCGACCCCGGCCGAGGTGCGCACCTTCGCCGACCAGCTCGCCCGTGTCGGCGGCCACGCCACCGTGCGCGGCGCGCGCGGCAGCGACATCGACGCGGCGTGCGGGCAGCTCAAGCGGCGGGAAGAGCAGCCGACGTGAGCTACGCTTCGAGATAGTAGTCGCCGGTGACGGCGGCCACGCGCTTGTCCCAGCGCGCCAGGAACTGCTCGCGGGTGGCGGCGAACAGCGGCGAGATCTCGACCCGGGCGTTTGCCGGCAGTTCGACGCGCACGCCGGCGGCGCGCAGCCAGCCGACGTACTGCGCGCTGGCGATCTGCACCGCGGTGACCGCGCTGTCGTCGCCGTCCTTGTTCTTCACCGGTGCGAACTCGTCGCCGCGCTCGATGACCACGCCGACCGAGACGTCCGCCTCGGGCACCAGGTCGAAGATGAAGCGCTCGTTCTTCCACCCGGTGGTCTCGGCCGGCCAGGCCTTGAGCGGCTTCTTCGAGCGGTGCAGCGGCAGCTTGTAGCCGCGCTGGTGCAGCCGGTCGAGGAAGGCGACCGACCAGCAGTGCATCGCCGGCGAGCCCCAGCGGTAGATGACCTCGCCATCGGGATGGCGCAGGCGCGTCTGCTCGGGGGTCAGCTCGGTGTATTCGACGATGCGGTCGCGGCCGGCGACCTTGACCAGGTGGCCGAGCTTCTCGTCGGGATGCGCCTTCTCGAGCACCTTGCTGACCACGTCGGCCTTTTCCGCTTCGGCCAAGCCGACGAGCAGCGCGTCATCGACCGGGGCGAGGATGTTGTCGACCTGGATGTAGACGATCTGACGCACGCCCTCCTTGGACAGGCGCGCGAGGTTGCCGCTGTCGACCAGCGCGGTGTGGCAGCCGCCGTGGCCGTCGGGATTCTCGAGCAGCTTGCCAGGCGCGGCGAGCAGCGCCTTCCCGTCGAGCGCGATCGACGGGACGGTGCCCTGGCTGAAGAAGCGGGCCTGGCCGGCGGCGAGGCCGAAGTCGCTGTGCGCGGCGAAGAACTGCCGCGTCTCGGCGTCGGTCGCCGGGCTGGTCATGACCAGGAACGGCACTGCGCGGCCGACCCGGCGCGACAGCGATAGGACCTTCTCGGCCTGCAGCTGGTAGATGCTCTTGCCGCTGTGCGGGGCGATGGTGTAGCAGCCCTTGGGCGCGCTGGAGCCCAGGCGCGTGCCTTGGCCGCCAGCGACCATCAGCACCGCGACGGCGCCGGCCGTGAAGGCGGCTTCGCCGCGCGCGGTCAGCTCGGCGGCGCGGCGCGTGCGTTCGGCCTGGTCGAGCACGCGGCTCTTCGCTGCGGCGCTGGCCACCGGCAGTTCGCTCGGGTGCTGCAACTCGGCCCAGTCGATGGCGGCGAGCCGGGCGCAGAACGCGGCGCGAGCGTCGCCATCGAGGGTCTTGGCGTGCTCGAGGAGATGGGTCTGGCCGTGCTTGGCCAGGGTGTCGGCGAGGGCGAAGGCGTCGGGCATGGGCGGGATGGTGATGGGGCGGGCCGCTATGCCAATGGGGGCAGCAACGGATGTCTGGTCGGACCAGCTTCCAGCGACCAGCTTCCAGCGACCAGCTTCCAGCTTCCAGCGACCAGCGACCAGCGACCAGCGACCAGCGACCAGCGACCAGCGACCAGCGACCAGCGACCAGCGACCAGCGACCAGCTTCCAGCGACCAGCGACCAGCGACCAGCGACCAGCTTCCAGCGACCAGCGACCAGCGACCAGCGACCAGCGACCAGCCGATCACCAAACGCAAACACCCCCGGCTTGTGCCGGGGGTGCTGCTATTCAGGAAGCAATGGCGCAGGCGTGAGCCTGCGGACCATTCACTTCTTGAACTTCTCCTTGGCTTCCTTGGCGAAGCGGAAGACGAGCTTGGCGCTCTTGGGCTTGGCCTTGACCTGGATCTCCTTGCCGAAGGAGACGATGGTGCGGGCGGGCTTGGCGGGGATCTCGCGCAGGACGACCTTGCCGAGGCCGGGGATCTTGGCGCCGACCGGGGCGTAGGCGAAGAGCACGCCGACCAGCGACTCGACGACGCAGGCGGCCTGCTTCTTCGAGATCTCGGGCAGACCAGCGGCGGCGACGGCGCCGGCGAGGTGGGCCGAGAGCTTGCTGGCGGTGTAGCCGCGCTCGCCCTTCTTGGGGCCCTTGCTGAGGTCGACGAGGGGCTTCTTGGACTTGGCCTTGGCCATGTGATTTCTCCCAAAGGGGGAAAGGGTTATGTTGTGTGTCTGTATTGGCCATACAGGGGTTGTCCACAGGAATCCCGGAAGTGGGGTCGCGGGAGCACGGGAAAAGCAGGGCTTGCCGCAGAGGGGTAGGCGGGAGGCACGGTTCCTGCCGTGCTTCGGGCATGCCATGCGGCGCCGGGCGAAGCGCTTGGGAACGGACGGCAAAGCCGTAGAACCCCGTGCGTGACCAGCGAACTGCGTAATCGCCTGCTTTTCGGCGCCTTTCTCGTCAGCATGGTCGGCGCCCTGGTGGTCGTGGACGTGCTTACAGCCAGCCGCTGGGGCATCCTCGCGCTCGGCCTGGCCGCGGTGCTGCTGGGCGCGCGCGAATTCGCCCGCCTCGCCCGCGTGCATGCCGCCAGCGTGCGGCTCGCCCCGATGGTCGTCGTCTCGCTCGGTCTGGTCGCCGAAGCGCATCTCCATCCTGGAGGCGCGCTGCAGGCACTGCTGCCGGAGGCGGCGGCGCGCCTGGCCGAAGTGCCATTGGTGCCGCTGCTGCTCGGCGGCGGCCTGCTGTGGTCGACGCTGTCGCAGATGGCCTCGCGCAATCCCACCGAGCGCTTCTTCGCCAACGTCGGCGGCTCGCTGTTCGGCATCATCTATCTCGGCCTGTGCTTCAACCTGCTTGAGCGGCTCGCCATCCTCTCCCAGCCCGGCCACGCCGAGCGCGGCATGCAACTGGTCGCGTGCTTCCTGGTGGCGGTGAAATGCGGCGACATCGCCGCGTTCTTCGGCGGCAAGAGGTTCGGTCGGCACAAGATGTGTCCGGCGATCAGCCCGGGCAAGACGTGGGAGGGCTTCGCCTGCAGCTTCGTCGGCTCGATCGGCGGGACGCTGGCGCTGTGCGCCGTGTTCGCCGCCAGCGGCGTCTCGCCGTTCGCCGGCTGGTGGCAGCCGGCGGTGTGGGGTCTGGTCCTCGGGCCACTCGGCGCAGCAGGCGATCTGGCCGAGAGCTGCATGAAGCGCGAGGCGGCAATGAAGGACAGCGGCCGCGGGGCGCCCGGCTTCGGCGGCTATCTCGATCTGCTTGATGCGATCATTCTGGCGGCGCCGGTCGCGTACTTGTTGGCGTTAGCGCTGTAGGCTTCTCACACCAGCGCGAGCACCAGCGATGGTGCCACGGCTGGTGCCTTGCTCAGCAAGCCGGCGTGCGCCCGGCACACCGTCATGGCTTCGTCGTGCCGTCCCAGCGCAGCGAGAGCCAGCGCCAGCGCGCCGGCGGCGCCCGGCCCGTCGACGGTGTCTTCGGCATCGCAGGGCATCGGCGCGACCTGCGCGTCTGCATCCGCCGGCAGCGGACCGTCGCCAGCGGCCGGCAGCCAGCGGCCAGCGGCAGCGTCGCCAGCGCAGGCCAGACCGTAGGCGATC
>JALHRW010000137.1 GCA_022841245.1 Planctomycetota bacterium
CTGCCGGCCGCCACGGTGACCGCCCGCCACATCGGCAACGCGGCGCCGTCGAGCGTCGCGCTCACGCCGCAGCCGGCGAGGGCGACGATGGCAGCGGCGTGGAAGCGCAGGGTCGGTCCGGCGAGGGTGACCTCCAGCCCAGGAGCGCCGGGCGGATTGCCGACCAGGCGGTTGGCGAGGCGGAAGCCGAGGTCATCGAACGGCCCCGACGGCGGCACGCCGACCACCCAGGTGCCGAGACGCCCCGGCCAATCCTGGATGGTGGTGTGCAGACCACCGGCCAGCACCTCGACCGCGCAGGCGGCGTAGGGCACGGCGTCGAGATCGCGGACACGCAGCGTGCGGTCGCCGGCGGCGTCGAGGCAGGCGCGCAGCAGGGCGAGATTGGTGGGGACGCCGGCGAGGCGCACAGCAGCGAGGCGGCGACGCAGGTCGGCGCGGTCGGTGGCGGGAATGATGGCGACCGGCGTCCAGGCGGGCAGGTCGATGGGCCCGCACAGCAGCGCCGTGGCGCCGTCGCAGCGGGTGAGCGCACCGGTGATGCGCGGAGCTGAGGACGCGGGTTCGCCGCAGCAGACCACGGCTCCGCCGTCGATCTGGAGATCGACGCTCCCGGTCACGGCAGGTTCGACGCCGAGATCGAATTCGAGCGTGAGCGTGCGGTCTCCGGCGATGGCCCTCGCGGCCTGGGCCAGGAGGTCGCGTTCGTCGGCGTGCAGCCGGGCCGGCTCGTACCACAGCAGGCGGCCGCGCCAGCGCGCCGAGGTGTCGATCCAGGCCGTCGCCGTGCCGGCCTCGACCCGCACCGCGATGCGCCGGCCATCAGGCTGCGCTCCGCCCAGCGCTGTGGGGATGCCGGCCGCCTCGGCGGCGGCGCGCAGTTGCCACTTCATGCCCATGCCTGCACCCGCACCGGCGTCGGGTTCCAGCCGTTGCAGGGATTGTTCAGCTGCGGGCAGTTCGAGATCAACACCAGGCAGTCGACCTCGGCGCGCATCTCGACGTAGCGGCCCGGGGCGCTGATGCCGTCGGCGAAGTCGAGGCCGCCTTCCGGCGTCACCGGCACGTTCATGAAGAAGTTGATGTTGTGGCCGCAGTCGCGCTTGCCCAGGCCGTGGCGTCCATCGGCGATCTGCAGCAGGAAGGTCTCGCGGCAGGCGTGCATGTGGCGCTTGTCGAGGGCGTAGCGCACCTGGTTGCTCTCGCAGGCGCAGGCCCCGCCGATGGTGTCGTGGCGGCCGCAGGTGTCGTCGGTGATGATCAGCAGCGCCCGTCCGCGCGTGCTCATCAAGCGAGAACCAGTGGTCAGGTAGACGCGGCGTTGCGCCTGCAGCGTCGCGGTCGCGTCGTAGCGCTCGGCGGTATCGGGCAGGGCGAAGAACAGCGTGTCGACCGCCTGGTTGCCTTCGAGGTCGGTGATGCGGAAGCGGGCGCCGGCAGGAATCTCGCCGCGGAAGCCGTCGCCGGCGGGGATGGTCTGGTCGAAGATGCTGGCCGCTGGCTGCTGGCCGCTGGCCGCTGGTCGCTGGTCGCTCATGCGATGATGCTTTCCGTGAGCTGGTAGGCGCGGGTGTTCTCAGGCCGCTTGATGCGGCAGGGATCGTCTGGTCCTGGCGCCGGAACGCGTTCGATCGAGAGGTCGACCGGATCCGGTGCATAGTCCGGCCACGGATCGAACGGATGCGGCGTGTTCGACAGCACCACCAGCGTGTCGAGTTCGGCGCGCAGGGTCAGCCGCTGTCCGGCCCGGGCATTCGCCTGCCAGGCCAGGTTGCCGTCCGTGTCGGCCACCACCTTGACGAAGCAATTGAGCGTGGCGTGCAGGTCGCGTTCGCTCAGTTCCCACTTGCCGAGCTCGATCAGCAGGTTGTCGTGGCTGTTGCGCACCATCCCGTTGCGCGCCGTCTGGTAGCTGCGCTCGCCGTACTTGGCGCGCGCGGCGGCGGCGTCCATGTGGCCGCTGATCGCGTCGTGCCAGCCGCACTCGTCAGCGGTCACCGCCAGCAGCACCCGGCCCATGTCGGAGAGCAGCACGCGGCCGGTGGTGAGGAAGGCGGTGCGCTGCGCCTTCAGCGTGTCGGGCATGTTGTAGCGCTCATGGGTGCGGCCGGCGCGGAAGGCGAGCAGGGCGACGGCGCTGCGCTCGCCGCCCGCGGTCAGGGTCACGGCGTGATGGCGCGGGAGGACGAAGCTGAGCTTGTCGCCGCCGCGGATGGTTTCGTGGTGGAGTACGTCAGGCATGGAGGTAGAGCCCTGCGCCATGCAGGCGCACGAAGTGATCGGGGTGGTGGCCGGGGTGATCGCCCTGCTCGGCGCGGTGCCGTACGTGCTCGACACGCTGGCGGGACGCACGCGGCCGAACCGTGCGACCTGGCTGGTCTACGTTGTCATCGGTGGCTGCGTCGTGGCCAGCAGTTGGGCGGCGGGGGGACGTTGGAGCCTGCTCGTGCCGGTGGCCTACGTCATCGGTCCGATCGCCATCCTGCTCGCCTCGATCCGCCACGGCGAGGGCGGTTGGACGCGCTTCGACCGCTTCTGCCTGGGCGGAGCGGCGGTCGGCATGCTGGCGTGGCTCGGCAGCGGCGATCCGCGGGTCGGGGTGTGGCTGCACACCGTGGTCGACGCTCTCGGTACGGCGCCGACGCTGCTCAAATCGTGGCGCGATCCGCAGCACGAGAACCGTCGCGCCTGGACCATCTACGCCGTCGCGGCGCTGCTGAACCTCGGCGCCATCCAGCACTGGACGGTAGGCGAGGCGGTATTCGCGGTGTGGCTGGCGCTGGGCTGCTCCGGCGTCGCGGGCATCCTGTGGTGGCGGCACGGCAGAGCCGGTGCCGGGCCGTCCCGGCGCATGGGTTGACCCGGCGGGTCGTCCCGTCGGGAATGAGTACGGGAGCCGCACCGCCGTCCGGCACCAGCCACCCTCCGTAGCTGGCCCGGCCCTGACGGCGCGGCTTCCATCCATGCACTGGCGAATGCCATGCCAACATCGGTTCGGCACGCCATGTGCCAGTGGAAGGCAACGGGCCCAGTGCCCGCGACGCGATCCACCCCCGGCAGAAACGCGCTGCCGGCCGCACGGGACGGCCCGTGCGCGACATCCATCGCCGGGACGGCCCGGCCCGGATCCTGCCCGTGATGCCACAGCCCCGTTCCGACGATGCCGACCTCCGACGCGACTGCATAGCGATGCAGCACGCCGGGTGCGGTTCCGCCGGGCAGCTGCACGAATCGCGAGCAGTCCGGTTGACGCGGCCATCGGCCGCAGGAGTCGTCATGCTGCGCTTCCTCACCCTCGCCGTCCTCTGCCTTGCCGCGCTGCGCGCCGGCGAGCCGTCCCTCAAGATCGCCTACTCCGACTGGCCGGGCTGGACCGCCTGGGAGATCGCCATCCAGAAGGGCTGGCTGAAGGAGGCCGGCATCAACGCCGAGTTCGTGTGGATGGAATACGTGCCCTCGATGGAGGCCTTCCAGGCCGGCAAGGTCGACGCCGTCACGGTGACCAACGGCGACCAGCTGGTGATGGCGGCGGCGGGCAAGGACTCGCGCGGCATCGTCGTCCACGACTACAGCGACGGCAATGACATGGTCATCGGCCGGCCCGGCATCGCCTCGTTCAAGGACCTCAAGGGCAAGAAGGTGGCGGTCGAGGTCGGCTTCGTCGACCACCTGCTGCTGCTCAAGGCGCTCGCCGCCAACGGCATGCAGGAATCGGACATCACCCTGGTGAACGTGCCGACCAACGACATGCCGCAGACCCTGGCCTCGGGCGACGTCTCGGCGGTATGCGCGTGGTATCCGCTCAGCGGCCAGGCTTTGACCCTGGTGCCGGGCTCGAAGCCGCTGTTCACCTCGAAGGAGGTTCCTGGCCTGATCTACGACCTCACCGTGGTCGATCCGGCAAGCCTGGCCAAGCGCGGCGCCGAGTGGCAGAAGCTGACTGCGCTGTGGCCGCGCATCGTCTCCTTCATCGCCGATCCCAAGACCAGGGACGAGGCGGTGCAGATCATGGCCGCCCGCGTCAACGTGAAGCCCGAGCAGTACGCCCTGGCCCTGCCCGGGACCAAGCTGCTCGACCTCGCCGGGATGAAGCAGGCCTTCACCGCCACCGACGGCCTCGACAGCATCCTCGGCTCGTCGAAGACGGCCCACGCCTTCAACCTCGCCAACAAGGTCTACGACAAGCAGCTCGATCCGGCGAAGTTCCTCGACAGCGCGTTCGTCCAGGCCCTGAAGTAGCATGGGCTGGGTCGGTGTAGGGCGGAGCATTCCGCCCGCGCCGGCCGCGGTCCTGTGGCTGGGTGCGTTCCTCCTGCCGCTGGCGGCGTGGTGCGCGCTCAGCTATGTGCCGTGGCTGTGGCATCCGCAGGTGCTGGTCGCCGACGCCGGCGGCTCGTCGTTGTCGGTCGGCATGCGCGTCGAGCGCGGCGTGTTCACCCAGGCGGTGGCGCAGGCGCAACGCGACCAGGTCGCGCCGCCGCAGGGCGATCGGGTGAATCCGGTGTTCCTGCCCGCGCCGCACGCGGTGGCCCAGGCGCTGTGGACCGGCTTCACCACCCCGCCGCTGCGCCGCGGCGATCCCTGGCTGCATGAAAGCCTCGGGCATTCGATCGGCGTGATCGTGTGGGGCTTCCTGATCAGCGCGGTCATCGGCGTGCCGCTCGGCATCCTCTGCGGCGCGATCCCGGCGCTGTCGCGCCTGGTCGAGCCCTTCGTCGATTTCGTGCGCTACATGCCGGCGCCGGCCTTCGGCGCGCTGTGCGTAGCGGTGCTCGGCATCAACGACGCGCCGAAGATCGCCATCATCGTCATCGGTACGCTGTTCCAGATGGTCCTGGTGGTGGCCAACACCACGCGCCAGCTCGACCGCTCGCTGCTGGAGGCGGCGCAGACCCTGGGCGCCTCGGACAAGCGCCTGCTCACCCGCGTGGTGGTGCCGGGCATCCTGCCCAATCTCTACACCGACATGCGCGTCCTGCTGGGCTGGGCATGGACCTACCTGATCGTCGCCGAGCTGATCGGGGCCAGCAGCGGCATCAGCTGGTACATCAACCAGCAGGGCAAATACCGCGCCTATGAGAACGTCTTCGCCGGCATCATCCTGATCGGGCTGATCGGCCTGGTCACCGACCAGGCGCTGGCGTGGATCGGGCGCTTCCTCTTCCCCTGGAGCGGCCAGCAGCCGTCGCGCCCGTCGCAGATCGCCTTCGCCATCATCAGCTTCCCGCTGCGCCTGCCGTGGCTCCTGCTGCTGCTGGCGCGCAAGCACCATCCGCGCAACCAGGTGCAGGCATGAGCGTCTCGGAGCGTTTCCGCCGCATCGCCGCCCGGCCGGTGGTGCTCGACGTGCGCGGCCTGGGCATGTCGTTCCCGGGCAGCGCGGGCATGGTCCACGCGCTGCATGACGTCTCCTTCCAGGTGCGCCGGCGCGAGCTGATCACCGTGGTCGGCGCCAGCGGCTGCGGCAAGAGCACGCTGGTGCGCATCCTCGCCGGGCTGACTGCGCATACCGCAGGCGAGGTGCTGCTTGACGGCAAACCAGTGCGCGGGCCGGGACCGGACCGCGGCATGGTCTTCCAGGGCTACACCCTGTTCCCGTGGCTGAGCGTGCTCAAGAACGTCATGTTCGGCCTGGAGATGCAGGAACGCGGCGCTGACCAGGCGCGCTCCGAGGCGCTGCAGTGGCTCGATCTCGTCGGCCTGGCGCACAAGGCCGATGCCTGGCCGCACCAGCTCTCGGGCGGGCAGCGCCAGCGCGTCGCCATCGCCCGCGCGCTGGCCGCCGGGCCGCGCATCCTGCTGATGGACGAGCCGTTCGGCGCGCTCGACCCGCAGACCCGTTCGACCCTGCAGGAGCATCTGCTGCAGATCTGGCAGCACGTCGACATCACCATCGTGTTCATCACGCACGACATCGACGAGGCGCTATGGCTGGCCGACCGCGTGCTGGTGCTGCAGCCACCCGACGCGGCGCATCCCGGCGGCTGGCTGCGCGAGATCGTCGAGGTGCCGTTGCCGGTGCCGCGCACCCGCGAGATGGCGTTGTCGCCGGACTACCGCGCGACGCGCGAGCGCCTCGAATCGCTGATCCATCCGAAGCCGCCGGCCACGGCGGAGCGGCTGCCGGTGTTCAAGCTCACCCAGGCGGGAGATGAAGTCGTCTGAGTATGCTCCCTGGGAGCGCCGCACTCCTGTGCGGCTCGGCTCAATGCTTCAGCGCGCGCTGGATCCCGCTGCCCATTCCGCCGCCCGGCGGGTTGATCGCGCCGGTCAGGTAGGCGCCTTCGAAGTTCGCTCCTTCCCAGTTGGCGCCACCGAAGTTGGCGCCGCGCAGGTCGGCCTTCTGCGCCTGCAGACTGCGCAGGTCGGTCTCCTTGAAGAAGACCTCGGCGGCGCTGGCCTCGCGCATGCTCGCCTCCTTGAGCAGGGCATGCGACAGGTCGGCGGCGTGCATGTCGGCGTGGTCGAGCTTGGTGCGGAAGAGGATGGCGTGGTGCAGGCGCGCCTTGCGCAGGCGGGCATGCGTCAAGTCGGCCTCAGTGAGGTTGCAGCGCGTCAGGTCGCAGTTCTCGAGGTCGGTGCGGTGCAGGTTGCAGTTCGACAGGTCGGCGCCGTGCAGGCTGGCGCCGTGGAAGTCGAGGTGCGACAGGTCGAGTCCGGAGAGGTCGATGCCGGAGAGGCGCGGCTGCGGTCCAGCGGCGATCAGGGCTGTGACCAGGTCCTTGCGTTCGATCTCAGCCATGGCGGCGATCTCCCGCGGCAGTCTAACCGCTGGGCGTCAGCGGGGCAACCGCGATCAGGCGGCCTCGGAGGCTGACCGCTTTCCCGCCACCACCGCCACCAGCAGCACCCAGAAGCACAGCACGATGCTGAAGATCGGGACCTGCAGCGCTGATGGCAGGCTGTAGACGAGGCAGACCGAGGGAGCCCATACCATCCAGGCGGAGAGGATGAGGGCGGGCATGCGCAGGGTGAACAGCTCGCGGTCGAGGCTGGAGCGGAAGCGGCTGAAATCGCCGCCGCAGTCCTCCCACCAACGGTAGACCAGGGTGGTGGTCGGAATGCTCCAGAAGGCGGTGTAGACCAGCATGTCGAACGCCATCTTCGCCAGCACGATGCCGTAATCGACGCTGCCGTCGACGCTGCGTGCCTCGCCGAAGAGCCAACTCTGGAACTGATAGAAGAAGGCGACCTCCAGGCCGCGGTAGATCCAGAAGACGAGCAGGAACGCCAGCTGCCGCGCGCGCTCGCGTCGCGGGATGCGGCCGAGGCCGATGAGGAACAGCCAGGGCAGCACGGCTCCGCACAGTCCGGTGCTGACGGCCGAGAACCACAGGCCCCAGTCGCGCTGCCAGCCCTCGACCCGGTCGTAGGCCGGCCGGGCCGCGGGGACCAGGGCGTAGGTCAGGACGAGCGCGGTACCGACCGCCCACAGCAGCAGGCCGGGCTTGAGGTTGGCACGCATGCCGGCGCAGCCGGCGGCGAGGGCGCGACGCATGGGGGCGGGCAGCAGATGCGGACGGATGGCTCCGTCCAGGCCCGGCCTCAGCTGTGGCTGGGGTCCCAGCCCGGCTGTCCGGTTTCGGTCCAGGCGGCGGCAGCCACTCCGGCGTGCACCCCGGCTGTGCTCGCCCACTGCACCAGGTGGAACAGCGCCACCACCGACAGGGACAGCGGATCGGGCGATGCGAGACCATGCTGCGCTTCGGCGGTGCCGCGCTGGCCGAAGGCGCCGAGGCAATCCCCGAGCCCGGACTTGAGGATCTCCCAGCGCAGCGCGGCGAGGGCGGCGCGCATGCGCTTGTGCACTGCGACCTGGGTGATGCCGTCCTCGGCTGCGATCTCAGCCTGGCTCTGGCCGAGGTAGAAGCCGCGGGCGATGACCGAGCGGTGCTGCTCGGGCAGGCGGGCGATGCACAGGCCGATGACCGCCTTGACCTCGGGGTCGAGGGCTTCGGGCTGATCGAAGGCCTCGCGCGACTCCTCGTAGATGCGGCCGTTGCGCCGCTGCGACGCCTCGATCCGCAGCAGGTTGAGCGCGGCGTTGAGCGCCACCCGGCGCAGCCATGGCGCGAGCAGGCCACGCACCGTGTCGTGCTTGCGGCTGAGCTGGACGAAGGCCTCCTGGATCGCGTCCTCGGCGAGGTCGCGGCGGCTGAGCACGCGGCGCACGGTGGCGCGCAGGGCCGGGAGGTGCTCCTGCATCAGCACGCGCAGGCTGGCCTCGTCGCGGCGCTTGCGGTAGGCGGTGAAGGTGGGGTCGGCGAGGTCGCTGCTGATCATGGGCCTCCGGTGGGGAGTTCGCTGAGGATGCGCAGGCGGACGGTGGCGGGGAACCCTGATGGTCGTACGGCCACCTCGACCATGCCGTTGCGTTCGATCGCCGTCTCGGCCATCGCCCCGGCCGGACCGTGGCGGACGATCCGTTGGCTGGTAGCCACGCCTTCGTCCGACCATGGATCGCCGCCCGGGCCGCGCACGTCCAACCGATGCGGCGCACCGTCCGACTCGATCACCAGGGCCTGGCCGGCGCGGACCCCGAGCACGAGGCGGTGCCGCACCCAATCGGCTTCCAGGGCGAGTTCGCGCCAGATCCCGTGCAGCGGTACGGCACGCAGGCTGAAGGCGCCGCTGCCGATGCCGCGTCGCGCCACCACGCACGGCCCAGACGGGGTGATGGCGGTCCAGCCCGCGGCTCCGGGCGGGGCTCGTTGCAGGCGGCCATCGACGGTGATCGCCAGGACCGGATCGTGGCGTCCTTCGACCAGCCAGGCGCCGTCGATCGGCGGCAACAGCCAACGCCAGGCGTCCTGCCAGGCGGCGACGTCATTGCGCACGGTCAGCGCTGCCAGCAGCGGCGACGGGCGGTCAGCGCCGATCAGCACGGACAGTTCGCGACCGCCGTCGAGCGTGAGGTCGAGTTGTCCCCCGGCCGTGGCGACATGCCTGGCGGCGTCCTGCGGCGAGAGGACCTCGGCACCGGCGATGCTGAGGATGCGGTCGCCGGGGCGCAGCCCGCTGCCGGGCTGCGCGACCTCGCGCACCAGCAGGCCGCCGTTGGGCGAGTTGACCAGGCTGATCCCGAGCAGGTCGCGCAGCGGGTCGGCCGGGGAGATGGGTGACAGCAACGGCGCTTGCGGTGGCGGATAACCGGCTGCGCTGGCATCCAGCCGGTGCAGCGCTGCTCGCGCGATCACCCGCCAGACGTCGTCGTTCTCGGTCTGCGGTACGTCGTCGGGGTAGAGCAGCGGGACCATCGCCCATGCGCGCACGCGATCGAAGCGGTGCACCTCGCCGCGCGCATCGAGGCGCAGGGCGCGCTCGAACACCCAACGCATGTCCGGCAGGCGGTCGGCCGCCGGCCAGAGCGTGGCAGCGCAGAGCAGGCAGAGCGGAAGCCGCACACAGCTAGGACGGCGCCGCGGCGCGGCCCATAACCACGGCTTGCGCCAGTTCGTGGTTATGCGTCAGCGTCCGGGCCGACTCTCCTTGGTGCAGGAGACGGAACCATGGTCAGCTCCATCCATCAGCCGCCCTCACCCACCATGCGTCGCCGTCTCGCCATGTCCGTCGAGCACGGCTGGCTGCTGCGCCTGCATCGCAGCGACTGCACCCACGTCACCGGCAGCATCGCGCGGCTCGATCTGCCTGCAGGGCAGTGCACGGTCGAGGCTCCCGGCACGCTGCACCCCGAGCATGACATCGTCCTCGACGAGATCTGCGAGGTCGAGGTGGTGTCGGTCGCTCTGGTCCAGGCCGGCCATCTGCGCGCGCGCCTGGCGGTGGTCGCCGCCTGGCGTGGCGGCTCGCGCGACGACGACCTGCTCATCGCCGACGCCATGGCCGGCGAGATCGCCGCCGGCGATGCGGGTCTCATGCTGCTGAGCGACGGCATCCGCCGCCATGGCACCGTCACCGCCATGCAGGGTCGGCGCTGCCGCATCGCGCTGGCGGCGCGGTAGCGCCTCGCCGATCGCGCCCACGGCATTTGCCGGTCCCACGTTGATACACGGAATTCTGCCGAGTGTGGCGTGTTGGCCATTGCCCCTTTGACAACCCGAGGGGGGAATGGACAGGATGGCGAGATACGAGGACGCCATGCCAACTTTGTCCCATTCGCTGCTGATCATCGCCACCTGCCTCGCCTGCACCGGTTGCGGCTTGAGTCGGGCCTCGGTCGAATCGATGCGCGGCGAGGCAGACCCCGCCAAGGCCACCGAGCATCTGCGCACCATCGCCAAGGCCCTGGGCGAGGAGCAGCCTCAAGCGCCCGATCTGCGCTGCTCCCTGCTCGACGTCGGGTGCGAACTCGCCGCCGCTCTGCCCGCTGGCGGCGGCGCCGAGGGCGAGGCGGTGCGGGCCGTCGCCCTGGCCGAGATCGCGGCCCCGCGCCTGCCTGCCGAACCGCTTGCCGGCTTGTCCGAGGCGACGGCTCGCGAACGCTTGCGTGTGTGGGCCGCCTTCGCAGTGGCGCGCAGCGCCCCGGCTGAGGCGCTGTCGCGCCTGCTGCCGCTGCTCGGCGATCCCGCGCAGGGCGGAGGTGCGGGCCTGCCGTTGCAGTCGGCGGTGCTGCTCGCGGTGCTCGGGTCGATCGATCGCATCGCCGCTGACGAGGCGCTCGCCACCACCGTCCGCGAGGGTGGCCTGCGTCTGGACGCCATGCTCGCGGCGCTGCCGGCCGGCGAAGCCGTCGGCGTGCGGCGGCAGCTCGATGCCGTGATGGACCGCCTGGCCGCCCCCGAGCCGCTCGCGCGCAGCATCGCCGATTCCGCCGGTGACGAGGCGCGGCGCATTGCCGCGGTGCACCGCGCCCAGCGTCTCCTCGCCGGTTGGGTCCGCGCCGGCGGCGTGCCCGCTGCGCACCGTTCCGCCCTGCCCCGTCTGACCGCGGCGCTGCAGGCATTGGCGCTAGGCCCCGACTCGCCCCTGCGCCTGGCGGCGCGCGACGCCTTGGTCGACCAGCTGCCGTATGTGCTGCTCGCCCAGGTGCCCGCCGACCCCGCCCGTCAGCTCGAGGCCGTCCTGCTCCTGCCGCGGCTCGGCGCGATCGCCGCGCACCGGCCGGTCGGCGATCTGCGCCTGGCCCTGGGGCAGGCCGGGGCGGTGATCGATCCGTCGATCGCGATGCCGGGCCTCGATGCCCTCGAAGCGCTGCACCAGCTGGTCGATGCGGTGTGCGCCGATCTCACCCGCTTCCGTGGTGAAGACCGCTGGGTCGTGCTGGAGATTCTTGCCACCTGGGCGCCGGGCACGTTGGCCGAGGCATGCGCGAAGACGTGGCAGGCGGGAGCCAGCGACGTCGCCACCGCCACCGACTGGCTATCGGCTCTCGCCATCGCCCGCCGTCGCAACGGCGCGCCGGCTGCCTTGGCCCAGATCAGCAACGTCGGCGCCTCGATCGTCGCCGCCCGTCCGCCGAACGGCGATCCGCAGCCGTTATGGCACCTGCTGTCCAGCATCGCCGACGGCCACGATGCCGAGCAGATCCGTGCGTTCAGTGCGGTGCTCGCCGGCGAGCACCGCCTACCCGAGGAGACCGCCGCCAACGCCGTGCGCTTCCTGGTCGCGGCGATGGGGCGTGCCGCCGCCGCTCCGCCGCCCTCCTGGGCCGATGGCATCGTCGCCTTGCGCAACGTCGCGACCCTCGCTCCGCCGGCGCCGATCCGGGTTGCGGCACCCTTCCTCCTCGCATACGCCCCTGACGAACTGATCGCCGGGCTGGTCGCCCGGGCTGCGGTCACCGGGCTCGACGATCTCGAAGCCGTGCTGCTGGTCGACGCCGCCCTGCGGGCGGCCAAGACCTCGCCAGCGGCGCGCGCATCCGGCCTCGGCTGGCTCTCGTCGGTGTGCACCGGCTGCAGCGATGGAGACGTCCGTCATGGGGCGGCCCGCAGCATCGTCGAACTCGCCGCTGCCGCCCCGGCCGAGCGCGCCCTGGTCGCCGTCGCGATCAAGGCCTGTCCGGTCCTCGCCACCCTCATCCCCGCCGCCCGCTGAGGTCGACCATGTCCATCCGCATCGCTACCAGCCTGCTCGCCGTCTGCGCCACGCTTCCCGCAGTCGTCAGCGCCGATCCGCGTCTGCCCCTGATCCCCGAGCCGCCCCCGGGTCAAGTCCCGGCGTCATCCGGCTTCCTCCCGCGCATCCCGGGCCGCCCGGCTCCGTACGTGCCGTCGCCAGCCGCGGCCGCGGTCGCGGTGTGGTCGCCAGCAGCACGCAACCTGGTCGAGGCCGAGGCGGTCGTCGCCGTCGCTGTCCAGCAGCCGGGCGATCTGCAGTCGATCAGCCCCTATGTCGGCCGTCGCGTACGCGTGATCGAACGGGTAGCCGTGCGCACCGCCGATGGCCGCTACGTGATCAGCTCCAGTTTCGATCCGGCGCCGCGCGGACCCGCCGGCGTACAGGCGGCAGCGACGCTCGATCTTGCCCGCGAGCGCCTCGCCTTCGAAGCGATGACCGCCGATTCGGCCATCGCCGCGGACGGCTTCCTCGAGGTCCGTCCCACCGATCCGCTGGCGGTTGCGGCGAACGGCTACCGCGTGCGCTGCGCTGCTGGAGCGGTCGCCGTGGTCAGCGTGACCAAGCCCGAGTTCACTGCCGACCTGCCGGTCCTGGTGCATCGCGGCGCCGATGGCGCCGCCGGCAAGCCCGGCGAGGACGGCAAGCCCGGGC
>JALHRW010000138.1 GCA_022841245.1 Planctomycetota bacterium
TGGGCGCTCCCTGGTCGTGGCCTCGAGCCTGCCGGTGCCCAACGGACGCGGCGGCTGGCGGGCACCGGTGACGCGACGCTGGGAGGAGCAGCCGGTCGGCGATGCGATCGCCCTGCTGTGTGCGGCCAGCGCGCAGCTCAAGCGGCACGAGGCGATCGTCGGCTGGTCGGCAGGCCTGCGGTCGTGGACTACGCGTACCGCCATGTGCTCGTCCGGCGGTGCCGAGGTCGTGCAGGAGCGCTCGGTGGTGGTGCCGCACCTGTCGGCGACCGCCAACCGCGGCGGTGAGAGTCAGACCCGGTCGCTGGGCATGGAAAACGCCCTGCTCGGCGGCCTGGAGCGGGTCGCCGCGATCGACGCCTGGGCGCAGGCCGCGCGCATCGCCGACGAGGCGCTGCAACTGCTCGACGCTCCGGACTGCCCGACCGGAGCACGCGATCTGGTGCTGATGCCGTCGCAGATGGTCCTGCAGATCCACGAGAGCATCGGACACCCGCTGGAGCTGGACCGCATCCTGGGCGATGAGCGGAACTTCGCCGGCGGCTCGTGGGTGACGCCGGACCTGTTCGGTCATCACCGCTACGGTTCCGATCTGTTGACGGTCAGCTTCGACCCGGGAGTCGACGGCGAAATCGCCTCCTACGCCTTCGATGACGACGGTACGCCGGCGCGTCGCGAACTGCTCATCGAACGCGGCATCCTCAAGCGCGCGCTCGGCGGCGCCGCTTCGCAGAGCCGCTCCGGCGTGCCGGGGGTGGCCTGCGCCCGCGCCTGCGCCTGGAACCGGCCGGCGATCGACCGCATGGCCAACCTCAACCTCGAACCGGGTGGTGACACCCTCGACGGTCTGGTCGCCGGCATCGCCGATGGCGTGCTGATGGAGACCAACCGCTCGTGGTCGATCGACGATCGCCGCGACAAATTCCAGTTCGGCTGCGAGATGGGCCGGCTGATCCGCAATGGACGCCTGGCCGGCATGGTGCGCAATCCGAACTACCGCGGCCGCTCCGCCACCTTCTGGCGCAGCCTCGACGGGGTCGGCGACCAGGCCTCGTCGCGGGTCATGGGCACACCGAACTGCGGCAAGGGCGAACCGAACCAGATGATCGCCACCGGCCACGCCAGTCCGCCCTGCCGCTTCCGCCAGGTCGAGATCTTCGGCGGCGGCTCATGAGCGCCCGCGATCACTTCATGGCCCTGGCCGACGCGCTGTGCCGCGGCCTCGGTTCCGGCGAGGAGCTGTACCTGCGCCTGGGCGGCGAGGACAGCGACTTCGTCCGCGTCAGCCAGGCGCGGATCCGCCAGGCCGGAACGGTGGCGCAGCGGCGTCTCGCCCTCGCCCTCGTACGGGGCGCACGCCAGGCAGAGGCGACCGTCGACCTCGGCGGCGACTCCACCGACAACGTCCGCTGCGCCGGGGAGGCGCTGGCCGGGCTGCGCGCGTTGCTACCACTGCTGCCCGAGGATCCGTTCCTGCACTGGCATCACGGCGACCAGCGGGAAGAACGGGGCGCGACGGACCAGCCGCCAGATGCCACCACGAGCGTCAGCGCAGCGCTCGATGCCGCGGCCGGACTCGATCTGGTCGGCCTGTGGGCCTCCGGGACGATGTATGCGGGATTCGCCAGTTCGCACGGCCAGCGTGCCTGGCACAGCGCGCAGGCCTGGTCCTTCGACTGGAGCTGCCACCGCCCCGACGGACAGGCGGTCAAGGGGCTGCACGCCGGCAGGACCTGGGATGCGCCCGCATGGTGCAGCGCCATGGAGCGGGCGCGCAGCGACCTGCAGCGCTTCGACCAGCCGCGCCGCCGCATCGAGCCGGGCGCCTACCGCACCTACCTCGCCCCCGCCGCGGTCCGCGAACTGATCGGACTGCTCTCCTGGGGCGGCTTCTCGGTGCGCAGCCGGCGGACCGGCTCGTCGCCGCTGATGCGCCTGGAATCGGGCCAGGCCGGCCTGTCGCCGCTGCTGACCCTGGTCGAGGACGCCGCTTCCGGCCTGGCCCCGCTGGTCACCGGCCACGGCTTCCGCCGCGCCGACCAGGTCGTGCTGGTCGACCGCGGGGCCTGCGGCGAGTCGCTGGTCTCGGCGCGCTCGGCGCGGGAGTACGGCCTGCCGGTCAATGCCGGCGACGAGGCGCCGTCCAGCCTGCGCATGGCGGCTGGCGCGCGGCCTGTGGATCGGCAACCTGCACTACCTGAACTACAGCGACCGTAGCGCCTGCCGGGTGACCGGGATGACGCGCTTCGCCTGCTGGTGGGTGGAGGACGGCGTGCCGGTCGCGCCGATCGAGCACCTGCGCTTCGACGACTCCATCTTCAGCCTGTTTGGCGCGCAGCTCGAAGCGCTGACCAGCGAACGGGAACTGATTCCCGACACCTCGACCTACGAGGGCCGTTCGCTGAGCACGGCCGAGGTCCCGGGGGCGCTGGTGCGCGAGATGCGCTTCACCCTGTGAGGCGGCTCACCCGTAGGTGAACGACGCCTCGACCTGCACCTCGGGGCTGGTCGACAGGGCGACCGGGCAGGCGCGTGCGGCCCGCTCCAGCTTCTCGCGGTCTGCCGGAGCCAGCGATGCAGGCATGGCGAAGCGCAGGACCAGGCGGGCGATGCGGCGCGGCGGCGCCGGCGTCATGTGCTTCTCGATCGCCACGGTGAAGCGACCGAGGGCGATGCCGTCGCGCTTGGCGACGATGCCCATGATCGTGCTCATGCAGCTGCCATACGAGGTCGCCATCAGGTCGGTGGGGCTGAACGACTCGCCCTTGCCGTGATTGTCGACCGGCGCGTCGGTGATCAGGCGCACCCCGCTGGGGCCGTGCACGGCCTCGCAACGCAGGTCGCCGAGGTAGGTCAGGGAGATGGGGACCATGTCATTGCCTCGGTTCGGGGTTCGGGGTTCGGGGTTCGGGGTTCGGGGTTCGGGGTTCGGGGTTCCGCATCACGAGGCAAGAGCCAAGGAGAGCCATATGACCGCCTCGGCCATGAGCACGAAGTTCAGCCAACGCCAACCGCTGTCGGTGCCGAGGATCGCCACCGACGAGCCCCAGATGGCTGCCGGCCACCACGCCCATGGCGAAGTTGCCACCCAGAGCAACCCGATGGCAGGCATCTGCAGCGCATGCACCACCAGCATCCTGCGGAACCACGAACCACGAACCACGAACCACGAACTCGCGCCGCTCACGGATGCTCATCCGGAACCAGGATCGCCAGCAGCTCGGCGGCCGCACGCTCGGGGTCCGCCGCCCGGCACACCGCTGCAGCCACCGCTGCGCCGTGCGGCAGACGCGGGCGCAGTTCGCGCAACCGCGCCGCATCCAGGCCGCCGATGGCGTAGCTGGGAATGCGCAGGCCAGCGCGCACCGCGTCGAGCAGTTCCGGCCCACGGCAGGGCTCGTGCGGCTTGGTCGTGGTCGCGAACATCGGGCCGAGGCCGAGGTAGTCGGCCGCCTGCTGACCGGCGACGGCCTGGGTCGGAGTGTGGGCCGAGACGCCGATGGCGCAGCGCGGGCCCACCACCGCGCGCACGTCGTGCGGGTCGAGGTCGTCCTGCCCGACATGGATGCCATCGGCCTCGATGGCGCGCGCGACAGCGACGTGATCGTTGACCACGAACAAGCCGCCGGCACCGCGCACCGCGTCCTGCACGCGCGCTGCCTGTTCACGGTAGGCGCGCTGCCCCAGCGCCTTGGCGCGCAGCTGCACCACTCCGGCGCCGCCGCGCACTGCGGCCGCCGCGACCGCCACCGGATCGTCGCACAAGGTGATATCGACCAGCACGTAGAGGCGGGCCTGCCACAGTCGCCAGGCCGGCAGCCGGGAGAGGATGTCGCTCTCCAGGCGGTAGACGCGGTAACGCGCGGCCTCGGCCTGGCGCCACGCCCCTCCGCCCAGCTTGAGCCCCTCCTCCAGGGCGCGCAGCGCCTCCTGGGCGCGGGCGGCATTGGCCCGCACCACCGCCACCGGACTGGCACGGACGCCTTCGTCGCCGGCCTTGATCGCCTCGCCGACATCCCCAGCGGTGTCGCGCCAGGCCACCGCGCCAGCCGGGACCGCCGAGCGTACGGCATGGCGCAGTTCTTTGGCGGTGGCGGCAGCGGCGGCGTCATCGAGCAGGAAGCGCGCCACGTCCTCAAGCGCGCGCAAGCCCTCGGCGGCGCGGTTGGCGTTGGCGTCGAGCAGTCGCCCGAGCGAACGGCCGCTCACGCGCCGCCGTCCGTCGACGGCGGCTGCACCGCCTCGACGCCTTTGGCCGCCCAGGCGCGCAGGCGCGGCCACAGGTACTCGCGGCCGAGGATGCGCACGGTGGCGGCGATGGGCACGGCGAGGATCAGGCCGAGGACGCCGAGGATCTTGCCGCAGAGCAGCAAGGCGATGATCAGCCACACCGGGTGGACCTCGACCTCGCGGCCGAGGATCCACGGGATCAGCACCGCCTCGGTCGCCTGGACCAGGCCATAGACGACGAAGACCAGCGCACCATCGACCGGCGAGGCCGCGGGCTGGATCATGGTCAGGATGACGGCCGGCACAGCCAGGACGATGCCAGCCAGCGGGATGGGCGTGGCCAAACCGAGCAGCACGCCGAAGAGGATGCCATACGGCACCTTGACCCCGAACAGCTGCAGGGTGAGGAAGCCGGCGACGCCGACCATGGCGCAGAGCAGGCAGATGATCAGGCGACCGCGGAAGAAGGCCGATACCGCGCGCTCGATCTCGCGCACGATGCGCAGCGTCCCGTCCTTGTGCTTGGCCGGAATGAAATCCTTGATGCCGGTGCGGATGGCCGGCATGGCGAGGATGAGGAAGAAGGCGTAGATCGGCACCAGGATGGCGTCGAGAAGGAAGCCGCCGATCGCACCGACGTTGCCCAGCCAGGACTCGGCCCAGCCGCCGATGCGCTCGGGCACGCGATCGAGATTGGCGCGCACCGCGTCCTCGATCTTGCTCATCGCCAGCGCGATGGCCTGGCCACCGACCGCGCTCTCGCCGCCACGCAGCTCGGTGAGCAGCTCCTTGGCGGCGGGCAAGGCGTTGCGCTCGGCATCCTCGAGCAGGCGAAGGTCGGCAATCGCCGCGGAGCGGTCTTCGGCGGACAGGCGGCCGGTGGCGGCCGCGCGCAGCCGCACCACCAGCGGCGCCAGCTCGGGATCATCGGCGCCGCCGCGTAGGGTGCGGATGGCAATGACGACGCGGTGGTGCGCCTCGGCCCAGGTCCGCCCGAGCGCGTTCAGCGTGGCTGACAGCTGCGGACGCCGTACCACCGCCGCTTCGATCTCGGCCGCGGACGGGCCGGGCCAGGCCGGGTTCCAGGCGGTGGGTGCGTCGGCCGGGGCCGGACCGGTGGGTTCGCCGCCGGCGAGCAGCCGGGCGACTTCCAGCCGCGCCACCCGGGTCTCCTGCTGGTAGATCGCGAGCAGGGCGAGGCCGCCGTCATCGACCGTCAGGTTGGCCATGCGCTTGAGCGTCAGCTGGCGATCCTCGATCCAGCCGGTGGCGCGGCTGATCACCGACGGATCGCAGGTGCCGTTGCGGTTGAGATCCGTGAACGGCTCGCCCGTGTCCCAGTGGCCGTTGCCGTCGCGGTCGACGAAGGGTTCGCCGCGCGCAACCTGGTTGGCCAGCTCGGCGCTCTGCTTGGCCAGCAGCGGTACGACCAGGGCGAGGCCGCCGAAGACGACCATGCTGGTGGTGGCGAAGAGTGCGACGGCAGCGAGCCAGCGGCCAAGGCCGACGCGGCGCGAGATCAGGTCGACCAGCGGGGTGAGCACGTAGGCGATGACGAAGCCGATCGCCACCGGCACCGCCACATCGAGCACGGCGATGACCGCCGGCAGGGTGATCGAAGCGGTCTCGCGCAGAGCGAACGAGCACATCGCCACCGTGGTGGCGATGAGCAGGACCTTGACCCAGGGATGGCTGAGCAATTCGTTCACGATGTTTCCCTGGGAGCGCCGCACTCCCGTGCGGCTGCCTTGGGGGCCTTGGAATCTCGCTTCGAGCCGCACAGGAGTGCGGCGCTCCCGGACCCTGAATTGCCCCTCAATTGTCGCTCAGGCCCAGGCGCTTGCGCACGCAGCCGCGCAGCGCCTCGGCCAGCGGCTCGTGTCCGGAGAAGTCCTCCTGGCGATCGTCCGGCTGCTTGGTGAAGATGCCGTGCTCGATCAGCGTGAAGGTGATCTCGCCGATATCCTCGTTGCGGCGGATACCCCAGCTGGAGAGCACCAGGTCACCGAGCAGGCCGTAGCGGCTGGCGGCGAGGTCGACCGCACCCTGGATCAGCTCACGGGCGGTGAGGTGCCGGGCCGGGCCGGGCGTGTCCTCGGAGCGGAACAGCTTGACCGCATGGGTCAGCGACTGGCCGATGAAGTGGAAGCCCTCGACGTGGTAGCGACCATCGTCCTGCGCAACGCTGCCGAGATCGGGCTTCAGGGCCATGGCGGCATATTCCGGATCCGGGCCGCGAGGCAAGTCGGCTCAGCGCGGCCGTGGAGCCAGGCGCTGGAGCTGCTCGGGCTGCGGGTCGACCGCCACGACCAGACGCTTCGGGCCAGGTCCGAGCAGCACTGCCATCGGCAGCACTGGCAGGCGCCAGGGCGCGAGCGACTCATCGGTAGCGCGGACCCAGCGCACCTCGACACCCCAGGCGCTGGCCACGGTAGAAGCGGCCAGCAGGTCGCCAGCGGTGGCCACAGCGACGGTGTGGATGCGCTCACCCCCGGCGTCCCTGAGCGGCAGCAGCCAGCTCTCGGCAGCCGCATCGGGCATGCCGAGGAAGGCGAGCAGGATGAAGGAGGAATCCGGCACCTCGCCGCCACCCGAGACCAGCGTGCCAGGCAGCAGTGGCGCCTGCTGGCCGACCGTCTCGTGGAACTCGACCCGGCGCAGGGCGCCGAACTCGGGGACGGTCTCCTCCAGTTGCACGGCGATGGGCCGTGCCTCGGCCAGCCGGCCGAGACGCAGCAGGGCAGCGACCCGCACCGCCTTGCCGGCATTGCGGTAGGCCGGCGCGGGCAGGATCTCGAGCCGGTCGACCAGCGGCAGGACCTCTTCCGGACGGCCGTGCACCAGCGTCCACTGGGCCAGCAGATAGAGCGGTTTGTTCTCGTAGCGGGTGCCTCGGCATGCCTCGAGGTCGCGACGCAGGCGCGGACCGAACGCCAGTTCAGCCTTCGCCTTGTCGGCCGGGGACAGGTCGGCCATGGCGCGGACATCGCTCTCCAGCGTGCTTGATATGGCGGCGGCATCGTCCGGATTCGCCATCGACGGCGGCGGCGGTCGATCGTCGCCGCAGCCGGCGGCAAACAGGATCGCAACGAGGAGGCAGACGGTCTGGGGCCGGGGCATGGCCGGACTGTGCGCCCTGGCGCGGCGACGGCAACCCAACCTGCGCTTGAACGGGCCTGGGCCTGGGGCGTAATACGGGGATGCAGCTCTGCCGCAGCGGCCCGCCCGGGCGTGAACGTCCTTGCCTGATCGATGCCGCTGGACAACGGCGCGATGCCTCCGCCGTTGCGGTCGACTGGGATGGCACCTGGTTCGCCGCTGGCGGATTGGAGCGGCTGCGCCGCCTCGATCCCCTCGCCCTGCCCGTGGTGCCGGATGGCGAGCGCTGGGGTCCGGCGGTGGCGCGGCCGGGCAAGATCGTCGCCATCGGCCTGAACTACCGCGACCACGCCGCCGAGACCAAGGCGCGCATCCCCAGCGAGCCGGTGGTGTTCATGAAGGCGACCACCTCCCTGTGCGGCCCCTACGATGACATCCGTCTGCCCAGCGGCAGCCAGCACACCGACTGGGAGTGCGAGCTCGGCATCGTCATCGGCGCAACCGCCCGGCAGCTGCCATCGGCCGAGGCATCGCGCGGCTGCGTCGCCGGCTGGGTCCTGGCCCATGACGTGTCGGAACGCCACTGGCAGAAGGACCGCGGCGGCCAGTGGGACAAGGGCAAGTCGTTCGACACCTTCTGCCCGCTCGGGCCGTGGCTGCTGACTCTCGACCAGCTGCCCGATCCCGGCGCCATCCCGCTGCACACCGACGTCGACGGCCAGCCGCGCCAGCGTGGCAGCACCGCCGACATGATCTTCGACCCGTGGACCATCGTGCACTACCTGTCGCAATGCATGACCCTTGAGCCAGGCGACGTGATCTGCACCGGCACCCCGGCCGGCGTCGGCATGGGGCGGACCCCGCCGGAGTTCCTGCGCGCCGGGCAGATGGTCGAACTGTCCGCCGGTCCGCTCGGCCGGCAGCGCAGCCGCGTCGTCGGCTGAGCACCATGCGTGCTGCGGTCCTCCTCCTGCTCGCCATCCTGGCCCATGCCGAGGAGCCCTGGCGCATCGGCTCGGACGGGGTGGTCTATCAGGCAGCCAAGCCCGAGGTGCTGACCCGGCCGATCGTGTTCGAACGCAGCGGTACCTCCGGCCTGGAGGCCACCTTCATCGCCCGCTCGCTGCGCGGAACGCGCGAGGACGACTGGCGCAAGACGCAGCAGGTCGCCGGCACGCGGCAGGATCAGGCGGTGCACTACCCGACCGGAGCCTGCGGCAGCGAGGACGATCGCCTCCGCTTCGACATTGCCGGCCGGTCCGGCGACTGGGACGGATTCTCGGTGCAATGGGACGGCCTCGTCCTGATCCCGGCCGGCGGAGCCGATCTCGCCACCACCTCGGACGACGGCTCACGGCTGTGGCTCGACCGCGACCGCAACGGCCAGGTCCAGCCCGGTGAATGGGGCAGCAACTCCTGGGGTAGCGGCCAGGGCGCGACCCTGCGCCAGGTCCAAGCCAACGTGCCGCCCGGTACCTGGGCGATCCGCCTGCAGTACGAAGAGGGCGGCGGCGGCAATTCGTGCTCGCTGATGTGGCGGACCGGCGGCGGAAGCTGGACGCCGGTTCCAGCCGAGGCATTTGCCCGCATCCCGGTGCTCACGCTGCAGGGACCGGTCACCTTCCGCTCGCCGGTCAGCGGCGAAGGCGAATTGCGCCTGGACGACGGGGCGACCCTCGCCTCGGCACCAGCCACCGGATTGGTGGCGATCTCCGGGCGGGTCGCCCTGGCCAACGACCTCGTCCTCGACCGGCTGCGCGTCCATCTCGGCCATGAGGCGACCCTGGCGCTCGACGGCCACCGCCTCGACTGCACCGGATTGTCCGGCAACGGGACGGTCGACCTGGGCGGCGGCACCTTGGCGATCACCGCCTCCGGCGACTTTTCCTTGCGCGGACGAGGCCGACTGGAGACGCAGGGCGAGCTGACCCTGACGGCGATCGACCCCGGCATCGACATCGTGCTGACCGGCCCCGGCTCGGTGCGCTCGCCGGGCCGCAGCCTGGTGCGCAGCGCGCTGGCAGCGCCGCTCGCCACGGTGCTTGAACTCGGCGCTGTGCCTGAGCATGCCAGCACCCTGCTGGTCGACCTCGACGGCCCGCTCGCTGGAGCCGGGCTGATGGCCTGGCGCGCCGACCGTCACGGCCGCTGGTTCCAGCGCCTCGTCGAACCGCAGCTGCGCGACGGTCGGCAGCAGGTGGAGATCGACCTGTCGGAAACGGCGGAACTGCGCCCGGTCGGCCACGATGCGGCGTGGAACCCGCTGACCGCGAGCGAGAGCCGCCGCGCCGGCTTGCTGATCTACGCCGACCGTCCGCTTGCAGGCACGGTGCTGGCCGATGCGCGCTGGCTGCCGCGACGCAGCCGCACCGCCGACCCGACCCTCACCGTGCTGTCGCTGCCGCCAGCGCGCATCGCGACCGGTGCGCGGGTCGAACTGACGGCCCTGCCTGAACCGTTTCCGCAGTGGCCGCTCGACCCCGACTGCTTCGCCCTGGAGCTGGCGGTGACCGCTCCCGACGGGGCCGTCACCACCTACGCCGGCTTCGCCGACCAGCCGTTCCGCCGCCTTGACCGCGGTGACCGCGAACAGCTCATCGCCGACGGCCCCCCACGCTTCGGCCTGCGTTTCCGCGCCCGCCAGGCGGGTGAGCACCGCCTGCGCCTGACCGCACGTTGGGCTGGAGGCAGCAGCGCCACCGCCGATCTGCCGCCGATCACCGCCGCGGGCGCAGCGTGGGACGACATCGCCCGCCCCGACGCCAAGGACCCGCGCTTCCTCAGCGCCCAAGACCGCTTCGTCTGGCCGATCGGGCAGAACCTCAACTCGACCTACGACGTGCGCAGCCGCAGCCGCCTGGCGACCATGCTGACGCCGGACCGCGGCAGCTTCAGCCGCGAGGCCTTCCTCGCCCGGCTGATCGCCGCCGGCGGCACCGGGGCCGAGACCTGGCTGAGCCCGTGGAACCTCGGCCTGGAATGGACCGACGCCTGGGCCGGCTTCCACGGCGCGGGCAAGCCCAACCTGGGCAATGCCTGGGCCCTCGACCGCTACCTCGACCTGGCCGAGCGCCACGGCGTGCGCGTCGTCCTGTCGATCTTCAACCACGGCCAGGGCCGCGACGGCAGCGGCGCCGAGGACGACTGGCCACACCACCCTTGGCGCTCAGCCAACGGCGGCTGGCTCGACGGCCCACCCGGTCTGTTCGAGGACGCGCGGGCGCTGCGCGCCCAGTCCGACCTCTTCCGCTACCTCGCGGCGCGCTGGGGCGACAGCCCGGCGGTGCTGGCCTGGAAGCTGTGGGCCGAGGTCAACCTGGTGCACGCGCCACTGCCATCCGTACGCACCTGGCACGAGCAGGCCGCCGCCCTCTTCGCTCGCCACGATCCGTGGCGGCATCCGGTGACGACGCACTGGTGCGGCGACTACAACAATGCCGACCCCGAGATCTCCGCCCTGCCCGGCATCACCATGCTGACCATCGACGCGTACCACGGCGAGGGATCGAGCATCGCCGACCTGCTCGGACGGAGCACGCGTGACGCCAGGCGCGCTGGCGGAGGACTCGCCGACTACGGCAAGCCGGTGCTGGTCACCGAATACGGCGGCAGCCCCGGCGCGACCACGCCGCCACGCCTGCAAGCCGAACTCGCCATCGGCGGCTGGTCGGCCTTCGTCCACGGCCATGCCGGCACACCGCTGATGTGGTGGTTCGAGTGGATCGACCAGGGCTCGCGTTATGGCCAGTTCGGCGCCCTGCGCCGTTATACCGACGGCGAGGACCTGCGCGATCCGGCCGCCCGCACGGTCGCTCCGTCAGCCGGCCGCCTGTGGTGCCGGGCCTGGCTGCGGCCCGGACGCATCCTCGGCTATGCCCTCGACCCGGCGTGGGCGGCGCAGGGCACGATCGACGCCGAGGTCGAGGACGCGACCATCGATTTCGGCGAGGCCGCCGCCGGAGCGATGCGGCTCGAGTGGTGGGACGCCGATCTCGGCACGGTGCGCGCCAGCCACGACCTCGCCCACCCTGGAGGCGCCTTGCGTCTGAGCGTGCCGACCTTCCGTCGCCACCTCGCCTTCAAGTTCTGGCGGAAGAACGGCTGATGGCTGCCCGCACCGCACCGCTGCAAGTCGTCATCGGCACCGCCGGCCATGTCGACCACGGCAAGACCTCGCTGGTCGAGGCGTTGACCGGTTCGAACCCCGACCGCCTGCCCGAGGAGAAGCGCCGCGGCATGACCATCGAGCTGGGCTTCGCCTTCGCCCGCGGCGAGTCCGGCATCGACCTGGCGTTCATCGACTGCCCCGGCCACGAGCGCTTCGTCCACCATATGGTCGCCGGCGCCGGCTCGATGGAGGGCTGCCTGCTGATCGTCGCGGCCAACGAGGGACCCTGCGCCCAGACCCGCGAGCATCTCGACATCCTGCGCATGCTTGGCCTGCGCTGGGGCCGGGTGGTGCTGACCAAGTCCGATCTGATGGACGAAGCCGGCCTTGCCGCAGCGCGCGATTTGGCATTGGAGCTGGTCTCCGGTACGCCTTTCGCCGCCGAGCCGCCGCTGGCGGTCAGCGCGCATAGCGGCGCCGGCCTGCCCGAGCTGAAGGCTTGGCTGTTCGAACGCGCCGCCGAGCAGCGCCGGCTGACCAGCGGCGTGCACGCGCGCCTGCCGGTCGACCGCGTATTCTCCCTCGCCGGCCACGGCACCGTGGTCACCGGCACGCTGCTCTCGGGCGAGCTGAGCCCCGGCGACGAGGTCGCGCTGCATCCCGGCGGCAAGGCGCGGGTGCGCTCGCTGCAAGTGAACCGGGTCAGCGTCGACCGCGCCCTCGCCGGCCAGCGCACTGCAGTCAACCTCACCGGCATCGAGCGCGACCAGGTGCGGCGCGGCGCCTGGCTGGCCACCCCCGGCACGCTGCAGGCGACGCGCGAGGTCGACGTGCGTCTGGAAGTGCTGGCTCTCGGCCTGAAGCACCGCGCCGAGGTCCTGGTCCACCACGGCACCACCCACGTCACCGCCCGCGTCCACCTGCTGCACTGCGATCTCGCCGAGGGCGGCAGCCACGATGCGCAGTTGCGCCTCGACGAAGAACTGTTCCTGCGCCCCGGCGACCGCCTGGTGCTGCGCCGGCCGAGCCCAGCCGCCAACCTCGCCGGCGCCCTGGTCGTCGACGCCGCACCGCCGCACCACCGCCGCTTCAGTGACGAGGCGCGCGCCTGGTTCGCCGCTCGCACCGGGC
>JALHRW010000139.1 GCA_022841245.1 Planctomycetota bacterium
AACCGGGCCGCCACCACGGCGCGCTCGGCCAGCTGCCGGACCAGGGTCAGTTCGCGTTCCTGCTCCCTGGTCCGGGTGGCGAGTTCCGCACTGGCCGTCGCGGCTGCGCGTTCCGCGCTGGTCAGGCGGTCGCGGGCGGCGTTGCCGGCGGCGACCGCGGCCTGCAGCCTGCCGAGCAGGGCGGCCTCCTCCTGGTTCCGACGGGATCGCGCTTCGCCCAGCTGACGCTCGGACGCATCGCGGGCCAGCTGACCGGCGGTCGACGGATCGGATGCCGGCTCGCCGCCCGCCAGCAGCGCGAGCAGGCTGAGCAGAACGCAGGCGCGGATCATGGCGCCACTCCAGGCAGCAGGACGACCGTCGGCGGGCTGCGGCCTTCGGCCTCGGCCAGCGCCAGGGTGATCGCCAGACGCGACGTTTCGTCGGCGGCCGGAGTCAGCTGGCAGACGCCGTCCACCACGCGCACCGTACCCGCAGCCAGACCATCGAGCGACATCCACCAGGCGACGGAGCCTGCGACGCGCAGGATCCTCACCGCTTCCGTCCGCCCCTCGCGCTGCCCCGTGATCACCTCGACGGCGATCGCGGAAGCGGCCCGCTCGGCGGATTCCAGGGCGCGGACGGCCGACTCGAACCCCGCCTCGCCACCCATGCTGGTGGACGCCGGGACCGCCCCGGGCGGCAGGCGGCGTGCCAGCTCGGCGAGGCCGACGGCAAGACGGGCGCCACCATCGCTCAGCGAGGAGCGCAGGGCCTCGAGATCCGAACCCTGGCCCATGGCCGCCACACGCGCCACCGCGGCGTCGCGCTCCGCCTCGGCGGCCGTCGCCTGATGTTCGAGCCGGGCCGTCTCGGCTTCCGTCGCCGCGATCAGCGCCTCCAGGCGCTGGCGCTCCGGGATCCAGGCCGCGCTCTCGCGGGCGAGTTCGCTGCGCGCCTGGTTCGCGGCATGGAACCGGCTCAGCGTGATGAGCGGATCCGCAGCGGCGAGCGGCGCCGACAGCGCCAGGAGGCAGCCGATGGTTCGAGTCATGGGACTTCCTTGGACGCTGGTGACCGTCGTGCGCTTCTGCGCCACATCCGCCAGCCGGTGAGCAGCAGGATCAGCGGCGCGACGCCGACCACGACCCAGAGCAGGCGCGTCAGCGGTCCGCCCCAGGCGCCGGTGTGCAGTCCCAGGTGCTGGTTGAGCAGCCATCCGCCAGCCGACATGCGCCGCGGATCCTGCACTTCGAGGACGGCGGCGCTGCGACGGTCGAGCTGGACGATGGCGCCGCCATTCGGGCTGAGACTGCCCGGCACGTCGACCGTCGCCCGCCAGGTTCCGTTCGCATCGTTGGGACGGGGCGGAAGCAGGCGCGCGACCCGGCCGTCGGGTACCGCGGCGGCGGCGGCGGCGCATCCCGCCGCCCAGCCGATGTCCGGCCCAGCGGCAGCGGCCGATTGCGGTCGTTCCGTCCGGCTCCGCAGCGCCATCGGCGCATCGGCGGCCGTGCCGCCCAGGGCGCGGTGGGCAGCGCGGCGCAGCCACGTGAACTCGAACATCGCTCCGGTGATGGCGACGAACAGCAGCACGGGCAGGGCGGCCAGGCCGGCTGCGCGGTGCAGATCCAGGCGCCGACGGAACAGCCCGGGCCAGCACAGGTACAGGCCGCTGAGGCAGAACACGACCAGGGCCAACCCGCCCACGCCGACCACCACGCCGCCGGCCGGTGGCAGCCACAGATCGTGGTGGAAGCGCGCGATCCAGGCCGCCGCCGCGCTGCTCCAGCGTCCGCGCGTCCGCCCCAGCTCCTCGCCGGTGGCCGGGTCGGTGAACACCATCCAGGAGCCCTCGCGTTCGCTGCGCAGCATCCAGGTGTCGGCCTCGCCCGCGGCGCTGGCCAGCACCAGCGACGCCACCCGCGACCCGGGGCTTCCTGCGTGCAGCCCGGCGGCGATGGCATCGAGGTCGGCGGCGCGCGGCGCCGCGCTCGCTGGTCGGCAGGCCAGGCGATCGATCTCCGGCCGGAACACCGCGATCGCGCCGCTGAGGCAGATCACCACCACCAGGACGCCGAGGGTGAGCCCGGCCCAGCGGTGGATGAGCAGGACGGCGGGCCTGGCGATCACGTCTCGGCCCAGCGTCGCAGCAGGTTGTGGTAGATGCCGGTCAAGGCGACCATCTCGGGCTCGCCGGCCAGACCGCGCCGACGCAGGTTGCCGAGGGCGCCATCGAGGTCGTAGAGCAGGGTGCGCTGCGCGTCGTCGCGCACCAGGCTCTCGACCCAGAAGAAGCACGCGATCCGGCTGCCGCGCGTGACCGGCTCGACCCGATGCACGCTGCTCGCCGGATACAGCACCAGATCGCCAGCCGCCAGCTTGACCCGGTGGCTGCCGAAGGTGTCGTCGATCACCAGATCACCGCCGTCATAGTCGGCCGGATCCGCCAGGAACAGGGTGGCCGAGACGTCGGTGCGCAGCGGCGCACCGCGACCGCCCGGCGGCATGCGGATGGCATTGTCGATATGGTCGCCGAAGCCCATCCCGGGATCATAGCGGTTGAACAGCGGCGGATAGATGCGCAGCGGCAGGGCTGCGACCTGGAAGGCCGCGCTGCGGCCCAGCGCCGTGAGCACCAGGCGCTGCAGGACCTGCGTCTGCGGCGCCTCCTCGGGCAGCTGTTGATTGCGTTTCACCAGCCCGGACTGGTAGCCGGCCGTGGCCTTGCCGTCAGCCCATGGCGCGGACGCAAGCAGCCGGCGGGCCTCGGCCAATTCGTCGGACGTCAGCAGTCCGGGGATGGTGAGCAGCATGTCAGAACCTGGCCCCCAGGGTCAGCTGGCCGGTGAGCGGCGTGCCGGCATAGGCCGAACGCGCGCTGCCGGTCTCGTAGTGGACGGTATCGGCGAGGTTCTGCAGGTTCAGCTGCGCCGACCAGGTCTCGCCCTGCCAGCCCAGGGTGGCGTCGAAGCGGATGTAGCCCGGCACGACCGTGGAGTTGGCCTGATCGGTGAAGCGGCTGCTGACGGCGTAGAAGCCCGTGCCGATGACGAAGCCCTGACCGAGGTCATAGCTCGTCCACAGGCTGCCGCTGGAGCGCGGTGCGTTGATCGGGCGCTTGCCCTCCACCTGGACGGTGACGCCATCCCAGGTCGTGGTCGTATTGTTCGAGGCGAGGACCTCGGCATCCATGAACGCCACCCCGGCCTGCACCGACCAGCGGCCGATGGTGCCGGCGGCCTCGAGCTCGATGCCGTCGGTGCGCTGCTGGCCGTCGAGGACCTGGAGCGCGGTGTTGGTCGGATCGACCGTGCGCGCCTTGCTCTTGTCGAGGCGGAACACGGCAGCGCCGAGCGTCAGCGCCTCATCGAGCAGCGTCGCCTTGGCCCCGATCTCGTAGTTGTCGGTCTGCTCCGGCTCGAGGTCCGAGGTGGCGGTGCTCAGGCTGTAGGTTTCGGCCGACGGGTTGAAGGCCCGGCTCCAGCTGGCGTAGGTCGACAGCTCCGGCACCGGGGTCCACACCAGGCCGGTCCGCGGGCTGACCATGGTATCGCTGCGGCTGAACTCGGTGACCACGGGCGACACCGTCGGCCCGCTGGAATAGTCCGCAGAGAAGCAGTCGACGCGCAGCCCCAACACCGCCTTCAGCGTGGGGACGAGGTCGAGGCTGCCCAGCGCGTAGCCGGCCACGGTCTGCGCCGTGGTCTCATTGCGTGCATCGAGCGTCCCGTCGAGGCTGTCCGCCCTGCCGGCACCGACGCTGTCCGCCGACTGCGGATCGAAGACCGCGACGCCGGTCACGCCGGTCGAATTCTTGCTGCGGTATTCGTAGTGCTCGCGCGACAGCTCGAGGCCGAGCAGCAGGCTGCCCTCGCGTCCGCCGACCTGCCCCTTCCATGCGGCCTCGCTCTGGTTGATGAGGTTGCGCTGCACGTTGTCACGCAGGGCCTGGGCTCGGGAGACGGTGTTGGTGATGTAGTTCACCGCGCCGAGGGTCTCGGTACGATAGCTGCGCTGGTAGTCGCCATAGCGGGTGGCGTTGCGCAGCGTCAGCCCGCTGTCGAGCTGGTGCTCGATGGTCAGGGTGGCCTGGTTGACATCGTAGCTCTGGAAGGAGTCGTCCTTGAAGCCGTAGTAGGTCTCCACCGGCACGTCCGCCGGCCGGCCGGCGTACATCGGCACGCCGTAATCCATCGTCCCATCGTCCTGCTGGTGCAGACCCTGCAGCAGGATCGTGGTGCGCTCGCCAGCTGCCCATGACACCCCCGGAGCGATGCCGAAGCGCTGCAGATGCTGTTCGTCGCGGAAGCTGCCGCTGTCCTGGGCCACCGCATCCAGGCGGGCGCCGAGCGTGTCGTCGACGAGCGGTCCGCCGATGCCGGCGGTGACGCGCTGGAGATCGTAGGCGCCGGCGGTGAGCGCTGCATCGCCCGTCCACTGGTCGGTCGGCTTGCGCGTGACCGTGTTGACCACGCCGCCAGTCGAGCCGCGGCCGAACAGCACCCCGGCGGCGCCACGCAGCACCTCGACGCGGTCGGTGGCGAAGGTGTCGCGGAAGTACTGGCCGTTGTCCTTGAGGCCGTCGAGGTAGAGGTCGCTGTTCGCCGCGAAGCCGCGGATGCTCAGCGAGTCGCCGGTGCGCCCGCCTTCGCCCGCCGCCATGGTGACGCCGGGAGCGCTGCGCAGGGCCTCGCGCAGGGTCCAGGCGCCGCGGACGTCGAGCAGCTCGCGCGGCAGCGTGGTCCTGGCCTGCGGCTCCTGCTGCTCGGGCAGATCGAACTTCGCCGCCGATCCGCGATGTCCGACGGCGAAGGCGTCCTCGGCGGCGCCTTCGACGACCAGGGTCTCGACCGGTTGCGTGGTGGGTGGTGTGACGGACGGCGGCGCAGCGTCCTCGGCTGCGAGAGCCGAGGCCAGGGCGAGGAGTCCGGGTACGACAAGGGTCTGTCGGGGCATGGACGATGTCTCCGGGGCACCGTGCGGTGCGGAGGCAAGGCCCTGGCTGGCGACAGCTGGCTGGGGCTGGTTGTGGTGACCGCCTGGGAATCAGGCGGTCATGATGAGCTTGCCCTGGCTGGTCAGGCGCAGGCGGTAGATGCGACCGGCGTGCTCGATCTCGATCTCGCGGGCGCCACGCAGCAGTTCGCTGATGGCTATCCGCCGGACCGGGGCCGCCGGCTCAGCGTTGCGGTCGGGCATCAGCGGTCGGCTTGGTGCGTGCGACCCGTGCGCGTCGGCGCTGGGCGCGTTGCCAGCAGCGTTCGCCATCGAGTTCGAGAAGGCGGAGCCAGGTCCGCTGTTCTGCCGAGGAGACGAAGGTGATGGTCATGCGAATCCTTCCTGGCCAGGTGATGGGCGGCGGTATATGATGTTGAGAATCGTTTGCAATAAGGTTCTCGGAGCTAGCCTGCAAATCCAGCTGTCACCGAGCCATGCATGGCCTCGGCAGCGCTCATCGCCGATCCCATTCCACCCCGTCCACGGAACCACCATGCCCCGCCTCCTCGCCCTCATCCTCCTCGCCGCCGCGCTGGCTGCGGTCGACCAGCCCAGGCTGGTCATCGCGCTGAAGCCGGACAAGAACCCCGAGGCGATGGCGGCCGAACGTGGCGAGCTGTCCCGCCTGCTGGCGGCTGCGCTCGGGCGACCGGTCGAGGTCATCGTTCCGACCTCGGCCGCGGTGATCTCCACCGGACTGGCCAACGGCACCATCGACGCCGCGCACGTCGCCTCGACCGACATCGCCAAGGAGTCCATGGATCCCGCCAAGCCCGCGCCGGCGCGCGTCGCCCTGGCGGTGCAGGTGCAGGGCAGGACTTCCTACAGCAGCATCTGGCTGACCCTGGCGGACAAGCCGTACACCGGCATCGCGCAGCTCGCCGGCAAGCCGGTGGCGTTCGCCAGCCGCACCTCGACCAGCGGATGCATCGTTCCGCTCTACGACCTGCAGCAGCAGGATCTGATCAAGGCCGGCGGCTCGCCCGCCGACTTCTTCGGCTCCGGCAACGTGTTCTACGGCACCGGCTATGTCAGCGCGGTCGAGCGCGTCCTCGACGGCAGCGCCGAGGCGGCGGCGGTCAGCGATTACGTCTTCGCAGGCGACAAGCACCTCAAGCCCGAGCAGAAGGCCCGCCTCAAGATCCTCGCCAGTCAGGGCCCGGTGCCGACCCACGTGCTGGTCATCCGCACCGCCCTGCCGGTGACGGAGGGCGCTGCGCTGGCCAAGGCGATCGCCGGCCTGGAAGCCGGTCTGCGCGATCGCGTCTTCGGCGGACCGCTGGTCGAGGTCGACGAGCAGGCCCACCTCGCTCCGATCCGGGCGGCCCTGGCCGCGGTCAAGGCGATGAAGCTTTGATGCCAGGCGCAACCGGGCCGGTGCTGGCCTGCCGCGGGATCTCCCTCGGCTATGGCGGACGCCGGCTGATCGATGGACTCACGCTCGACCTGCAGCCGGGCGAGGTGCTGGCCGTGACCGGCCCCTCGGGCTGCGGCAAGAGCAGCCTGGTGCGCGTCCTCGCCGGCCTGGACCGGCCACGTCACGGCGCGGTGGAGATCCCCGGCCGACGTCGCGGCGCGATCGCGGTCGCGTTCCAGGACTCCGGCATCCCCGGGGCGATCACCGGCCTGCAGGCGATCCTCGCCGGCCGGCTCCACGCCCTGCCGTGGTGGAGCGCGTGGCTGGGCATGCCGAGCCATGGCGCCGAGCATGCCCGCCGCCTGGCCGACGACCTGGGAGTGGAGCACCTGCTGGATCGGCCGGTGGCCACGGCCAGCGGCGGCGAGCGGCAGCGCCTGTCCGTCGCGCGGGCGCTGCACCACCGCGGCAGGATCGTGCTGCTCGACGAGCCGGTGTCGCAGCTGGATCCGGAGTCGGGACGGCGGGTGATGGCCCGGCTGCGCGACGAGGCCGCGACAGCGGGCCGCGCCGTGCTGGCGGTGATCCACCAGCCGGCCCTGGTCGAGGCCTGCGCCGACCGCGAACTCGCGTTCGTCGGCGACGGGGCCTGGCATCTGCGCGAGCTGCGGTCATGAGCGCGGACCGGCCGGCGTGGCGACGGCTCGATGGCGTCGACTGGAGCATGGCGATCTTCGTCGTGCTGGTCTGCGTCGCCGCCGCGGGCATCAACGGCAGCGGCCGCGACCTGGACTACTGGGCGAACTTCACCGCCTTCGCCGGGCGCTTCCTGCCACCCGACTGGTCGGTGCTGCCCGATGTCGGCTGGGCCATGCTGGAGACCGCGCGCATCGCCCTGGTTGCGACCGCCGTCGCCGCGCTCGCCAGCCTGCCGCTCGCCCTGGCCGCCTCGCGCACGGTCTCGCCGTGGTGGATCGCCATCCCGGCGCGGCTGGTGCTCAATGCCGTGCGCAGCGTGCCGGCGCTGGTGTGGGCGGTGCTCGCGGTGGCGATCACCGGGCCGAACGCCCTCGCCGGCTGCCTCGCGCTGTCCGGTTACAGCGCCGGCTATCTCGCCAAGTTCTTCTCCGAATCGATCGATGCCGCCGACCAGTGGCCGGCGCGCAGCCTGCAGGCGATGGGCGCCAACGCGGTGCAGGCGTTCCGCTGGGGCACTTGGCCGCAACTGCGCACCCAACTCGCCAGCCACGGTTTGTGGATGCTGGAGTACAACCTGCGCTCGGCCGCCATCGTCGGCTACGTCGGCGCCGGCGGCGTCGGCCTGCTCCTGCAGACCTACCAGGAGTACGGTGACTGGGACCGTTTCGGTGTCGTCTTGCTCGCCATCCTCGCCCTGGTCACGTTGATCGACTGGGCCGGGCAGCGGGTCCGTCGACTGTGGAATCCCAGCCAGCAGGCCCCGGCGGACGGCTAGAGTGCGGGAGCCTGGGAGCGCCGCACTCCTGTGCGGCTCGGATAGAGATCTCAGCACCCAAGGCAGCCGCACGGGAGTGCGGCGCTCCCGGGAAACGCCATTGCACCCTGAACTTCACTGCATTGGGCGGAGCCCCGCTAGCTCAGGCCTTTGCCTTGCGGCCGGTGACAGCCATCGCCAGGCTGATCAGCAGTCCGACCAGGGCCAGCGGCCAGTACTTGCCGCCAAAGGCTGGTCCGGCCCGCGACATCAGATCGACGACCAGGCCGAGGAGCGGCGCCAGGATCATCTTGGCGAAGGTCTGCGACTGGCTCTCGACCGAGAGGATGCTGGTGCCGTGGCTCTCCGGCGAGCAGGCGTCGAAGCGGCTGATGATGAGCGGGCGCCAGGCGCTCTGCATGATGAAGAGGACGGCGAACAGACCGAGCACCGGATAGTAGATCTCGAAGTAGAGGCACGGCAGCATCGCCAGGTAGACGGCCGCCAGGCACCACCACATCGCCAGGCTGGCCGCGGCCTCGCCACCGCAGCGGGCGCTGAGCACGTGGGCCTGGCGGCTGGACCAGGCCCCACCGAGGTGGAAGCAGAAGTAGACCGCGCCGATGAGCAGCACGCCGCGCTGGTCGTCGCCGAACGCCAGCAGCAACGGGATGCCCAGCACCATGGTCTTGATGATCGGCTGGACGTAGTCCTTCAGCACATCGAAGAAGCCCTCGAAGCCCATCGATTCCAGCATCAGCCGGCGCAGGCTGGCAACGCGCACGCTGTCGCGGATGGTCTGCCACATGTGCGAGAACACGCGGCCGATGCGCACCTCGCCCTGCGGCTCGCCGTTGAGCTCCTTGGGATAGGTGCAGAGGGCGACGAAGCCGATCGCGTACGGCACCAGCGCGGCGAGGAACAGCTTGTTGAGGTCGCTGGTGTGGAAGGCGATCGCGGTGGCGATCGGGATGGACACCGCTGATCCGATCTTCGACCACGAGCGGGTGTAGCCGTAGACCTTGGTCTTCTCCTCCATCCGGTTGTTGAGCCGCAGCCAGGTGAAGATCATCGACTTGTGGGTGCCCTCGCGGAAGGCCTCGCCGATGCCGAAGAAGAACACCGCCAGGAACAGGGTCGGCAGGCGGCTGTCGCTGAAGGCGAAGATGAGGAACGCGACCATGTAGGCCACATAGGACACCAGCATGCAGCGCTTGCGGCCGTAGAGGTCGGCGATGGCGCCGGCCGGGATGTTCATCGCGTTGATGCACAGCTCGCGGAAGCCGACCAGGAAGCCCACGGTGAGGAAGCTGTTCCCGCTGCCGAGCAGGATCAGCATCATGAACGGCTCGAAATAGCGCTGGTTCTTGAGGAAGCCGTAGAGCGAGAAGCGGAAGATCATCGATGGTGCCGGACGCGCATGCTGGCGATCCACCGGCGGATGGAATCGGGGGCTGCTTGCCCGGCTTGCCGGGAGTCGACGCTCTCCGTATGCCTGACCCCTGGTGGCCCTGGCGTGGACTGCGGTGGTGGTTGGCGCACCCGCGCTGGTGGCTGCGCTCGCTGTGGCTGCTGCCGCTGGTCCTGCTGCTGGCCGCGACGGTCTCGGTTGCCGTCGGACATGGGATGTGGCCGGACGACAGCGTCTCGGGCTGGGGCTGGTGGTGGCGGATGGGGCTCGCTCTCGGCCTCGCCTTCAGCGGCGGCGTGGCCGTGTGGCTGGTCGCGTTGCCCGTGGTCATGGCTCTGGCCCTCGACGACCTGGTCGCGGCGGTGCGTCGCGAACACGGGTTGCCGGTCGCCGCACCGCCGATCGGCCGGGTGATCGCCGCCGCGCTGAGCATGTTCCGCCGCACGTTGCCCATGCGGCTCGGCTGGCTGGGCGTCGCGCTGGGCAGCGGCCTGCTCGGTCCGGCCGCGCCGCTGGTGGCGCTCTACGCAACCTGCGTCGTCACCGCCTCCGATGCCGTCGACACCGCCGTGGGGGCCGAGACCGCGGACCCCGCCATCCGGCAGGCCTGCCTGGCTGCAGACCGCGCCTCCATCCATGCCGGTGCCCTCGCCATGCTGCCACTCGCGGCGATCCCGTTGCTGGGCTGGCTGCTGCTGCCACCAGCCCTGGTCTGCGGCGCGGCGCTGCGCCGGGCGCAAGCGCCGCCACGCATTCCCCGCATGTAGCCTGCGATCGGGCTGCTCTCATTCGGCATCGTTCTCGCGATCGCAGGCTCGCTGGCCATGATCAGCCTTGCCCGACAGCAACCCGGGTGACGCGCGGACGAACCCTTAGCGCCTGACCCTGCCTGGCAACCGGTTCGGGACATAGCCCTGACCGTGGTCGGCGGCGCGCATGCGCCGGGTCCAGGCCAGCTCGAGCAGCTGCTCGCCCCCATGCGCCTGGACGGCGAGATGGGCGAGTTCGGCAGCAGCGTCATCCGGGAGTTCAAGCGTCCTGATCCAGTGCGCCGCCGCATCCAGCGGCGGCCGGCGCGAGCCGCTGATGACCCGCGCGACAAGCGACTGGCTGGCGCCCACCCGCTTGGCGTAGCTGCGCTGCGACCATTTGAGTCGAGCGAGATGCCGAGCAAGCACGGTACCGAAGGCCATACGAAGTCCCAGTCTAGCAGCCGGGAACGCAACCCCTAGGAGAGGCTTGTCCGATGCCAATACGTCATCACCATGCGTCGGCATGGTGCCTGACGACATGGCAGCGTGTCCATTCCGGTCCGAATCCGGGCCCGGCTGTCCGCAACTGCTGCCGGTGCGGATCGGCCTGCATGACCTGCGGAACTCCACGCTGGGCATCCGTGGTCTGCGCGACCTGTTGCGTGCAAACCCCGACGACCCGGCCCTCTCAGCCGCGTTTGATGAAGTGATAGACCACCTCACCGCCGCCGTCATCGCGCTCCAGGGCTCCATACGCGGAGCGCCCCCCACCAGTCTGCGCTGGGTGGATCTCAAGCTGGCGGTCTCGGCGGCCGTGCTGACCAGCGTGCCGCAGCAGGCCCAACCGTATGTCGACATCCAGGTCGGGGGTGGTTACGGAGTGATCACGGATCCCCATCTGCTGCACCGCGTCTTGGACAATCTGCTGCGCAACGCCAGCGAGGCACTCCAACCGCCGGAGCGGATCGCCGTCCGGATCGCGGCCGGGACCGGAGGCGGCTCCATCATCTCCATCTGCAATCGCGGCGATGGCGTGCCGGATCGGACCACCCTCCAACCGTCCGCGAAGGGTCTGGGCCATGGCATCGCACTCGCTGCGGTCAGGCATCTGCTGACGCACCATCTTGGCGGTTGGCTCACGCTGGAGTGCCTCGATGGCATGGTCACGGCGACCGTCGAGCTGCCTGCCGAGCCGGCCGGATGTGCGATAGGTTGAGCGCGGCGACAAGGCCTAATCGCACCGCTGCGTTCAGGCCATGGCTCTGCGGCTGCACTCGCCTCGCGATCGCAAGCTCCTTGCCCGACCGCAACTCGGCTGATGCTCCCGACCTCGCAGCATGAGGAATCTCCGCATCATCGCCATGATCGAGGGCATCTCCTATCTCGTGCTGCTCGGCATTGCGATGCCGCTGAAGTACCTGGCCGATGAACCAGGAGCCGTGCGGATCACCGGCATGATCCATGGCGTCCTGTTCATGATGTTCTGCCTGGCATTGGCGCAGGTGTGGCAGCGACGGCGCTGGACGTTCTTGCGCTCGACCATCGTCTTCGCCTCCGCCCTCGTCCCCTGCGCCACCTTCTTCATGGATCGGCATCTTGCGCGGTGGGACAGCGAACCAGCTCCAGCCGGCAGCTGACTCCGACCGGCCAAACAGTGTGCAACTGGGCAGCAAGCAACCTTGCCCCACCCCTCATGGCCGGGTACAAAGCGCGCAATGCGAACCCGGATCCACGGTCAGCGTATCGCTGTGCTCGGCGTGGTGCTCCTGTTGCTTCAGGTCCTCACGGTCGGCCTGGGTCCAGGCCTGCGCATATGCATGAACCCGGCCTGCCCGGTAGCTGTGTCGACCATAAGCGACGGCTGCTGCGACTGCGCTGGAGGGATTACTCAGGTGCCGGCCCAATCGGCCTGCGACTGCAGCTGGCTGCCCATCACCAGCGGAGATGAGATCGAACGTGCGGTCGCCGCCTCCCCGCCGGCCATGTACGCGACCGCGCCGCCCGTCCTGCTGCCGCTCCCCGCCACGCCGGCACGGAGTGCGGTCCGACCGCCGGTCCATCGTCAGTCGCCCCATCTGTCCTCCTTGCGCTCCATCGTGCTGACCTGCTGAGGCCGGTTCCCGTCCGGGAACCGAACCTCTCAAGGATCAGCCATGACCACGTCCCTCGCCGGCCTTGCCGTCGATCGCAGCGCCGCTCCACCGGCGCGCCGCCCACATGCTGCCCGCGCTTTCGCGCTGGGCCTCGGCCTCGCCGTGGTCCTAGCCGCCTGGCTGCTGCGCGAACGCCTGGTGCCACCGCTGGACGTGACGGTGGCCGCGGTGGTGGCGCTGGCTGACGGTTCGGCGCAGGCCGAACCGGGCGCGGTGCTGGCCCGGGCTTCCGGCTGGTTTCACCCCGACCCTCTGCCCCTGGCGATTTCGGCGCAGCGCGCCGGCACCATCTCTGCCGTCCACGTCAGACCGGGACAGGTGGTCGCCGCTGGCGAGCTGATCGCCGAACTCGACGACCGGGACGCGGCCCTGTCGGTGCGGCGCGCCGAGGCCGCCATCGCCGCGGCCGAGGCCGCCTGCAGGCGCGCGCTGGCCGAGGTCGCTGCTGCCG
>JALHRW010000140.1 GCA_022841245.1 Planctomycetota bacterium
TGGTTGCTCCTGGCTCGCAAGCGTACGACTGAGATCAGCATCGTCCCCATAGAGCGCTTGCGTGCCTTGCCGAGCGCCGAGCGCCGCATGACGAACGCAGGGGCAATGAAGCCAGAAGCGACCAGCTTCCAGCGACCAGCTTCCAGCGACCAGCTTCCAGCGACCAGCTTCCAGCGGCCAGCTTCCAGCGGCCAGCGGCCAGCGACCAGCGACCAGCTACCAGCTACAGTCCCGCCCCATTGCCCGCCCCCGCTCCGGCCCTACGTTCCCCCGCCTTTCCTGGGGAGTCCGTATGAGCCGTCCATTCACCGTCGCCGAGGTCCGCGAGGCCTACCTGTCGTTCTTCGCATCGAAGGGCTGCGTGCGCTATCCCAGCGCCGGCTTAGTACCTGAGAACGACCCCACGACGCTGTTCACCGTCGCCGGCATGTCGCAGTTCAAGGACATGTTCCTCGGCCGCGGCTCGCACCCGTTCACGCGCGCCACGACCTGCCAGAAGTGCATCCGCACCAACGACATCCTCAATGTCGGCCGCACCGCTCGGCATCACACCTTCTTCGAGATGCTGGGCAACTTCTCCTTCAACGACTACTTCAAGAAGGAGACCATCCATTGGGCCTGGGAATTCCTCACCCAGGTGCTGAAGCTCGACCAGAGCCGCCTGTCGATCTCGGTGCACCAGATCGATGGCGAGGCCTACCGCATCTGGCGCGAGGAGGTCGGCATCCCCGCCGAACGCATCTTCAAGATGGGCGACAACGACAACTTCTGGCCGGCCAACGCGCCGCTGGAAGGCATCGAGGGCCCCGGCGGCTGCTGCAGCGAGATCTTCTGGGACCACCGCACCAATGACGATCCCAACGACAACCTGACCAGCTCGACCGGCCGCTTCGTCGAGATCTGGAACCTGGTGTTCCCCGAGTTCAACGTGCGCAAGCCGCACGCTGACGGCAAACCCAACCTCGAGAACCTCGGCCGCACCAACATCGACACCGGTGGCGGCCTCGAGCGCCTCGCGGCGGTGATGCAGGGGGTCTACAACAATTACGACATCGACCTGTTCCAGGGCATCATCAAGCGGGTGCAGGAGGTCAGCGGCGTGAGCTATGACGCCAAGGTGCCCCTTGGCGCCAAGGATCCGCAGGCGGAGAAGAACGCGCTTGTGCGCCGCATCGCCGACCACGTCCGTGCCGTGACCTTCTGCATCGCCGATGGCGCCCTGCCCGGCAACAGCGATCGCGGCTACATCGTCCGCCGGCTGATCCGCCGTGCGACGCTGGACCTCGACAAGCTCGGCTGCGACCAGGTCAAGCTGTTCGAAGTGGTGCCGGCGGTGGTCGCGGCGATGGGCCAGGCCTACCCCGAGATCGTGCGCCGTCAGCAGCTCGCCAGCGAGACGTTGCAGGCCGAGGAGGCGCTCTTCCGCCGCACCCTGAAGAAGGGCCTCGACATCTTCCAGAAGTCGCTCGACCGCCAGAAGGGCTCCGGCGTGTTCAGCGGCCAGGACGCCTTCGAACTGGTCGCCACCCACGGCTTCCCCAAGGAGGTCATCGCCGAGCTCGCCGGCAACGACGGGCTGAAGCTCGACGAGGCCGGTTTCAAGGCCTGCTGGGAGGAGCACCAGCGCGTCTCGACCAGCAAGGGCGTCGAGGTGTGGAAGGCGAGCGCCTTGCAGGACGCCAAGCCGCGTCTGGGCGCCACCCGCTTCACCGGCTACGACCAGCTGACCGCGCCGGTCGTCATCCAGCTGATCGAGGTCGAGGGCAAGGAGAGCGCCGCCGCCGCCCAGGGTGCGCAGGTGCGCTTCGCTCTCGACCAGAGCCCGTTCTACGCCGAGAGCGGCGGCCAGGTCGCCGACTGCGGCGTGGTCGAAGGAGCCGGCTTCGCCATCGCCGTCAGCGACGTGCAGAAGGACGACGGCCTGTTCGTGCACATCGGCACGGTCGCCAAGGGCACGGCCAAACCCGGTCCGGCCACCGCCCGGGTCGATGCCGAGCGCCGCCGCGACACCACCCGCCACCACAGCGCCACCCACCTGCTGCACGCCGCGCTGGCCAAGTTCGTCGGCGCGCACGTCGAGCAGCAGGGCTCGAAGGTCTCGCCCGAGGAGCTGCGCTTCGACGTCAACAACCCCAAGGCGCTCGAGCCGGCGCAGCTGCAGCAGGTCGAGGCCTGGGTCAACCAGCAGATCGCCGCCAAGCGCGTGGTCAGCATCCGCGAACTGCCCATCGACGACGCGCGCAAGCTCGGCGCTAAGGCGATGTTCGGCGAGAAGTACGGCGCCGTCGTCCGCGTCGTGACCATGGGCGACGCCCAGCCGGTCTCGGTCGAGTTCTGCGGCGGCTGCCACGTCGGCAACACCGCTGACATCACCGCCTTCCGCATCACCGGCGAAGGCGCCACCGCCGCCGGCATCCGTCGCCTCACCGCGGTGGCCGGCCGCGCCGCCCAGGCCCTGATCGATGGCGAGCGCCAGCTGGCCGAGGCCGCCGGCCGCAGCGTCGGCATGGTCAGGGTCGACGACCCGAAGGAGGTGCACGAGCTCTCCAGGTCGTTCAAGTGCAAGGTCGAGGAGGTGCCGGCGCGCGTCTCGGCCCTGGCCAAGGAGGTGCACCTGGCCGGTGTCACCGGCGGTCCCGAGCCGACCATGACCGGCGGGCTGGTGTCGCGGGTCGGCATCCTGCAAGAGGCGCTGAAGCAGATCCGCAAGCGCGCCGAGCAGCAGGCGGCGCAGTCCGCCGCCGGCGCCGCCGACGGGGTCGCTGCCCAGGTCCGCCAGGCTGGCGCAGTCGCCTACATCGCCGTGCGCCAGGACGGGCTCGACGGCAAGGCCCTGCGCACCCTGGCCGAGGCGGTACGGGGCAAGCGCTCCGACGCCGTAGTGGTGCTGGCCAGCGCCCACGAGGGCAAGGCCGGCCTGTGTGCGGTGGTACCGGCTGCGCTGGCCGCCAAGGGCCTGTCGGCCGGGGCGATCATCGGCAAGCTGGCCCCCCTGGTCGGTGGCGGCGGCGGCGGGAAGCCCGATTTCGCCCAGGCCGGCGGCAAGGACCCGGGTGGCATCGACGCTGCCTTGGCACAGGTGCCGGCTCTGGTTGCGATCCCAGGCTAGGCCCGCAAGGTACCGGCATGCCCAAGGACGGCGGCAAAGACGGCAAGGACGGCAAGGACGGCAAGAAGGTCGGCACCGACCAGTGGCGCCGTGACCCCAAGCGCCATTCCGGCGAGCATCGCGCGCCGCGCAGCGACGATGACGAGTCCTCGCGTCGGCGCCGGGGCAGCGGCGAGTTCGCCGTCCCCGAAGCCGAGGAGACGCCGCGCCACGCCAAGAAGGGCAGCGACGCGATCACCAAGGGCCATCGTGGCGAGGGCGCCGCGACTCCCGGCAGCGACAGCTACACCCGGCGCAGGAAGAGCAGCTTCCGCGGCATCCCGGTCGTCCCCGGCATCGCCATCGGCCACGCCCGCATCAAATTCCGCCGCACCCAGGTGCTGGCCGACCGCGCCATCGAGCCCTCGGCGGTGGTCAAGGAGGAGGAGCGCCTGGCCGAGGCGGTGCGCCTGTCCAAGGTGCAGCTGCTCGAGAGCCGGGCCAAGGTGGCGGCCGAGATCGGCGAAGTCGAGGCGATGATCTTCGACGCCCACCTGGCGATCCTCGAGGACCAGGCCTTCCTGCGCAAGGTCCGCAACCAGGTGGCCAAGGAGCTGAAGCCGGTCGAGGTGGTCGTCGCCACCACGGTCGAGGGCTACTACCGCACCATCTCGCAGATCCAGGACCTGCACCTGCGCGAGCGCGCCGCCGACATCCGCGACGTCGGCCGCCGCCTGCTCGACAATCTCGAAAAGCTGTCCAGCCCGACGGCCAAGCACAGCGCCGAGCCCGAGGGCGACACCGACGACATCATCTGCGCCCACGAGCTGCTGCCGTCCGACCTCGTCGCGCTCGAGCACCGCCGCAGCCAGGCCATCCTCTGCGAGCTGGGCAGCGACCGCGGCCACGCCGCAATCATGCTGCGCGCGATGGGCATGACCTCGGTGATGGGCATCGACGGCCTGATCGAGAACGTCGAGGACGGCGACCTCGTCATCATCGACGGTTCCAGCGGGGTGGTCTACATCAACCCCAAGAAGGACATCGTCGACAGCTACCGCAAGACGCAGAAGGAGTTCGAGAACTACAAGAAGGTGCTGTCGGCCGAGGTGGCGCTGCCCTGCGTCACCACCGACGGCCATGCCGTGCAGCTGCTGGCCAACGTCAGCAAGCACGCGGAGATCGACCTGGCCAAGCGCTACAACGTCGACGGCGTCGGCCTCTACCGCAGCGAATTCCACCTCATGGTCGGGACGACCTATCCCGACGAGGAGGAGCAGTACTGGATCTACCGCGAGGCGGTCGAGCGCATGGGCGGCAAGCCGGTGACGCTGCGCACCATGGACATCGGCGCCGACAAGAAGCTGCCGTACGTCAAGATGAGCGACGACGACGCGCATGTGCTCGGCCGGCGCTCGATCCGCCTGATGGGCGAGCTGGAGGAGTACCAGCTGATCCAGCTACGCGCCATGCTGCGCGCCAGCGCGCACGGGCCGATGCGGCTGATGTTCCCCTTCATCACCTCGCTCGAGGACATCCGCCTGGGCAAGCGCCTGGTCAGGAACGCCCGGCGCGAGCTGGAGGACCGCGGCGCCAAGTTCGATCCCGACGTGCCGATCGGCATGATGGTCGAGGTGCCCGCCGCCGCGCTGAGCCTCGACAAGTACGTGCGCGAGGTGTCGTTCTTCTCGGTCGGCACCAACGATCTGACCCAGTACGTCTGCGCCGCCGACCGCAACCACCCCGAGGTGGCGCCGTGGTACAAGGGCCACAACCCGGGCATGCTCTGGCTGATGCGCCACATCGTCGAGACGGCCAAGGCCAGCGGCACCGAGCTGACGGTGTGCGGCGAGATGGCCGGCGACCCGTTCTACACCATGTTCCTGCTCGGCATCGGCGCCGACAAGCTGTCGATGGCCGCGCCGCAGGTGCCGCTGGTGAAGAAGATCGTCCGCTCGGTCAACCTCACCGGCGCCCAGAACCTGGCCAAGCGCGCCCTGCAGCTGACCAGCACCGGCCAGATCCGCGAACTCTTCGCCACCACCGTGCAGCAGATCCTCGGCCGCGACCTCAGTTCGTGGTCGATCGGGGATGGGGACGGCAGCGGCCCGCTGGTGCCCAAGGCGTAGCGGCAGCCAGCGGCCAGCGGCCAGTAACCAGCGACCAGCGACCAGCAACCAGCAACCAGCAACCAGCAACTAGCAACCAGCGACCTCTCATGCCCGACCGCACCGCCGCCCTTCTCGCCGCTTTCGAGAAGTCCTTCAACGCCAAGCCTGAAGGCGCCGTGCGCGCACCGGGGCGCGTGAACCTGATCGGCGAGCATACCGACTACAACCACGGCTTCTGCCTGCCGATGGCGATCGAGCGCGACATCCGCATCGCCTGGCGCAAGCGCAGCGACCTGATGGTGCGCGTCGTCTCGCTGGAACAGGACGGCGTGGTCGAGTTCCCCCTGGTCACCCCCATTCCGCACGCCAAGGAGAAGGCGCGGAAATGGGCCGACTACGTCAAGGGCTGCGCCCAGATCCTGATCGACGCCAGCGTCGACCTGGTCGGCTGCGACCTCGCCATCACCGGCGACGTGCCGCTCGGCTCGGGGCTGTCCAGCAGCGCCGCCCTCGAAGTCGCGTCGATGCTCGCCTTCCTCGCCGCCGCCGGGATGAAGCTGCCGCACGAGGAGATCGCCAAGCTGGCGCAGAAGGCCGAGAACACCTACGTCGGCACCAACTGCGGCATCCTCGACCAGCTCTCCAGCGCCTGCGCCACCCAGGGCCAGGCCATGCTGATGGACTGCCGTACCCTGCGCCTGACGCCAGCGCCGCTGCCGGCCGGCGTCAGCGTGGTGATCGCCGACACCGGCAAGCGCCGCGGCCTGGTCGACAGCGCCTACAACGAACGCCGCGCGCAGTGCGAGGCCGGTGCCAAGGCGCTGGGTGTGCTGCATCTGCGCGATGTGACCATGCACGGCCTGTGGCATGCGGTCGCGCTCGGCCGGCTCGACGCCACGGCCAAGCGCCGTTGCGAGCACGTCGTCGCCGAGGACGGCCGCACCCTTGCCGCCTTCGCCTGCCTGCGCGCCGGCGACGCGGTCGCCTTCGGCGAACTGATGGACCAGAGCCACGCCGACCTGCGCGACAAGTTCGAAGTCACCTGCGCCGAGCTCGACGGCATGGTGACGATCGCGCGCAGCCTGCCCGGCTGCCTCGGCAGCCGCATGACCGGCGCCGGCTTCGGCGGCTGCACCGTCAGCCTGGTCAAGGACGAGGCGGTGAAGGCCTTCGTCCCCGAGCTGGAGAAGCGCTATCGCGCCGAGTTCCCGGGTATGGTCCCGGCGGTGTACGTGACCCGCGCCGCTGCCGGCGCCGGCCCGCTGAAGATCTGACCGGTCAGCCGCGGACGCGCTTCGCCAGGCCGACGGCGCGCAGGCCGAGCAGCGCGTACCAGCCGATGTCGATCTGATGCCAGCTGAGCCCGAGCCGTGCCCGGCCGGGTTCACGGTGGTGGTTGGCGTGCCAGTTCTCGCCCTGGAACAGGTGGATCAGCGCCAGCCAGCGGACGTTGCGGCCGGTGCCGTGCTCCTCGCGCGCGCCGAGGTGGCAGACGCTGTTGACCGTGCACTGCGTATGCAGGGCCCACACCAGGCGGACCGGGCCGAGCCACGCCGCGCTCGCCCAGGCCAGCTCCCAGCCCAGCCATGGGGTCAGCAGCAGGCCGCCGAACAGGCTCAGCGCCAGGGTCGGGTAGAGCAGCGTGTCCCAGATGCGGTAGCGCAGCTTGAACATGTCCGGAGCGTAGGTCGTCGTTTCGACCCGCGGGGCCTGCCATAGCCAGCGCAGGTGCGCCCACCACATGCCGTGGTCAGGCGAGCTGATGTCGTCGTCGCTGTCGCTGTGCTTGTGGTGGTGGCGATGGAAGGTGACCCAGCTGCGCGGGGTGCCGCTGCCGTTGAGCACGGCGCAGAAGAGCAGGAACTGCTCCACAGCCGGGTTCAGCCGCGCCCCGCCATGGGCGAGCGAGCGGTGGTAGGCGACGGTGGTGCCGAGGCCGCCGAGGAAGAGCAGGCCGGCGGCCACCACCAGCACCTCCCAGGGCGGCAGGGGCAGCAGGATGGCTCCGGCGACGGCGGCGAGGTGGATGCCGATGATCCACGCCAGGGTGGGGATCTCGCCCTTGGCGCACCACCACCACGGGCGGTTCCAGGGGCGCGGGGGGGCATTGGCGATCAAGGTAGTGGGATGCATGGAAGCGTGCATTCTGGGGCCGATCCGAAGTCGACCATGATAAATGCGCCATCTTTAGTCGGCGATTCCACAGGACCGTGGGCTTCAGTCCGCGTCGGGAGGGCCCCGCACGTCCGCGGTCCTGATCTGCCCGCCACGCTTTGCCGGTCGCTTCTGCGGCCCCATGTGCGATCATCTCCCGCCTTATGGCTGACGCTCCTGTTTCAAAGACCTTCGCCGACCTCGGACTCCCCGCCCCGCTCGCCGCCTCGCTGCAGGCTCGCGGCATCACCGCGCCTACGCCGGTGCAGGCCGGAGTCATCCCGCTGGCCATGGGCGCCGGCGACATCCTCGCCCAGGCCCGCACCGGCTCGGGCAAGACCCTCGCCTTCCTCCTGCCGCTGACCGCGCGCATCGCCGCCGGCGAGATCCACCGCGCCTGGATCGTCTGCCCGACCCGCGAGCTGGCCCAGCAGTGCGCCCGCGAGGCGGCCCTCGTCCTCGGCGAGGGCAAGACCGCGGTGCTGGTCGGCGGCGTGCCGGCCTATCCCCAGGTCGCCGACCTCCGCCGCGGCGTGCCGCTGGTCATCGGCACCCCCGGACGCATGTGCGACCACCTGACGCGCGGCGCGCTGAAGGCGGACGCCGAGATCGTGGTACTCGATGAAGCCGACCAGATGCTCGACCTCGGCTTCGCCGAGGACATCGAGCGGCTGGTCAAGGACCTCGGCGAAAGCTGCGCGCGCTGGCTGTTCAGCGCCACCTTCCCGCCGCAGATGCAGGCCGCGGTCGGCCGCTGGCTGGACAAGCCGCGTCTGGTCAAGCTCGACACCGGCGCTGCCAGCACGCACGTGCGCCAGCGCTACGCCATCGCCCCGCGCGGTGCGGTGCTCGCCTCGCTCGCCCGGCTGATGCACGCTCTCGAACCTGCCCGTGCCATGGTCTTCGTGCGCACGCGCGAGGATGTCGAAAGCGCCGTGCGCGCCATCGCCGCCGAAGGCATCGAGGCCGCCGGCATCAGCGGCGAACTGGCGCAGGACGCACGCGAACGCGTGCTGGCCCGCTTCCGCGAGGGCAAGCTGGCGGTACTGGTCGGCACCGACGTGGCGGCCCGCGGCCTCGACGTCCAGGGCGTCACCCACGTCTTCAATCTCGGCCTGCCCACCGGCGTCGAGAGCTACACCCACCGCATCGGGCGCACCGCCCGCGCCGGCGCCGACGGCGAGGCGTGGACGGTGATCTACTCGTCGGAGCGTGCCCGCTTCCTGCGCCTGACTGGCGCCGCACGCTGCAAGCCCGAGGAGGCCCCGCTGCCCACCGGCGCGATGATCGTCGAGGCGCGCCGCGAGCGCCTGGCCAAGCGCCTGTCGGATTCGCTCGGCGAGGAGCTGCCGCTGCCCAAGGCCTTCGCCACCCTGGTCAAGGAGCACGGTGCCGAGGCGGTGCTCGCCGCCCTGGTCCACCGCCTGGTGCCGGACGCGATGCCCGAGCGCACGCCCGACGCTGCGCCGCGCTTCACCCCCGGAGGCGGCGGCGAAGGCCGCCCGGTGCCGCTGTTCGTCGGCCTCGGCATGGTCGACGGGGTCAACCCCGGCACGCTGGTCGCGCTGCTCTGCCACCAGGCCGGCATCAGCGGCGGCGATCTCGGCAAGATCAAGATGTTCGAGCGCCACTCGCTGGTCGAGGTCAGCGCGGCGGTGCTCAAGGCGGTGATGGACCACCCGTTGCACCACCGCGGCCGCGCCGTGCCGGTGCGCCCCGATCGCGGCAACGCCTACGAATCGGCGGGCCCGGCCCGTCGTTACGGCCCGCCTCGGCGCTCTTAGCTCAGGGGCTTCGCCCCCGCGGCCCGTCGCGGGCCTGCCCCCGGGCTTTGTCGTGGCTCGGTTTTGTCGCAGGCTCCAAAACCGTGGCGGCATCGGCTGCGCCGATTGTATGCCGCCACCGCCCCTCGGCGCCCGCCCCATCGCTAGCGATGGGGCCCCGGGCTCCGAGCAGTTCCCGTTTCCACACTCCCGGCGGCATCCCGACCACGGCCTTGAACTGCCGCGCGAGGAAGAAGCGGTCGCAGAATCCGGCGTCCTCCGCCGTCTCGTCGAGCGTGGCGCCGGCGGCGATCAGCTGCTTGGCGCGTTCGATACGACGGAGAAGCCGCCAGTGGCCGGGCGTGGTGCCGAGCTCGGCGTGGAAGGCGCGCCGCAAGGTGTCGTAGCCGACGCCGAGGCGGCGGGCGAGCTGCGGCAGGTCGATGGCGCGACGCAGGTCGGATTCGAGTTCGGCGCGGGCGCGGGCGACCAGCGAGGACGGCGCCGGGGCGCGCTCGGCGGTGGCCAGTTCGGCGATCAGCTGGTGCAGCCGCGCCACCAGCACGGCGTCGCTGGTGCCGCCGGCGCGGTCGACTGCTGCGACCAGGCCGTCGAAGCGTGCGATCAGGCCCTCGTCGAGACCGGGATGCAGCACTGGGTGGTGGCGGTCGATGATCCCATCCGATTCCAGTGCGGCGAAGACCGGGCCGCGGCAGCCCAGCCATACCTCGGTCCAGTCGCCGAGCGTCGTCGGGCCGTAGCTGTGGCGCAGTCCAGGAAACAGCACCATCAGGTCACCGGGAACCAGGCTCGCGCGATGCCCGTTCGCGTCGGCGTAGCTGCCGCCGCCAGCGGTGAGGTAGACCAGACCGTAGGCACGCCAATCGCGGTCGCTGCACGAGCCGCCCTTGTCGGCGATCCAGCCGGCGCCGAACACGGCGCTCGATCCGGGTTGCACCTGTTCGCGGAAGCGCATGCGACAGCGTCAGCGAAAAGCACAACAATGGAAGTAGAAGCTGCATGGATAGGCATTGATCGTGGCAATAGAGTTCCGTCGGAGCAACGGATCATGCAAACAGCAATCGCACCACGAACCCTGCGCGTGGGCACCCGCGACCTCGAACTCGGTTCCAGCCAGCTCGGTGAGCTGCGCGATGCGACGCCGCATCTCGGCGACAGCGCCGCCCTGCGCGCCCGGCTCGACGACGAGGGCTACCTGCTGCTGCGCGGTCTGCAGGATCGCGACCTGGTGCTCGAAGCGCGGCGGCAGATGGTCCAGGCGCTGCGCGAGGAGGGTGTCGCCGATCCGGCCGGCGGCCCGCTCGACGCCCGTCCGGCGCCGAGCAAGGGCGGCCAGTTCCGCGGCGGCGAGAACCGCCTGACCCAGTGCCCGGCTTTCCGTCAGGTGGTCGAGAGCGAGCGCATCCGCCGCTTCATGGAGGGGATCTACGGCGCCGAGGCGCTGACCTTCTCGTTCAAGTGGATGCGCGTGGTCGGCCCCGGCGATTTCACCGGCGCGCATTATGACGTCGTCTACATGGGTCGCGGCTCGATGGGCGTGCTGACGGTGTGGACGCCGTTCGGCGACCTCGGCTACGAGCACGGCACGCTCGCCGTCGTTCCCGGCTCGCACCGCCTGCCCGGCTTCCAGCGCGTGCGCGATACCTACGGCCGCATGGACGTCGACCGTGACCGGGTCAGCGGCTGGTTCGCTGACGACCCGCTCGACATCACCGGCAGGTACGGCGGGCGCTGGGCGACCACCGAATTCCGCGCCGGCGATGTCCTGGTCTTCGGCATGCACATGATGCACATGTCGCTCGCCAACACCTCGGCCGAGTTCCGCCTCACCGCCGACACGCGCTGGCAGCGGGCCGGCGACCCGGTCGACGAGCGCTGGATCGGCAAGCAGCCGAAGGGCCATTACGCCTGGCACAGCGAGCCCGAGAAACTGGTCAGCATGGACGCCAAACGCCGCGAATGGGGAGTCTAGTCCAGCGACCAGCAACCAGCGACCAGCGACCAGCGACCAGCGACCAGCGACCAGCGACCAGCGACCAGCGACCAGCGACCAGCGACCGGCAACCAGCGACCAGCGACCAGCGACCAGCGACCAGCGACCAGCGACCAGCAACCAGCAACCAGCAACCAGGCACCCCCATGGTCATGTCAGCCCGCGACAACGTCATCAACCTCTACCACCGCCGCGGCTATGCGGCCGTACCGGTCGAGTTCAACCTGTGCCCGTCGCTCGAACAGGAGTTCAAGCAGCGCTACGGCGGCAGCCGCTGGTACGGCGACCACTTCGGCTTCGCCGTGCACGGCATGTGGGAACAGCCGCAGCATCGCGGGCAGTTCGTGCAGCAGCGCTGGTTCCCTGGCGAGACGTTCAAGCCGGGAACCCACTTCGACGACTGGGGCGTCGGCCACGAGCCGGGCAGCGAGGCGGCGCACCACATGACGCGCATGCTGCATCCGCTGGGTTCGGCAACCAGTCGGGCGGATCTCGATGCCTATCCTTTTCCCGATTGGAGTGACGTGCCGGGTGCAGGGTTGCGCGAACGGGTCGACAGCGTGCACGCCCGTGGCCTCGCCGCCTGCGGTGGCATGGCCTGCACCATCTGGGAGATGGCCTGGTATCTGCGCGGCATGGATCGGCTGGTCGCCGACTTCGCCGAGAATCCCGACTTCGCCAACGATCTGCTCGATCGCATCACCGACCGCTCGGTCCGCCGCGCGACGGCCTATGCCCGCGCCGGCTGCGACATCCTGCAGTTCGGCGATGACATCGGCACGCAGACCCGACTGATGATGAGCCCGACGACCTACCGCCGCTGGCTGAAGCCGCGCCTGCGCCGCGTGGTCGACGCGGCCAAGGCGGTCAACCCCGACGTGCTCATCTTCTACCACTCGTGCGGCCACGTCACCGGCCTGATCCCCGACCTGATCGAGGCCGGGGTCGAGGTGCTCAACCCGATCCAACCCGAAAGCATGGACTTCGCCCAGCTGCACCGCCAGTACGGTAAAGACCTGTCATTCAACGGCACGCTCGGCACGCAGTCGGTGATGCCCTTCGGCACCCCGGATCAGGTCAGGGCCGAGACCCGGCGCGTGCTGGCGATCGCCGGCCCGCAGGGTGGCCTGCTGCCGTGCCCGACCCACCTGCTCGAACCCGAGGTGCCGTGGGCGAACATCGAGGCATACGTCGAGGCCTGCCGCACCTGGCAGGGATAAGGAGCTGGTCGCTGGCCGCTGGTCGCTGGCCGCTGGCCGCTGGCCGCTGGTCGCTGGCCGCTGGCC
>JALHRW010000141.1 GCA_022841245.1 Planctomycetota bacterium
GCCTGGGCGCTCGCCGCCCCGCGCCGCCCGCGCGGCGGGCTGTCGCTCGGCCAGCTCGCCGAGCATCTCGCCGTGCCTGGCCGTTCGCTGCCTTCAGGCATCGACGTGCCGCGGCCATTCCAGCTCGCCGAGCTCGGCGCCCTGGTCCCGCTGTGGGTCAGCCGCCCGGCCGGCTGGGACGGCGAACTGCTGCTGGCCGAACAGGCCGGCGCCCGCACCCGCGCCTGGCTCCTGCCGCACGGCGGGCCCAAGGGCGGGGAGTGCTGGAAAGTCGATGCCCGCGGCCAGCGCCTGGCCCCCTGTCCGACCAGCCCGGAGGGCGACGGCTGGCAGATCGATGCCGCACCCGGCGAGGTCCTGCTGCTGCGATGGCGGTTGCCAGCCGCCGCGACCGCCTAGGTTGCCGACCCTTCCAGGGAGGCTGCCATGCCGTTCGCCGGCTCGATCGTCGCCATCGTCACGCCCTTCGCCGGGGATCAGGTCGATTTCCCCGCGCTGAAGAAGCACATCGACTGGCTGATCGCCGAAGGCACCCAGGGCATCGTCCCCTGCGGCACCACCGGCGAGAGCGCGACCTTCGACCACGGCGAGCAGCACAAGGTCATCGGCGAGGTGGTGCAGCACGTGCGCGGCCGCGTCCCGGTCATCGCCGGCGCCGGCAGCAACAGCACGCGCGAGGCGATCAGTCTGGCGCAGGCGGCCGAGCGCCTCGGCGCCGACGGCATCCTCACCATCACGCCGTACTACAACAAGCCCAACCAGGAGGGCTTGTACCAGCACTTCGCCGCCCAGCGCGCGTCGACCAAGCTGCCGATGGTGCTCTACAACGTCCCCGGCCGCACCGGCACCAACATGCTGCCGGAGACCGCCGCCCGCGTCGCCGCCCTCGGCGGGGTCGACTCGATCAAGGACGCCGCCGCCAACCTCGACCAGACCTGGGAGCAGCTGCGCCTGGGCGTGGGCGTGCTCTCGGGCGACGACGCCATGACCTTCCCGATGATGGCGATGGGCGCCCGCGGCGTGATCAGCGTGGTCGCCAACTTCGCCCCTCGCGCCGTCCGCGCCCTGTGCGACGCCTGCGCCGCCGGCGACCTGGTCGCCGCACGCAAGCACCACGGCCTGGTCGTCGAGCTGGCCAAGCACGCCTTCGCCGACGTCAACCCGATCCCGGCCAAGAGCGCGGTCTCGGCCCTCGGCTTCTGCGCCGAGGCCTACCGCCTGCCGCTGGTCGGCCCGCAGGCGGCGAAGAAGGAAGCGATGCTCGCCTGCATGCGCAAGCATGGCTTGCTGAAGTAGTTTCTCTCAGGAGACGCAGCGTCCTCAGCCGAGCAGCGTCTTCATCTCCCTGACCGCGCGTTCCATGCCGACCAGCACGGCCCGGCTGACGATGCTGTGCCCGATGTTCACCTCGCGCAGCAGCGGCAGGGCTAGCAGTTCACCGACGTTCGCGTAGCCGATGCCGTGGCCGGCGTGCAGACGCAGGCCACGTTCACCGGCCTCGTGCGCGGCGTCGCGCAGACGGGCGCGTTCGCGTTCCAGCTTGGCGTCGCCGGCGCGGCCCTTGCACGCCGCCCAGGCATTGGCCCAGGTGCCGGTGTGCAGCTCGATGGCGTCGGCGCCAACCGCGGCGGCGGCGGCGACGGTCGCCGGATCCGGCTCGATGAACAGGCTGATCAGGCAGCCGCGGGCCTTGAGCCGGTCGATCGCGCCGCGCAGCTTGGCGTCGTCGGCGGAGACGGCGAGGCCACCCTCGGTGGTCAGCTCGGCGCGGTGCTCGGGGACCAGGCAGACCTGGTCGGGGCCGACCTCCAGGGCGAGGTCCATGACCCCGCCGGATTCGCGCGGGGCGAGTTCGAGGTTCAGCGTGCCGCGCACGGTCTGGCGCAGCAGGCGCAGATCGCGGTCCTGGATGTGCCGACGGTCCTCGCGCACATGCACGGTGATGCCGTCGGCTCCGCCGAGCTCGCAGAACACCGCGGCATGCACCGGGTCGGGCTCGTCGGCGCGGCGCGCCTGGCGGACGGTAGCGACGTGGTCGATGTTGACGCCGAGATGGATCATGCGCGACAGCGTCCGCACCTTGTGCTGCCCGCAAGAGAGCGAAGCATGCGGCGATGGGCCACGAACCGCCACCGACCTGGGCCGAGCAGCGTACGCAGCTGCGCGACGAACTGGCCGCCATCGCCGCCGCCGGGCATCTGCGCCGCCGGGTGACGATCGACAGCCGCGGCGGACGCAGCGTGGTGGTCCAGGAGGACGGCAAGCGCCGCCGCCTGGTCAACTGGGCGAGCAACGACTACCTCGGCCTGGCCCGCGACCTGCTGGTCCGCAATGGCGCGTCCAAGGCCCTGCGCCGCTATGGCCCCGGAGCCACCGCGGCCCGGCTGCTGTCCGGTGGGCCGCGGTGCCACCGCCGGCTGGAGGAGCGCCTCGCCACCTGGCTGGGCACCGAGGAGTGCCTGCTGACCACTACCGGCTACCAGGCCAACGCCGCCGCCCTGGTCGCCCTGGCCAGCGAGAGCGAGACCGCGCTGATCCTCGACCGCCTGTGCCACGCCTCGCTCTACGACGGCGCCAAGCTGTCGAACGGGCAGCTGCTGCGCTTCAAGCACAACGATCTCGCCGACCTCGCCCACCGCCTCGACCAGAGCGAGAGCGCCCGTCGCCGTGTGGTCGTGGTCGAGAGCGTCTACTCGATGGACGGCGACGAGGCGCCGCTGGCCGCGATCCACGCACTGTGCCGCGAGCGTGGCGCCCTGCTGCTGGTCGACGAGGCCCATGCCCTGGGCGTGCTCGGCCCCGCCGGGCGAGGTTTGTGCGCTGAACTGGGGATCGTCCCCGACCTGCGCACCGCGACCTGTTCGAAGGCGCTGGCCGCCCAGGGCGGCATCATCGCCGGCGACCGCGAGCTGGTCGAGCTGGTGGTCAACACCGGCCGCGCCTTCATCTTCTCGACCGCGCCGGTGCCGGCCGCCAGCGGCGCGGCGGTGGCGGCGCTCGACGCGCTGCGCGACCGCGAAGGGCTGTGCGGTCAGCTGCGCGAGGCTTCCGATGAGGTTCGGACGGCATTGCGCAAGCAGGGCTGGAACGTGCCGGAAGGGCGCACGCCGATCATCCCGGTGATCATTGGCGGCGAAGCTGAAGCGTTGGCCTTGTCGGCGAAGCTGCGTGAAGCGGGGCACTGGGCGCCGGCAATCCGGCCGCCGACGGTGCCGACGGGGCAGTGCAGGCTGCGTATCACCGTGACGGCGGGGCATACCCGCATCGATCGCAGGCGGCTGATCGCTGCCCTGGGAGCCCTGCGCCAGGCCTGAGCAGATGGCCACCCAAGCAACCCAGACAGTCTGACAAAGTCACAAAGTGTTGACTTTGTCAGATTGGCGACAAGGCTATCTCGTACCAGGAGGTCGTCATGTCTTTGCTAACCCGCGCTACGCTACTCCTTGTCACGTGTCTGGTGCCGCTTGGTGCCGAGGAAACCAACCTGTTGAAGAACAACACGCTGGAGGTGACGGCTGGAGCTGTCGCCAATTGGAGGGGCACAGCCGCCGAGGTAGCCACCGACGTCAACGATCTGCCTGCGGGTGTGACGACTTCGATCAGGATCGGGATTGCCGCTAGCGGCGGCAACCACGGTGAACTGACCCAGCGTACGGCCGTCACCAAGGCCGATGCCCGGTATCGCGTCAGCGCGTGGGTGAAATCGAGCAAGGCACGCGCCGGCTATATCCAGGCCAAGCTCTATGGTGCCGACCGGAAGGAACTGCAGCGCATCAACCTCGGCTACAGCAGCCAGGAGTGGACCCGCGTCGATCAGGTGGTCGACGCCAGCGGTGCAGCCTCGATCGAAATCCTGCTGCGCTGGATCCCGGACCAGAAGTTCGACCAGGCGACGGTGTGGTTTGCCGCCCCGATTCTGACCGAGACAGAGGCCGCGGTCGCCCCCGCGTTGAAGCCGAAGGCAGGCTTGGACAAGCCTGCCGGTGCCGTCACCGCCTACACCATCGCTCTCGTCGGCGACTCGACGGTGCAGCAGTATCCCCAACAGAGCCTCCAGCGCGGCTGGGGCGAGATGATCGGAGCCTATCTGGTGCCAGGCGTGCAAGTGCTGAATCGGGCTGTCGGCGGCAGCAGCACCTCGACCTTCCGCGACCGAGGGCTGTGGGACAAGGTCCTGGCCGAGAAACCGGACCTGATGCTGATCCAGTTCGGCCACAACGACAGCCATGAGGCCGGTCGACCGGAATCGACCGACGCAGCGACCGATTTCCCCGCCAATCTGCGTCGCTTCGTCGCCGAAGCCAAGGCCGCGAACATCGCCGTCATTCTGCTCACTCCACCGCCACGCCGGGTTTTCCACCGCGACGGTTCGATCAGCGGCAGCTTCCTCCCATATGTCGCCCAGGTCCGCGCGGTTGCGACCGAGGCCGGCGTGCCGTGCATCGACCTCTACGCGGGCGGCTGCGAGATCCTGCGCCGCAACGGTGAGGCCGGCAGCGAACGCCTGTTCTGCAGCCAGAAGGACCGCAGTCATTTCTCGGCAGCCGGGGCGCAGGCCATGGCCCAGCTCGTGGCTGAGGGCCTGCTTGCTCTCGGCGACTCCACCAAGACCCTGCTGAAGACCAGCGAACGGTGGCCACCTGCGCTTGCGCAGGCTCAGTGAACTGTGATCGCGCTGGCTGAAGGAGGACGCTTGGCGCTCGCTGGAAAGATGGTGCATGTCCGCCAATATGTGCTGGAGCGCATCGAGCGTGGCGATTGGAGCGCCGGATACGCCCTGCCGGGGGCACGCGACCTCGCGGAGACCCTGGGCATATCCTTCGTCAAGGTTCAGCAGGGCCTGGAGACCCTTGCCCTCGACGGGGTGCTGGAGACCCGGGCGCGGGTCGGGACCTTCGTGCGCAGCGACTGGAAGGAACGCATTCTCCGCGACAACCTGAGCGTGTTCAACAAGCGCCGGGACCTGCCGTGGATCGATGGCATGGAGGCGATCCTGGCGCGCGAGATGCCGGGAGTGCGTCTGACCGATGCCTTTCCGCGCAGCACGCTGGAGATCAAGACCCTGCTGCATGTGCAGATGAACCACGACCACTACCTCGACCTCTCTGGCATCCTTGAGCAGGCGCTGGCCGACGTCGGGCCGGTGTTCAACGAGCCCTTCACCCCGTGCCGCTTGGGCACTCGCGTGATCGGGGTTCCGATCATCGCCTCGCCACGCTTCATCTGCTTCAACCCCGAGGTGCTGCGACGGCATGACTGTCCATTGCCCGCGCCGGGCTGGACCTGGAACGACTTCATGGTCGTGGTCCGCCGTCTGGTCGCAGTGATGGACCCGTCGCTGGTCCTCGACTGGGTGCCGCAGCCCTACTACTGGCTGAATATCGTCCTGCGTGCTGGCGGTCACCTCTTCGACGCCAGTGCTGCCGATCCAATCGCCCTCGACCGCCCGCAGACCCGGCATGGCCTGCGCCTCTTCCGCGAGTTGAGCGAGGCCCTTGGCCGCCCGGCACACGCCCAGTCAACCTTCGCCGACGCCTTCGCCATCGACCAGGCGGCGATGGCCCTGGGTACCCGGCAGTTCACCTCGCAACTGCGGATGCGTGGCTGGGAGGGCTGGCAGGCAGCACCCCTGCCGCTCATTCCGGGCGGTGTCGACACCACCAGCCAGGCCGCCGACCTCGCCTGCGTGCGCGATACCTGCACCGACCCCGAGCTGGCCAGACGCTTCATCACGCTGATGCTGTCCAGGTCGGTGCAGGACCATCTCGCCGGCCTGCACTATGGCATACCGATCGCCAAGAACAGCGCCTTGCAAACCCTCGACCTTGGCGATCCGCGCGAAACCCTGATTCTCAGCGAACTGGGGAAGATGTCGTGGGAACCGTGCATGGAGTCCGCCGACTTGACCCGCTTCGTACTCAAGGGCACCACTCGCATCCTTGATCTGTCGCAGGACATCGACGCCGACACGGTCGAGCTGGCCCGTGCGGCGCGCCTGCACCATGCCGCGCAGATGCATGACCCCTTCGCGCCGCGCTCGGCCTACGTATCCTGACTGGTTGCGTTCAGGGCGACTGCGCGGGGGGCAGGGTCGAGCCGCGTTCGTACAGCGGAATGGGCAGCGTCGTCACGCGCACTGCGTCCAGGTCCAACTGCTCGCGCGGGATGATGCGCAGGATGTGACGGCCTGCCGCCAGGGGTAGGCGTGCGCCGGTCCGACCTGAGCGGTGCACCCACTGCCAGGTCGGGCCGCCGGCTATCGGGCACTGTTGGGGAGCGGCTCCATCCAGCGACAGCCACAACGAGTCGTGCATCGGCAGCGGCAGCGGACAGCGCACGCGGAAGGCGATGGCATAGGAGCTGTCGATGGGCACCTCGAACGCGAAAGTCACCCCCAGTTCTCCTGGTTCCTTGCTGGCGCCGACGAAATCCAGGTATAGCCCACCTGAGGCATCGGGATCCTTGAGCGTGGCAAAGGCGGAAGCGCCGGGCAGGGCCTCGATCTCGGCCGCCGCATCGATCTCGGTGGCGGCGACATCAGCCAGCACCGTCACGGGTACGCTGCCGCCGGAGGCCAGCCGCACCAGGAAGGCCCCAGGCACGCTGCCGCCGTGCTCCATCACCTGTTCGGTCAGCGACACGCGCAGCACACTGGGCTCGCCCGCCCGCAAGGTGCCCTGGGCCGGCTCGACCCGTAGCCAGTCGCAGGCCTTGTTCATGAGCACGCGGAAGTCCTGTGTCACCGGGCTGGTCACCCGTACCTCGCGTACGCCGGCCTGGGCCAACTGACCATGGAAGCGCAGCTCGGCTGGAACCGCGCGCAGGCCATCCGGGCGCCACGGCGACGGACGCGAGCCATCGGCCGGCATGGCCCCGAGGTCGTGTCCGAGGAACGCGAAGCCGGGGATGGGCAGAGCCTTCCCCAGGGCCGGACTGCCGGCTCCGGGGCGGTAGTCGCCTGCGGTTGGATCAGCCAATCCCGCTCCCGCTATGATCCCGTTGGCTTCGCAGTCACGCTTGGTCTCGCGCTTACCTGGCGCGTTCCACGGCAAGGAGAATAGGTCGCCGTCGAAATCGTTGCCCTCGGGCATGTAGGGATCCTGGATACCGCAGCCCGTTACGGCGAAGACGTTGCCTCGGCTGACGGCACGGAACATGCCGCGATCCTGGTCGGAGCCGAAGCCCACCGCTGAAAGGCCGCCGCCCTGGCCGGCGAAGGTGTTGTGGTAGAACATGGTGATTCCTGCGCTGCTGGTCGAGCCGCCGCCGTTCTTGATCCCGGCGCTGCCCAGGCCGCGCTCGTCGGAGAGATTGGCGATGATGTTGCCGAAGACCCACGAAGGCCCGCGCAGGTTCGGCGCGGTGCTGACGCCGCACATGGTGCCTTGGATGAGGTTGCCATAGAAACGCACATTGCATTGCCCGCCGTCCAGCTCGATGGCGTCGTCGTTGGCGTAGGCGAGGTAGTTGCCATAGATGTCGGAGTCGCGATTGAACGCGCCGTCCACCTTGCCGTTGCCCCAGCCCTCCATCACGTCGTTCCAACGGTGGCGATCGCTGCCGACCAGATCGTTCCAGCGGACCACCACCTCGCCTGTGGCCTTGGTCCAAATCGCGGTCGGCCCAGCGGGATGCGAGAAGAACCACGAGTTGGCATGATTGCGTGGATCGTGGATCCAGGTGCGCTCGATGGTCAAGCGGCCGCTGTCTTCGATATAGATGCCGGCGTCGTAGTTGATCGCCTTGCCGTTTACGTCGTAGTACTTGCCATCCTTGGCCAGATCCTGGACCCCGACCCGGCCGAAACCGCTGATATCGCAGCCGGAGATGCGGATGTCGTGGGACTTGAGCAGGCGGATGCCGTGACGCGCTCCGCCGCGTATGGTCAGTCCTTCGAGGATGATGAACGACGTCTCGCGCACCAGGATCGCCTCCGTGTCCCGCTCGCCGCCGTCGACGACATGGCCGGGCGGAGCGATGTAGCGGATCCAGCCGTCGGCGGTGCCGCCCTGGTCAATGAGCAGGGGCCCGCCATTGCTCTCGTGCGCATCGAGGCTGATGGTGCGCGCGATCGGCACCTGCTCGGGCCAGGTGGTGAAGGTGGTTGCGGCGATCCGGCCGGTCCGGTCGGCGACTTCGACCTCGTAGGACGTGCCGGCGTGCAGGCCGAAGAGCGAACCGCGCGGCACATGGTCCGTGGAGCTGACGACCAAGGGATGGCCAGGCATCCATGTGCCGCCGACGGTGCGGTAGCGCAGCTTCAGCTCGCCTACCGGCAGAGGGCTCTCCCGTAGGTATATGCTGCAATTCTCGTAGGTAGGGATCGCCTGCATCTCTGCTGCGGACAGCAGCGAGGCCACACTGAGGATGGATCCAGTAACGCAGAACAGTCGGGTCATGGGGTTCTCCTGACAGGACAGGCAACGGCCCGTATGTGGGGGCGAGCATGGCTCAGCAAAAGACTATGTCAATTGACTGTGACTATGTCAATGACAGACTAGCGTCATGAGCCGCATGCCTCGCATGAGCATGACAGTCCAGTTCCAGGAGCGAGGGATCGCGCCATCCAATGCTGCCTTCAGCCTGGTCGAACTGCTGATGGTGGTCTGCATCATCGCGGTGTTGGCGGCCATGCTGCTGCCAGCAATCAGGATGGTGCGGACGCAAGCCAAGGCCATCGCCTGCGCCAGCGCATTGCGTCAGGTGGGGATGTGCGCCTTGGCCTACAGCCAGGATTGGAACGACCTGCTGGTCTATGCAGAGAGTCCAAAGCGGCTGAAATGGTATGAACTGTTGGCCAGCTACGCAGAGGTCAGCGACAAGGATGGTGCGAAGTCCAGCGATGCCGAGTTCAACAACCGCAACATCCTGATTGGCTGCTCGGAATACCGTCGCAATGCTGCCCGGTTATGGCGCATCGGATATGGCTACAATCATCGGCCACTCATGCCGGTGAATACCACCAACACGCTCATGTTCTCCTCGTCGATGACATTCGGCGATGTCAGCAGAACACGCGTCACGCACCAGTCCACGCGCACCATGATCGCATGCAGCGACGAGTGGACCCTGGGCGTGAGTTCTGCTGGACCGACCTGGAATTACGGAGCCATCTGGGGACCGCACGGGAAACAGCGCAACACGCTGGCCTACGACCTGCATGTTGAGCGGCTACATTCAGATGATGTGATCAGGCGACTCTATGACCCATCGACTGCGCAATAGCCAAGGATGCTCGTCAGCACAAGGCTCGCGTCTGCCTCTGCACGCAAGTCCACCGAGAAACCAGAGTAACGCGTTCGTGCAGACTTGGATTCAGCGCAGCCGGCGCAGGGTGTCCGCCAGCCGGTCGAACTCCTTGGGAACCGGCGCGGTGATCTTCACCGTGTCGCCAGTGACCGGATGCGGCAGTTCGATGCGCCAGGCGTGCAGCATGTGGCGCGGGGCCTGGGTCGGATCGCGGCGGTCGCCGTGGCGGATGTCGCCGTACAGCGGATGCCCGATCTCGGCGAAGTGGATGCGGATCTGGTGGTGGCGTCCGGACTTCGGCTGCACCCGCACCAGCGAACCGAACGGCCCGAGGCGCTCGACCACTTCCCAGGTGGTCTCGGCGGCGCGCGCGTCGGCGCCATGGCCGCTGGCCCAGGTCTCGAAGCCCTGGCCCTTCTCCGACTGCACCAGGTAGCTGCGGTGCTCGCCCTTCTCGCGCGGGTGGCCGCGGACGATGGCGAGGTAGGTCTTCTTCACCAAGTGGTCGCGGAAGGACGTCTCGAGCGTGCGTGCGACCCGCTCCTGGCGCGAGAACAGCACGATGCCGCTGGTGTCGGCATCGATGCGGTGCACCGGAATGATGTCCTTGCCCAGCGCCGCCCGCAGGATGTCGAGCAGGCTCCAGCTCTTGGTCGCATCGGTCGGCGTCGCAGGAAGGCCGGCCGGCTTGTCGTAGGCGAGGAACCCGTCGCTGTCGAAGATGATGCGCTTGGGGTCGAAGATGTGCTCCTGCGGCGCCAGTTCGGCGAAGACCTCGACCGTCTCGCCGCGGCGCAGCTGCCGGCTGGCGAAGGTCTCGGTCGCGCCGTCGACGCGCACGCAACCGCTCTCGATCAGTTTCTTGGCCTCGCGCACGCTCATGCCCGTACGGGTCCGCGCGACGAAGGCGCTCAGCCGGGTGCCGTCCTCGACGCCGACGCGCTTGGCGCCCGGGCTCGGCTTCCACGACGGGGCATCGCTGCGGCCTTTGCTTTTGCCGCCCTTGCGCCCGCTCCGGCCAGCCGCCTTGGCGGCCTTGCCTTTGCGGGCCTGCTCGGTCTCGAATCCGGACAGTTCGGCGCGATGGTCGCCGAGGTCGAGCTTCCAGCCGCGAGCGGTCACTGACCGCCCATCATCCCGCCCATGCCGGGCATCACTTGGTAATCCTTGGGCACTTCGAAGAGTTCGGCCTTCTGCGCGCCGATCTGGTAGTTGGTGAAGTCGGCCTGACCCTTGCCGTCGGCGTCCTTGGCGCGGACCATCACGCCCTGCTTGGCGTCGATCCAGGCGACGCCCTTGCCGTCCTTGCTGGAGAACTCGTAGCGGTCGCAAGCGACGCCGTTCACCGTCTCGCTGCCGGTCTTGTTCCACGTCGCGTTCGGATCATTGGTCGCCTGGCTGCCGACCGGTGCCTGCTTGGGATTCAGCGGCATGCTCATCGCCATCTTCTCGCTGACCATCAGCATGTGCATCTTCTTCTGGTCCTGGCGCATGATCATGACCATGGACTCGCCATCGGCCTTGATCTCCATGCGCTGGCGATCGGCGGCGCCGACGAACATGCGGCCAGCCATCTTCTGCTTGCCGTCAGTGAAGGCGATGTCGCAGGCGTAGGCGACCGGCGGCTTGAATGGCAGCTCGGCGGCATGAAGGGCGAGGACGAAGGCGAGGAGGGCGAGGATGCGCATGCGGGTTCATGCGCGATGCCCGCGCCCGGGCAAGCGGCAACCACCCTACCGCAAGCGTTCCAAGCGTTCCAATTCGTCCTGCTCGTTGTCCGTCGAGGTCCGCCGGATGGTCGGGGCGCCGAAGGCGACACTGCGCTGGTCGGTGAGCGCAACCGACGGGTCGGGCAGACGGGCCTGCTCGTAGGCGCGGACGGCGTCATAGACGGCGATGGCGTGGCGCCAGGGCAGCCGGGTGGCGCAGTGGATCTCGACCGGAGTCTGATCGGTGCGGGCACCGCCCTTCTCATAGACCTCCAGCCGGGCGGCCAGGGCGGCGTGGAAGGCGTCGATGGCAGCCTCTACTCCCGCCCCACCGGGCTGAGCGAGGGCGGCGCCGTCCAGGACCAGTTCCTCGCCGCCACCGATGCGCACCCGAGCACTGCGGCCTTCACCGGGCAGGACGACCACGCGGACGATCGGGGGCTGCTCCACGGACGGGGCTGTCGGATCCTGACCCTCCTTGGTCGAAAGCAGCGCGCTGATGCGCTGCTCCTCGCTGGTGAAGCTCGAGGTGAGGATGAAGAACAGCAGCAGGAGCATGACGCAGTCGATCATCGGCACGAGATCGAGCTTGCCGGTCTCCTCATGGGTGTTGGCGTGCGACATGGCTGGCCCCTCCATCGGGACGAACGGGGCGACGTCGGAGCGGTTCACTCCCGGACCTAAAAGCAGTTGCCGGTGGTCCAGGAAGCGCTTTCATCCGCGAAAACCCACGCTCGGAGCCCCGCCATGGTCAAGTGGATCGCCATCGCCGCCGTCATCGCCGTGATCGTCTGGATCTCGGTGCGCGACAACATGAACCTCGACCGCCCCGTCACCAAGACCGCGACCCCGTCGAAACCCGCCTTGACCATCTGGTGGGCGCAATGGGATCCGGCAGTGGGTCTGCAGGAGCTGGGCCAGGAGTACGAGAAGGCTACGGGCGTGAAGGTCACCGTGCAGCAGATCCCCTGGCAGACCTATCAGGACCAGGTGTTCCTCAACTTCGGCAACAAGCAGACCGACTTCGACATCGTCATCGGCGACAGCCAGTGGATCGGCCGCGGCGCGACCAAGGGACTCTACCTCGAACTGACCGACTGGGCCAAGGCCACGGTCAAGCTCGATGAGATCAACAAGACCGCGCTGAAATACCTGTGCGAGTACCCGACCGGCAGCGGCAAACTGTTCGCCCTGCCCTGCGAGACCGACGCGGTCGGCTTCGCCTACCGCAAGGACTGGTTCGCCGATCCGGCCGAACAGGCGGCGTTCAAGGCCAAGTACAACGCCGAACT